>JBGGMZ010000348.1:0-22349 GCA_041287745.1 Chthoniobacter sp. | reverse complement strand
AAGAAGGGCTTCCAGAAAGTCTCGATCCGCCAACTTCGGCGGCGCTCCTGCCGCAGAATGTTTGGCCACCGCCAATGCCCCTTCCAGTTTCTTCCAAATGCTGTCGGTGATGATCTTGCGGATTCGCTCTTCGCTCATCCCTAGCTTTTCAGCACGTTTTCACCTCTTCGTACAGATAATTCGTAAACACAACCTAACGTGTCGCGTCGTGAATTTTGAAGTTTTCCCAAGAAAGGGTTCTGCTCCACGATTTTAGTCGATGTATCAGTCCATACGGTTTTGAAATCCACCAATCTGGCAACTAAGCTTTCGCCCGTCGTAGAAACGAGCTTTTCTTCGGGGCTTAAACTAGCGCGCAAGATAGCATCACGAAATTCGTAATCTTCGAAGGGGACCGTTAAATGGTGGATGCGACTGAAGTCAAAATGAGCGGTACGCGTTGTGAATCGCGCCGAGTGATAGGTTTGCTCGTGGGGGAGGCTGACGCCCCAAAATGGCACCGTACCTTCGATCAATCCCCCGATCTTCCAAAATTGATCCTGTGTATAGGATCCGCCTATGGAAGGCAGTTTTTCTTCTCCGTCGAGCATTAACTCGAGATTGAGACTATTTTCTATCCGGCGCAGTTTTCCATGTCCGGTGAAATCGCCGCTATCGGAAATTATGGTCACTCGCGTTACAACTAGCGGCGTCGACTCATCGCGGAAGTGAGCTGCAATTTGCTTAAAGTCCATATGTGGTTCGGCCAGTGGGGTGATAGGCTCGGGCCTCCAATTTTAACAGCTATCGCCAGCCCTGTTCCAGAATACTGCCAAATGTATTTCGCGGGGATTCTGGTGGATTCTACGATCTAGATGCCGCCGCTCCTTGCCCTGCGGTGGAGCGGTGGGGTTGGTTATGCTTGTCCTGACGGGCGGTTCTCAGCAGCTTTCCGGGATCGAATTTGATGGAAGCAAAGAAGATGCAAGCTGCCTCGCAGGGCGTTCCCGGCCAGCCCATGATACTCCGTGAGCGGGTGCTTTCGCTTTGCGCGGCGCTCTGGGGGCTGGCGATGGCCATCGCGCTTTTGCCGCACTGGATGAGGCCGGCGCCTCCGGGGCAGTTGCCGGGGTTTGCGACGGCGCATGGGTTCGATGCGCACGCGTCTTTCTACTTCCTCGCGGGTGTGGTGGTGCTGCCGATCCTGGTGGCGTGGGCGCTGCGGCCGGTGCTGGACCGGCTGGCGGCGGTGGAGACGCGGGCGTGGGCGCGGAATGCGGCGGCCATGGCGATGCTGGTGCCGATCTGGCTGGTGATGATCGACCGGGATCTCGTCTATGCGACGGTGCCGACGGCGATCGCGCTGGGCCTATCCCTGGCGCTGCGCGCGCTCCCGGCGCGGTTTACGCGGCGCGACTGGATTCTGCTCCCGACGACCGCGGGGGTTTATCTGGCCTTGCTGGATTTGTCGGGGCTCGCTTTCCAGCGGCAGATGGCCCTGGCGCTGGTGGTGGCGGTGCGGCTGGCGGTGGTGTTCCTGCGCCCGCGCGCGGGTGGGGGTCTGCCGGCGCATCTCTGTTTCGCGCTGGCGCCGCTGGCCTTGGTCGGGCAGACGCGGCTTTTCGCGGGCGAACTGCGGCATGCGGGCTGGGCACCCCTACTGGTGGCGGTGGTGACGCCGCTGGTCTTGCGCGCGCTGATCCGGAATAGCGCGGAGGCGCGACGGCGGCTGCGGCGGCTGGTGGTTTACTTTACGTTTCCGCTGGCGGTTTACAGTTACCAGGATGCGACGAGCCTCACGACCGCGGAAGGGAAGCCGCGCTTCAGCTTTTTCGAGACGGCTTACCACGTGGTCCCGGCTTCGGAGGCGCTGCACGGGCGGATGCTCTATCGCGACATCATTCCCGCGCACGGCCTGATCCAGGATGGCTGGCTGGATCTAGTGCTGCTGCGGACGGGGCCGGAGACGATCGGGCACTCGCTGAGCGGGCGCGGAGCGATCAGCGCGCTGAACTCGGTGGCGTGCTATGCGCTGACGGCGGCGGTGAGCAGTTCGCCGGAGGCGGGAGTGGCGGCCTACTTTCTCGGCGCCTCCATGGGGACGGCGGATGGCAACCTGCGCGTGCTGCCCGGCCTGCTCTCGCTGGCCGCCATGGCGGCGGCGGTGCGCCGGCGGAAGCCGCGCCTGCTCTCCTGGGCCGGCGCGGGGGTGATCGTGGCCTGGCTGACCAGCATGGAAATGGGCGTGTGCGGCCTGGCCACGCTGCTCTTCGCCGCGAGCCGGGTGCGCGGGGGATTTCGCTCTGCCGGCCTGGGACTGCTGGCCGCGGCGGGGCCGGCGATCCTGGCGATGCTGGCGCTGGGATTCTTCCCGGCCTTTGTCCGGGGCAGTTTCGGCGAGATGGCGACGCTGGGACCGGTCTATAGTCTGACGCCGTTCGACGCCCCGGCGATCGTGGCCACGTTGCCGCACCTCCCGGAGCTGCTGGGCGCGCTGTTCGATCGCGGCGCACAGCTTTACCTCATCTGGTGCGCGGCCTTGCTCTTCGTGGCGGTGGCGCTGACGACGCGCGCGCCGGCATCGCCGGGGCGGCGGGCTCGCCTCGGCGCCCTGCTCACGCTGGCGATCTGGATCGTGCTGATGGCAATTTCTTACGCGGAGCGGCACCATCTGTATTTTCCGGTGGCAGCCCCGGCTTTGCTCGTGGCGGCCACGTTCTTCATCCCGGCGGGCTGGTGGCGGTGGGCGTCGCCGGTCGCGGCGCTGCTCCTGCTGGCCATGGCGCAGCCGGCCACGCATCTGGCCGTGACGGCGTGGCTGCGTCAGGCCCATGGCCCTCTGGATCCGAGCCGGGCGAGCGAACCGAGTGTGCTGGCCCGGGCGCGCGCCGCCTACTGGCCGCTGGACCCGAAGGACTCGATGGAACTGACCGAGCCGGCGCGGGCGCAGGGCGCCTTCTGGTTCGCGGAAGACGCCGCGACCGTGCGCGCGGCGGGCGCCTACCTCGCACGGCTCGCGCCGGAGGAGACGTTCTTCGATTTCTCGAACCGCCCACTGCTCTATTTTCTTTTCGATCGGCGGTGCCCCATTCGGCAAGTCGAGGTGGCATTTTACGAACGCGAAGAGCTCCAGCGGGAAGTCATTCGCATCCTGCAGAGCGATCCGCACGTCGTGGCCGCGCTCGTCCCGGCTTTTCCGGAGCAGGGCTCCGTGGATCACGTCGCGAATGCCGTGCGGGCGCCGCTGGTCTGGCAATACCTGCAGGCGAACTTTCGTCCTGATTATCAGGAGGGGAACGTGGTTTTCTGGAGGAGAAAAACGGGGCCGGAGCGGTGACGGCGCGGGGAATGAGTGTTTAGAGCGATTGCCGAAAAAGACCTCCGGATGGGAACTGGAGGGAATCGAGCGGAGCGAGATAGCCTGCCGCAGGCAGCCCGAAGGGCAGCGCCGGCGGGCGCCGGCAACCGCGCCGTCGCTTCCGCGGAGAGCGCAATGCTCTCAAAAGCACCGACGGCGCGGTGCCCTCCAGCGCACTCCGCTATCCGGAATGATTTTGGGTAGACGCTCTACGCGTGGCAGCGGGCCGAGGCGGCCCTACCGGCCGGCTGCGGCCAGTTCGGCGTTGACGTCGAGGATATGCAACCACTGGCCATCCTGGCCGCCGCGCCAATCCCCGGTGTTGATCGGAGTGCCGGGGTTGTCGCCGCCGACAAAGGTGATGTCCTGGGTGTCATCGAGGAAGGGACGGATGGCAAGGCCCTGGGAGGACAACGGGGCGGAGGTCCAGAGGCAGCGCAGGGACATGGGGGAGGCCCAGCCGAGCGGTTGATTGGGCCCATTGTAATGGAGGAAGCGTCCGTGGTAGCGGCTGCGCAGGGCAAAGCCGTGACCGGGGCTGTCGATCTTGTCGAAGATGGTGCGTTCGTCCAAGCCGCGGGTGCCCATGGAGACGGGGGCAAAATTGGCGGCGTGATCGTCTGCCACGGCGCTGATGCTGTTGACGACGCCGACCTGTACCCAATTGTGCGGGGCGGGGTTAGGGAAGGTATCGCTGCTGATGACCTGCCACTGTTCATTGGGGGCGCCGCCGGACCAATTCCAGACGCCGACGGGGGTGGCGACATCGGCGGGCCAGCCGCCGAGGGCATTGAGATTAAAGCCGTCGTTCTCGGCGAGGCGGATGACATTGAAGCCATTGAGATCGCCGCCGACATACCAGACGGATCCGACGCCAGACAGGGTGATATTGTCGCCGTAGCTGGGGGCATTGAGTCCGCCCGGCGCGCCCTGGTTGTAAAAGACGTAAAGGTTGGTGCTGAATTGGACCTTGGAGACGGTCCAGAGCTGGTTGGGGTCGTTGACATTCCTCCAGACGAGCATGGTTTTCCCGCCGACGGCGGTGACGACGAGGTCGGGCACGCCCTGGACGCCAATGTAATAGGAACCGGGAAGGGGGACGGTCGCGTTCATAGGAAGGAGAAACGGGCGGCAGGATGGTGTTTACGGTCGGGTAACACAATGGGATTCAGCGCGTGTCTCAATGAGTCGCCGCGTAGAGCGCGACGAGGATGAGAACCCCGCCGACGATGAGCGTGCGATTGCCCGTGAGGGCGATTTCTTCGCGGGGCTCCAGTGAGGCTTGGGTGGGGTTCGCCGGGTCGTAGTAGACGTCGACGGCCATCCCGACGGGGTAGCGGGCCACATCGGCCTCCGCCTTCGACTGGGCGTTCCCGACGGTGACGTTGACGAGGTCGGTCGCGCCTTTGGTGCCGCGATATTCCTGACCGTCCACACGATAGCTAAACTCGATGAGGGCGTTGTACATCTTGCGGCCGGAATGGGTCGTCGAAGCGCTCGAATCGGCATAGGTTTCCGTCTCGCTCGTGACGATGGTGCCCGAGGTGCGCACCCAGGCGGCGATGGTGCTCGGGTGCAGGCGATTCCAAATGCCGGCCGCCACGCAGAAGAGACCGAACGCTCCGGCACAGACGACGGCGACCGGGTGGTGCAGCGCGGGGAAGGATCGGGCCAGGAACGGGCCGGGAGACCAGCCGGTCGTCATCCAAATCCACGCACCGGCATACAGGAGGATCACGGCGATCGTGCCGCCCCAGAGGCAACCGAAGCTGACCGGCGGCTTGCGCTCCAGCACGCAATCGCGGGGATTCTCCGGATCGTAATAGACGGGCACTTCCGCGCCGACCTTGTAGCGCTTGAGCGTTTCATCCACCCGCTCGGCTGGGGCGAGGCCGATGCTGATGCGGTCGCCTTGAATGGTCTTCCCGCCGGCGGTGAATTCGTAGGCGACGGCGGCCTTGTTGATGGCGCGGGTTTTGTCGAAGTGCGAATGGTCGACCTGGACCTTGGCCCGCGTGATGCGCGCGCCGCCTTCCGTCCACTGGGCCGCCTTCCGTACGCGGAGAGTGAGGTAAGCGACGAGCGAGAGAAAACCCGCGGGCAGCCCGACCGCGAAAAAGAACACCCAGAGCTGAGGGAAAACGAAGGCGATGCCGGTGAGCAGCGTGGCGATGATACCGACCAGGGCGAGCACCGGCAGATGCGAGCGCCTCCACTGGAGGACCAACCCGACTGCCGCGACCAGGACCAGCGCGAAGGCCAGCCAGCGGCAGGCTTTCGTGAGAGCGTCGGTGGTGGCATTCGGGACCGGGTCGGCCCACGGCCCTTCCCGGGAGCTGTTCAGGAGGCCGGCGTGTTCCTTTTCAAAGACGGCGCGCATGGCGGTGACGATGGCATCCCGCCCGGCAATGGCCTCGCGCTTGGTGGGAGCGAGGACGGTGAGGTGGTCGCGGCGCTCCGGGTGAAACCCTTGCGCGTTGGTGGCCAGGGTGGCATCGGCATGCACCACGCGCTGGGCTTCCTCAAATGCGCGTACGACCCGGGCTTCATTCCACTCGTCCGGCAGCCAGAGATCGGTCTGCAACATCATCTGGCGCGCCCCGAAGTAAAGGATCGGGCCGGGCAAAAACCAGACAATGCCCGCCAGGACGATGAGCCCAAGATAGCGCAATTTCAGCAGCTCAAAGCGTTCCAACGTTCTGGGACCTGGGACGGATTGCGACATTGTCTCGGAGGAAGCGATCTTCTCCAGTCCCGCGGGGAAAATCCATATTGGAATGTGGGGGCGGCTCTTGCTCAGGAGAGGCAGGCCAACGGCCTTGAAGATTGAGATCCGCGTCGGAAATCGCGATCCTGGCCCCGGTCCGGCTCAGTGAGGCCGGCTACAGCGCAGACGCTTCTCCCGCTATTTCTTCGCTTCGCCGGGCTTGGCGAGCAGGCCGCTGTCGCCCAGCCAGTCGGTGAGGCGTTGGGTCCAGTTGTGGATGGAGGCGAATTTCGAACGCGCGCCCATGCCGAAGCCGTGGCCGCCGAAGTTGTAAAGGTGGCATTCCACGGGGCGCTTGGCTTGCTGGTACTTGGCGACTTGATCGAGGACGGCACCGAGGTGGCTGGTGTCATCCGCGGAGACAACGAAGAAAGCGGGCGGGGCGTCGGCGGCGATGGGGCCGGCGGGGATGCCGAGCGGGCCGGGGTAGATGGAGATCTGGAAATCGGTGTGGCAATCGACGCGGTCGATGGGGTCGGCGGCCTTCGGATCGCCAGCAGTGGGGCTATAGGCGAGCATGGCGACCGTTTCGCCTCCGGCGGAGAAGCCCATGATGCCGATGCGCTTCGGGTCGAGCTTCCACTCGGCGGCACGGCTGCGGACGATGCGCATGGCGCGCTGGATGTCCTGCCGGGGATGGATGTCGAGGGAGTAGGGCGAATTGGGTTCGCGAGGTAGGCGGTGCTTGAGGATGAAGACGGTGACGCCGAGGTCGTTGAGGTATTTGGCGGGCTCGACGCCTTCGCCATTGAAGCCGAGCTGGCGGTGGCCGCCGCCAGGGACGACGATGATGGCGCAGCCATTGGCCTTGTCCGCGGGCGCGGGGAAGACGGTGATGGAGGGGTTGTGGACGTTGGTGACGGAGCCGTTCTTGACGACTTCGGGCTCATCCTTGCGGGATTCAAAACCGGGCGCGCCCTTTTCCCAAAGATGGATGACCAATGGCTCATCGGCGCGGGCGACGACGGCGAGGCTGCTGACGAAGCAGAAGGCGACAAGGGAGAGGAGGGAGCGGTGGAGTTTCATGGTGAGGAGGGACGGGGAGAAAGTACGGCGGGGGCGGGGGGAGGGCTAGCGGATGGTTGATAGTAGATAGTCCGCCGCTTTGCCACCCTTTGGTGGCGCTGCGCGCCGGTGGCCGCTTCATGCTGCAGAGGATAGCGGCATTGAGGCGGAACGCTTGCGCAGGAAACGGAGGACGAGTGACCACAGGACGATCTGAGCGAGGCAGCCCCCCTGAATTAAAACGGGAAGGCCCCAAAGGGAAAAGAAGTCGTCGCCCCGCGCTTTGCTGGGACGCTCCGGCCGATACCGCACTCGCATCGCCTGCCCAACATGATACGCGGATTCTTCCCTCCCGATCGAGCCCGTGACGGTTTCGACGTGAGCGCCGGCCGCTTCGAAGGCGACCTTGGGGTAGTAGGCCGTGCCGTCCTCCGTGCCCTCTGGGACCACCTCGATGATTCTTCCCACCGCGATCGCCGATCCGGAGTAAAATGCAGCCGCCGGAATCCAAAACAACGCACCAAAGATAAAGCCCGCGATAACGAGCTTTCTCATGCTGTCGACAAACGAAACCTTATCCTTGATGAAAAACATGGCGTGATCCCCGCTCAACACAGCCGAGCTACAGCCCATTCACCCGCTTTTCGAAACCGTCCACTGGTCGCTATGCGCGAGCGCGTGTTACGGGATGTTCCGGATGCGCTCGATGAGCCACTGGCCATTGGCGTGCACGAGGGTGAGGGGGATGTGGAAGTCCTGGGAGTCGATGCCTTCCATGGTGACGGCGGCGTGGTCGCCGGTGATCTTGATGGTCTTGGCGCGGTAGCCTTTTTCCGGGTAGTCCTGGCCGGCGAGGATGGGGTCGGCATCGAGGCCGATTTCGGGATCAGCCTTCTTGGCGTCGCGCATGGCTTTGGCCAGGCCCTTCTTGAAGCTAGCAGAGGTGTAAGGACTGTCCTTCACCCACTGGATGAGTTTCGAGTCCCAATCGCCCTTGGGCTTATGGTGGATAAAATCGCGATAGTATTGCTGATAGAAGGTCTCGACGGTCTTCTTCACTTCGGGGTCCGCCGGGGAGGCACAGCGCGCCGGAGCCGGGGAGAGACAGAGCGCCAGGCAGAACAGCAGGAGCGTTTGCTTGAGGAGATTCATTTTCGGGAAATGAGACGCCGGGAGGGTTGCAAAAGATCGCGCTGGAGGGAAGTGCTCTGTCACTTCCTCAGGAGCGCGAAGCATAGGCATGGCACTGACGGAGCAGCGCCCTCCAAGGGAGGCGGCTCCAGCAGGCACAGGCGCTTACTTCACCTCGGCGACGTCGGTGACGTTGAGCTGGATGAATTGGCCGTTGTAGGGCCGCGGCGCGGGCGGGATTTCGGGGACGACGAGCTTGGCGAAGTTCGTGATCATGCGGCCGTTCTGGCCGTCGCCGTGGAGGGTGAGCGTAGCGCCGCCTTCGATCTCGATGGTGGTGGTGTAGTCGATGGTAAAGATCTTGTGGCCGACCTTGTCCTGGCGGTTGAAGAAGTAGTGGGACTCGGGAGCCGAGACGGTAAGCTGGTAGATGTTATAGGTGGCGTTGTTAGGCTCGCCGCCGATGTAGAAGTATTCGCCCTCCATCTTGCCGTCCTTGTACATCATGGGCTCGACCACGCCGCGGACGCGGAGGGTGACTTTGTAGCGCTTGCCCGGGGTGCCGCCGAATTTCTTCACGTCGGTGAATTTGTCATTCGTCGCGGGGTCATCCGTGGCGCGGGCGGAGATGCCATCGGCGCCCGGCTTGGGGTTCTCCGGCATAGGGTCCTTGCAGGGAAATTCGAAGCGATAGCCATCGAGGGCGGCGGCGACGCTCTTCAGATCCTCGGCATGCGCGGAGGGAGCAGCGACGGTGAAGAGAGCGCTGGCAAGGGCGAGGCAGGCGATAGGGAGGCGGAGGCGGGGCATGGGAGGGGAGGGGAGTGACTGGTGGGGTAACCGCGGGAGGGTCGGTTTATTTGGCGGCGCAGAGCAAAGACGAGGGATAGAGCAGTTAGTTTGTCACGACCGCGTCTTCTTCTTCGCTGCTGGCGTGGCGCGGGGAGTCGGCGCCTTCGTCTCGCCTCTGGTTGGGATCGCCGGGGCAGCTGTCTCCGGATACTTCTTCGTCGTGGGCCAGATGAGCCGCCACGGCTGATGCTTCACCGTATCGCTGGCCTGCTCGAGATTGCCGCCAATGGTCGAGAACTGCTGCCCGATGTGGGTGAGCGTCGAATTCAAGTTTTCCGAGGCCGAGCGGAAGTTATGCATGATGGCCGATGCGTCGTTATTCGCCGTGAGCTCGTTGGTGAATTTCTCGGTGTTCTTGAAGGTCTTCGAGAGCGAGCCGTCGGGCCCGGTCATCTCGGCAAGGTGATTGAGTGACTGGCCCAACTTCCCGTTGTCACTCGTGAGCGTTTCGATGTTTTGCAGCGAATGGCGCAGCGAGCTGTCGTAGCCACTGAGCTCGTTGAGGTTGATGCCGAATTGCTTGAACTCGGCGAAAGCCTCCGGCAGGTCCGAGCCTTCGGCAGTGATCTTGGAGAGATTGTCGGATGCTTTTTGCAAACTCTCGAGCGTGCCGGTCAGCTTGGTCAGCACCGGGTCCAGCCGTTCCATCACGGTCGGCGCGAGGTCGGAGAGGCCGGCAGCGCGCTCGCCGACGAAATGTTTGCCATCCGAGGCCTGTCCGCTGGATTCATCGCCACTGGAGAAATCGATGACCGATTCGCCGAGCAACGTCGGCTGGGTGATCTGTACTCGCACCTTGTTGAAGATCTTGGCCGAGGCATTCACCTCCACCTCGATGAGCGTCTCCAGCTTCGGCTCAGGGCGCTCTTTCTCCAGGACCGGCGAGAAGAGCTGGCGCACCTGCCCGATCTTGCGGCCGGCGAGCAGCACCTGCGCGCCCGGTTTGATGCCCGCGGCATTTTCGAAATAGATGCGGAATTTCTTTTGCGGGATGAACACGCCCGGCGCACCCAGGTAAATGAGCACGCCGACCAGCGCGGCGAGCGTGACCACGACGAGCAGGCCGGTGCGGATTTCGTTGCGGACAATGTTCATGCTTTTTCCTGGGGCAGACCTTCCATCAGGGGCCCCTTCGTGTCGCCGGAAATAAACTGGGCGACTACCGGATCGGAGCTTTTCTTGAAGGCTTCGGGCGTATCGTCAGCAATAATCCTGCCCTTGTAGAGCATGGCCATGCGCGTCGCTGTACGGAAGGCGCTCTCCATTTCGTGCGTCACGATGATGGAGGTAGCTCCGATCTTCTCGCTCAGGCTGATGATGAGTTCATCGATGAGCGTGCTGGTCACGGGATCGAGGCCGGCGCTCGGCTCATCGTAAAGGATGAGTTCGGGGTCCATGATGATGCCCCGGGCGAGGCCGACGCGCTTGCGCATGCCGCCGCTGAGTTCATTCGGCATCTTGTCGCGCGCATCGGCCATGCCTACGAGCTCGAGCTTTTGCATGACCATCTCATCGATCTCGCTGCGCGAGTTCGTGGTGAGCTCTTCCAGCGGCAAGGCAAGATTGTCGCGCACGTTCAGCGAGCTGATGAGTGCGCTGTATTGATAGACCATGCCCATTCGCTGGCGCATACGGTTCAGCCGGCGGCGCCCCATGCGCGTGACTTCCATGCCCTTGAACTGCACGGAACCGTGACTGGGCTTGAGAATGCCGAGGACGAGCCGCAGCAGCGTGCTCTTGCCGCTGCCGGACTGGCCGAGCACGACGAGCCGCTCACGCGGCGCGAGCGAGAGGTCCACGCCGCGCAGGATTTCCTTGTCGTCGAAGGCGAGGTGCACGCTCTTCAGCTCGGTCACCGGTGCCTTGTCGTTCGCCGTCATTTGTCGAAGAGGGCGACGAGCACGATGTTAAAGAGCGTATCGAAACCAATGACCGTGGTGATCGCGGTGACCACGCTCGAAGTGGTGGCGGTGCCCACGCCGGCCGCTCCGCCGCGCACGGTGAGGCCCTTGTAGCAGGCCACGAGGCCGATGATCAGTCCGAAAAGAAAGCTCTTCAGCACACCGGCCACGATGTCGCGGATGAGCAGGCTCTCCAGCGAATTGGTCAGGAAGAGCTGCGTGGGAATGTCAAAAGCCCAGCGGGCGATGATGGCGCCGCCGAGCATGGCCATGCCATTCGAGATCACGACCAGGCACGGCATGAGCAGAAAGACCGCGAGCACTCGTGGGCTCACGAGCAGCCGCAGCGGGCCGAGTCCCATCGCTTCGATGGCCTCGACTTCCTCGGTGACGGTCATGGTGCCGAGCTCGGCGGTATAGGCCGCGCCCACGCGCGCCGCGACCATGATGCCCGTCATGAGCGGCCCGAGCTCCCGCGTGAAGCCGATCGCCACGAGGGATGGCACGAGGCTCTCCTGTCCATATGGCCGGAGCTGGTAGCCCGTGAGCAGCGCCATGGTGAGCCCGATGAAAAACGAAACCAGCGCCACCAGCGGGATGGAGCCGACTCCGCTGCGATCCGTCTGCTCAAACAAGATGGAGAGCCGAAAAGGAAAACGCCCGCGCATCACGTGATCGCCCATCTCCTGCACGGTATGAATGAGCAGCCAGACGATGCTGCTCACGTGCTGCAGCGCCGAGCGGACGATCGGGAGAGGGCTGATCATGCGCGGGGAGTGTCCGTGGGAGGCAGGCTCATGTCGAGAGAATCGCCTGAAAGCAAGCGTCGAGGCGGTGCCGCTCGTAACATCGCGGTAACGAGCATGGCGGAGGCGAGCCAGTTGTTTCCAAGTTGCTAAGCCCCGATCAGCTCATGCAAGGGCTGGCCGCTGTCGGTCACCAGGCGGGGACGGCCGACGGGATCGATGAACTCCGCACGCGGGTCGATGCCGAGCAGGTGAAAGATCGTCGCTGCAAGATCCGGCGGGCACACCGGACGCGTCGCAGGATAAGCTCCAAGCCGGTCGCTGGCACCCACGATTTGCCCGCCTCCCACGCCTGCACCGGCGAGAGCGACGGAGAAGCACGAGCCCCAGTGGTCGCGGCCACCGGCGGCATTGATCCTGGGTGAGCGGCCGAACTCGCCCATCACCACCACCAGCGTTTCGTCGAGCAAGCCACGCGATTGCAGATCGGCGATAAGCGTGGCGAAAGTGCGATCGAACTGCGGCGCCAAAATATCCCGCACACGACCCGCATTATTTTGATGCGTGTCCCATAGCGGACTGCCGATGTTCTCATCGCCCGCTTCGCGAGGCCAGTTCACCTGTACGAGCCGCACCCCTGCTTCCACCAGCCGTCGAGCGAGCAGCACGCTCTGGCCGAATTTATGCCGGCCATAGTTGTCGCGCAGCGCGGACGATTCCTGCTCGATTTCGAAGGCATGGCGGCTCGCATCCGAGTGCAGCACGTCGAAGGCCTTCTGCCACATATGTCCGAGCTCCGCCACGGCGCCACTCTGCGCGCCCTCGCGGAAATGGGCGTCGAATTGCTGCAGCAAATCAAACCGCTCCGAAAGTCGCGCGCTGGTCACGCCATCGGCGAGGCTCATTCCTTCGATGTGCATTGGCTGCTGCGTCGGGTCGCACTTCATCACCATGGGATGCCAGGCGGCGCCCATGAAGCCGCCATTCTGCCCGGGCCACGTGATGTTGCCGTTGTTGTGCACCAGCTCCGGCAGCACCACGGCGGAAAGCGGCGTGCGCGTGCTGGGCTTCAGCGTGCCCACCACGGAGGCCATGCTCGGCCAATCCTGCGGGCCAGCTGGGACATTCTCCGCCTTGCTCTGCGGCATATAGCCCGTGAGCATGAATGCGCCGCTGGTGGAGTGCGCGTTGATGTCCGTGGTCATCGAGCGGACGATGGCGAGCTGGTGCGCGATCTTCGCCGTGTGCGGCAAGGTCTCGCAAAAGTTCAGTCCCGGCACACTCGTGGGAATCGAGCGGAACGTGCCGCGGATCTCCAGAGGCGCGTCTGGCTTGGGGTCGAAGGTTTCGTGCTGCGGCGGGCCGCCGCAGAGAAAAAGCAGGATGCAGGATTTTGCCCGCCCGAAGCTGGCGGCACTCGCTCCCGAGGGTGGCGCGGCCTTGCCACGGCTCAATCCTCCCAACGTGATCCCAAGCGCGCTCAATCCACCGATCCGCAACCACTCACGCCGGCGGAGACCTCGGGCTTTTGGATGGAAGCGGTTCATCGGGGGGAAGATTGCCTTTATCAGATGACCGCCAAAACGAAAGAATGTTAGGCATTCCGCCGCATGCCCGGCTTGCCTGCTGGTAAGTCAGGCGAGCAGCTTGTTTTCCCCGGCTTTCGCCGTGAACGGGCTTTAATTCCCGGGCGCGGGTTCCTTCATCCGCTGTGCCGCCTTGGCCATTTCCTTTTGGAGAGTCGGCATGAGCTCGGCCATGTAATCGCCGAATTTGCTCATGGCCGATTTGCCCACTGGCGACCCATAGAAATCCGCCAGCGCCTTGAGTTCCTCCGTGCTGAAGTGCTTGACCATGGAATCGACCATCGCCTTCGTCAGCGCGTCCATGTCGACCTTGGAGACGAACATCTCCACGAATGGCGCGCGCTGATCCGGAGGCATATTGGCCGACATCTTCCGGGCCATGTCTTCAAACATGGTCTTGGGCGCGCTCGCTGCCAGGTAGCGCTCTGCCTCCGCGCGGCGAGTCTCCGGCGTATCGACGCCGTCGGCTACCGCAGAAAAGAGAGGAAGGGAGAAACAAACCGCTGCGATAAGAATCAGGCGCTTCATAAGTAGGGTGGATCAGATTCTGAAGTCTCCGCGCCGGAGGTCGAGCCATCAATTTATTGCCGACATGCCGGATTATTTCCGGGCCTTGCGCCCGCTCTTCCGCAGCCGACGCTGCAAGAGTACGAGCACGGCCGCTTCTTCTGCGCGCAATCGAGAAAGGCCGCGGTCGATCTTTCCCTCCGCACGTTGCTCAATCGTCGAGATGGTATCGCCGGCCAGATACGACTCGAAGATCTCCGGGTGGACGTAACATTTCCGGCAGACGGTCGGTGTATTGCCGAGCAACTGTGCGACGGCTTCCGTGGCGCGGAGGACATTCTTTTTGATTTGTTGCTGATGAGTCACGGCTTTGAACTCCCGCAAAGCGACGGCGGCGAGCACGGTGCCCGCCCAGGTGCGAAAATCCTTCGCCGTGTATTCCTCGCCGGCAATCGCGCGCAGATATTCGTTCACATCCTGTGAGCCCACGTGGCGGACTTCGCCGCTCTCGTCTTCGTAGACAAACAAATCCTGGTCCGGCATCTCCTGGCAGCGTTTCACGATGCGCGCGAGCTGCCGGTCGTAAAGGCTGATCTCATGCCGCTTCCCGCTCTTGCCGCGGAAAGCGAAGCGCATCTTGGCTCCCCGCACGGCTACGTGACTGTTCTTCATCGTCGTGAGTCCGTAGGAATGGTTGTCGCGCGCATACTCTTCGTTGCCCACCCGGATGAGCGTCCCCTCGAGCAGCCGCACGATGGTGGCCAGTACTTTTTCGCGTGGCATTCCCCGGCGCTTGAGATCGCGCCTCACCCGGCGGCGAATCCGCGGCAGCACCCGCGCGAAACCGAGGATGCGGGAAAACTTGTTTTCGTCGCGCTGCTCCCGCCAGCGCTGGTGGTAGCGATATTGTTTCCGTCCACGCGCATCGCGGCCTGTCGCCTGGATGTGTCCATTCTCGACCGGGCATATCCACACATCCTCCCACGCAGGCGGAATGACGAGATGCTTGATGCGCTTCAGCGTTTCCTCGTCCTTCAAGCGTTTCCCATCGGGTTGCACATAGACAAAGCTTTTCCCACGGCGCTGCCGCTGGATGCCCGGCTTTTCATCGGTGAAGTATCGCAACCGCGCTTGCTGCGTTTCCACGGGAGCGAAAGCTTTTTTGATGGCGCGGGAGGAAGGGGATTTCACCTCACTGAATCGCGCTGTCCGGCTTCCCGGTTGGATACGCGCAACGCACCGGAGTGCTATTGCACCGGGCCGCGCGCGCCGAGTGCCGCTGCGCATTCTTTCACCAGGATCACCGGCCAGGCGGGATCTTGAAAGAAATCCGGCTGCAGCCGCTGATAGCTGCGATATCGCAGCACGAATTCGCGATTCAGCGGCGTGTCTGCCACGCCCAGGTCGGGGTAAAGCCGCACCGCTTCCGTGCGCCCTTGGGCTTCGGTGGTGATGAGCGGCGGCACGAACGGCTCGGTCGTTCCGGCCCGCGGCCTCATGTGACTTTGGGGAGTGGCCGCTGCAGGCGTCGCCGTTTTGGCCATCTTATGAGGACGATCGGTCGCCCAGAAAATTCCCGCGCTCACCGCGAAGCCGACCAGAATCGCGAGATAAAAGCGGCCGGTGAAATCGACATCAACGCCGCCGCAGCTCGGGCATTTGCGTGAGATGTCGAAACCTCGCGGAAACCACGTGTGCCCACAATTTTTGCAGCGATTGAGAAGACGCTGTTTCATCACAGGTACAACGTTACGGCGGCACGCCGGGGCCGTAAAGGAGAGCGCACTGGAAAGAACTGCGATCGGCGCCGCCAACCTCCCCACTGCGCGATAGCACGTAGCGATTCCAGAATGTAACATTACGCCAACGCCTTTGAGGATGGATTTAACCTGATGCGCGCGGTTGGACTTAAGACCTAGGCGGTGCGATTTAAGCTCTTCATTGCTGACCCTATGTTGTTTCGCGCCGAAAATACCGAAGCTGCCCTCGTTTGGATTTTCGGCGGTGTCTTTCTCTTCGTGATCCTCGGGTTGCTGAGCTTCTGGCCGGCCACGCGGGGACATTGGTCGGCGCTCTTCATGGCCGCGCCTTCCGTATTGCTCGGTGGATTTTTGACCTGGAGTCTCGTGACCGATTTGCGGCCCGATCATCGCTTGCCCGACATGTGGTTTCTTTTTCCGGCGCCGCTCGCGGTAGGGGTGGTGGCCATTCTCGTCTGGGCGTCCGTGCGCTATTCGGATTCCTCGGAGTAGATTCCATTGGGTCCTCTTTTGGCTCGCGTGGTCTTGCGGTTTTGGCATGCTTTCCAGCGCTTTTCCGAGACGATTGGTGTTACGTCATTTCTCCTGACCAGTTTCTTCATCCACGCTTCATTCTCTATGAACCACCCTCTGCAATCATCCCGTTCCCTCGCGACCATCCTCATTGCGTGCGTTTTGTTGCTTCATTCCTCCTTTCCGGCCCGCGCCGCCGAGGAAAAGCGCAGCGTCGATTACTCTCATTACGATGAGCCGCTCTTCGACCAGATCGTGGACCACATCCGGGTCAAGGTGGCTGCGCGGTTGGCCGACCGCAAGCTCACGAACGACCGCTATTTCATCATTCCCTATGCCTACGAAGACAAAGACGTCAGGCCCGAGCTTTCACATTCATTCATGACGGTGATCCGCGTCTTCGCCCATGGCAAAGGCGCCAGCGTGACGAGGGGCCTGAAAGAGCGGCGATACAAGAACTGGAATTTCGAGGCTTTCACCATTAGCTGGCTGCCGCACGACTTTGACAAAAATCCCGACCTCTGCGTGTTCGAAGGTTTCGGCGCGCGTCTCATTCCGGACTGGAACAAATGCCCGGTCGTCGTCGGCCGGGATTTCAAACTCGAAGAGACCGTCCAATTGGCCGTGAATGTCAAAAACGCCGTGTGCATGTGGGGCCCTTACGAGATCACCAAGGGCGCTTTCGATCTCGCGGTGAAGCGTCTGCGCCTGCTCGACTCGGGAAAGATCAAGTACCGCGCCGATGACCGGATCTACCGCAAGGATCGCGTCGCGATCAATTGCTTCCACGCGATGGCTGGCCTCGAGGAGCTGTATCCCAATGGCGGAATTTTCGGTACGGGATTCAAGATGTGGGGCATCAACGGCACCGCTCGCGTGCTGATCGAATATAACGATCGCGGCGCCAAGATGGGCCTGCTGCTCGAGCCCATGAATGAGAAGAAGGATCGCTTCGGATTTGTCTACGCGCCCACGCGCGATAGCCGGCCGATTTACAACCCCTTCAAGGTCGCGTCGGTTTACCACCGATAATCATTGCGGCGCCGGCGTGCCCATCGCCGCCGTGGCGTTGCGTCGCTGCTGTCTGAGCAGATCATCCTGCGCTGCTTTGCGCTCATTGGCCGCCTCCTCGATTTTTCCCACGTATTCCCGAAACAGGGCCAGGGAGATCGTGCTCTCGAAATTCAGCTTCTGCGTCGCTTCGTTTCGCGTCCACGCACCCCAGTTGAAATCGAGCAGATCCAGCACGGCGAGGCCGTTTTTCCCGATCACCTCGTCGCAATGGCGGATGCGCAATTGCACCGGGAGCAGCGGCGCTTGCGTCTTCGCATAGAGCGCCAGGGCTGCATCCCGCGTGGTGGGCGACACCTTGGCCGTTTCCAGCTCGGCGCGAATGAGACCTTCCGCGTGCTGCAGCGTGTCGGTGAGCCGCGCATTGGTGGCGAGAAATTCCTCGATCACTTTCCGGTCCCGATCGATCTCCACGCGATCGCGGATGTGCCAGGCCAGCGCGCCCTCCTGACTCAGCCGTTGGAAGGCCGCATCGTGATCGCGAACCTGCGCCCGCAATCGCATGAGGTAATTGACCAGCGCGCGCGCCGCCTCGCCATCCTGAGGCAAGGCAGGAGCCGGTGTTGCCTTCTCTCTCTGGGCGATCGCTTCACGCCTAGCTTGGACCCTCCGCCATTGCACCCATGCGGCTATGCCGGCGAGGATGACCGCCGCGAGCAAGATGGCGGCGAGGGGTCGCGAATTGTTCTGCTTCAAAAGGGATGGGGAGGAACGGGCGGGCATTGGCTGAACAAAAGCGCGCCCTTCTCTCCACGGCAAGAGTGAAGCCCGGGGCACTCACCACGGGCCAGCCTTGTCCGAGTCCGCCCCATGCGCCCGACTTCAGCGCTACTTCTTCTTCGACAGGGTGAAGGAGACCGTCTTCCCGCCCGCTTCATAGCTGCCCTCCACTTTGGCCGGCGCACGGTCCTCCATATCCAGCGTCAGCGTCACGCTCTTGATCGCGCCGGCACTCTTCACTGGAGCGAAATGATTTGGGCCCAAACCATCGAGGAGAAAGAGCACCGGCTTCCTGCTGTTTGCCTCAGTAACCTTCAGCTCACTGGCCTCCGGGTAGCCATCGGCGAAATCGAAGGCGATCGTCACGCCACCGGCTTTCCCTTGATACTTCACGAGCTCGTAAGCTTTCGCCTCGGCGAAGACCAAGGACGCGCCGGCGCCGAGCCAGAGAACGAACATCAGCAGCAATGTGCGGCGGTTCATACGGGATCACATAGTGAACGCTGGGAAGCGCGGTCAACGACATTCGCATTTCTCGCGCTGCGCGGACGAATGACGTCCAACCTTCGCGCGCTTGGTGCTCTACCCGAGATTGTCTTGAGCACCGGCGGGCCTTTCATCAAAGGCAAACATTCCCTGTGGCGGCGCCTTCAGCAGCTTTACCGTCGGCCACGAGCCTTTGCCGCCAAGCTCCAAGGTCTGCGGATTCGCCTTGGCGAGCGCTTTGGTATGTTTCACATCGAGGTTCGCCTTGCGGATGTTCAGCGTCTGCTCCGACGCGGCTTCCAATTCCGCAGTCAATTCCGGCAACGTCAGCTTTCTCGCGTCGCGCACCTGAGGTTTCGACGGTGCTTTCTTCGCCGGTCTCGTTGTCGGTGCCAGCTCCAGCTCCGCCAGTTCGGCGTCCACGCTGGCGAGTTCGCGGCGGAGGCGCGCCCGCCGATCCAGCAGTTCCCGCACGATCGACTCGTGCAGGTGAGCCACTTCGGAAATCAGCTCATCCAGTGCAGCGAGCGGGGCCATGCGAGGCTCGAAAGATGAAGTGGAAGAAGGTGATGTGCTCAATGGATCGTCTCCGTATCGGAGGAACGAAGATGAACGCGCTTGCCGCGTGCGTCCAATCCCGAACGCGCAGCACTTTCCGCCGCCTACCTGCCCTGGCTGAGCCAGACCGCCGCCATGACCAGCATCACCGCCGCGGCCAAGAGCAGCAGCCACCACTTCGCCATGCCGCCAGCCTTCGCCGGCCGTTCCGCATGCGCGGTGAACGCATGATACGGGCGAAACTGCAGGAAATCAGGTTGCTTGGTCCTCCGCGGCTTTGGCATGGGCGCCGGAGGGTATCAGGAAGCTGGGTACATTCAACGATGTCGTGACTGAATTTTCGAAGACGAATGGAAAACGTTGGCCCGATGCGGAATGGAGCTTCCCCCAGAGATGTCGATCACGCTCCACTCAGGTCGCTGGTTGTCACTCTGTGTTCATCACGCCGCCTGCTCCCTGCCATCCATTGGCAGCAATCCTGCTCGATACCTCCGCATGAACCGGAAAGCCCTCCTCCTTTGCGCCCTCTTCTTCGCCTCGCTGGCGGCGGTGCAGGCGGTCGATCCCACCAGCTTCAAGGAGATCTCCATGTTGCTCCGCAACGGGGAGGACCAACAGTACATCATCAATGACACCGCCCGCCGGAAATTGCTCCAACCCTTCACGGCAGAAGAGCTGCAGTCCCTCGAAGCGCTGCACGCTTCTCCGGCCTTGATGAAACTTTTGCGCGACCCGGCAACGATCGCTTCGTCGCAAGCTGCGGCTGCCTATGCCGCTCGGATCGAGCAACAGAAAGAGCAGGCTCTCCGCGACCAGCAACTCGCCGCGCAGGCCGCCGCCAATGCGCGCCTGCAACAGCAAAAACAACTCCTGCAGCAACAACAAGCTGCGCTCGCGAAAAACGCCGAAGGCGGCCCCGCTCCCGCCGAGGCCAACAGCGCCTACGTGGGCAAACCCATCGGCTTGAAATTCATGACCGCGGACGGTGCTCCATTCGACATCGAGAAGCTCCGCGGCAAGGTGGTGCTGGTCGACTTCTGGGCCACGTGGTGTGGCCCATGCATGAAGGAGGTCCCCAACGTTGTCGCTACCTACGAAAAGTATCGCAACAAGGGCTTCGAAATCGTCGGCATCTCCCTCGACAAGGACAAGGAGACCATGCGCAGCGTCACCAAGCAGAGGAGCATGACGTGGCCGCAGTATTTCGATGGCAAGGGCTGGGGCAATGAAATCAGCACCCGCTTCGGCGTCCGCAGCATTCCCGCCATGTGGCTGGTCGACAAGAAGGGGCTCGTCGTCACCACCGACGCGCGCGGCGACCTCGACGGAGGGGTTGCGAGACTGCTCGCGCAGTAACCCTCCGCAAAATATTTTGCGGCTTCGAAACGTCCGGTCCGCCTCCCATTCTACCGGGCGAGGCGTTCCGGCTCCTCACTGTGCAAAGCGGGCCCCGAACTGTCGCCCGCTCAAAAGTGGCACTCGCGGAAGCCATTGCAAAATGGTGGAAGCCGCGGCCTGCAAACTTGCGTGCCCGGCCCGATGTAGCCCGCGGCGCCATCGCCATTTGTGGTAGTCGTTTTTCGCGCATGTGGACCGGACTTAACGGAGTTGACTTCCTGCCCCTCATACCGTTTATCCCACGCCCGCATGAAATCCGCTTGGTTCTTACTGGTCTGCCTTCTGGCTGGCGCACACACCTCTCTCGCGCAGCTCCAATACGCCCTCGTCCCGGACTGGCTCACGCCGCCACCCGGCAAACAAACGATCGGCAATAGCCACGGCGAAATCGGCGTGGACTCCACCGGGAATGTCTACGTAAGCGTGCAGGAAAAAGACGCTGGCATCCAGGTCTACGGGCCGGATGGCAAGTTCATCAAAGCGCTGCCTCTGCCGCCGTCGCTGCATGGTTTCGTCATCCACAAGAATGAGGAAGGTGAGTTCATCTACGCCGCCGTCCTCGGCGAGCAGCGTGTGATCAAGGCCAAGCTCGACGGCACGATCGTCATGGAAATCCCGAAGAGCGCCTTTCCCGAGGAGCAATCTGCCGCGGGACTGAAGCTCACCAGCTGCGACGTCGCGCCTAATGGCGACATCTACGTCGTCGACGGCTACGGCAAGAGCTGGATCTTCCAGTTCGACAAGGTTGGCCATTTCCAAAAGGTCTTCGGTGGCCCAGGCGAACCCTACAACTTCAAGAACACGCACAAGATCTTCATCGATCCGCGCTTCTCGCCCGTGCGCATCCTCGCCTGCGACCGTGGCAACAATCGCATCCTGCACCTCGATCTCGATGGCAAGATCCTCGGCGTCGTCGCCGATAAAGGCCTGCGCCGCCCGAGCTCCGCGTCCTTCCACGGCGATCTCGTCTGCATTGCGGAAATCGCCGGTCGCGTCTCCATCTGGAACAAGGAAAACGAGCTCGTCGGCGAACTCGGCATCAACGACACGCCGGGCCAGACGAATACGCCCAAGGTCGAGCCGAAGGACTGGCAGTCCGGCATTGTCACCTCGCCGCATGGCATCACCTTCGATGCCCAAGGCAATATCCTCGAGACGGAGTGGAATCAGTACGGGCGAGTGTTGCGGTGGAATCTGCGATGACCGCGACGCTCCGTCCCGGCTTCCTTTTCCCCCTACTCGCCGCCGCGCTGCTTCCCACCTCCGGGTGGGCGCACGCCACCGATTTCATCCTCGTGAAAGTGAGCCCGCACGCGGGCCGCGTGGACGTGGAACTGACCGCTGATTACGGAGGCAACCCCATGTTCACCGACAAGGCCGAGGCGCAGGCCGTGCTCACCCAAGTGCTGCGCGTGCGCACCGGCGATGGTGGTAGCACCACCGAACTCGCGACACTCGCTCCGCTGCGGTTCGAGGATCGCCGGCAATTCGATCCCACCGCGCCGATCCCTCTCGATCCCACCACCGGCGCCGAAGCGCACCAGCTTCTCACCGCCGTCTGGTCATGGAACTGCGGCGCGCAAAAGATTGCTTTCGAGATGCCGGCCGATTCGAACCAGAGCGTTATCCTGTGGACCTCGTCTCCCTCGCAAAGTGGAAGCATCCAAGCTGGCGGCGACGTGCGCGGCGGCAGCCCCGAGGCAAAGCCGCGCTGGGTCTTCCTCCTCCCGGGCGAGGTATCCCCGCAGATGGTGGTCCCGCCACGCTCCGCGACTGCCTGGCTTGTCTCCTGCGCCAGCGCCGGCCTTCTCGGTATCTCCGCCACGGTCGGCTTCAGCCTCGCCGCGAAAAGACGGCGGAGTGTGCGCGCTTAGAGCACCTGCCAAAAGTATCTTCCGGATAAACAAGGCGAATTAGGAAAGCAGGAAAGCAGGAAGGGTTCGTCTTCTTTTCCTGCGTTCTTGCTTTCCTGATTCAACACGCCATCCCGCCGGATTCGGAATCTTCTTTT
>JBGGMZ010000347.1:0-8814 GCA_041287745.1 Chthoniobacter sp. | reverse complement strand
TCGTAGAGCGTGTCGTCGATCGCCTGGGTGAGGACGTTGTAGCGCGAGGCTTGTTCGCGGTCGATATCCACGCTGATCTGCAAGCCTTCCGATTGCTGGTCACTCGCGGCATCGGAGAGCTCCGGCAGCGTGCGGAATTTGGCCAGCAGCTTGGGCGCCCACTCGGCCAACTCAGCCTCATCGGCGTCCTCGAGAGTGTATTGAAATTGAGTGCGGCTCAGGCGGCTGTCGATCTGCACATCCTGCACGGCTTGCATGTAGAGGGAGATGCCTTCGACGCCCTTGGTCGCCTCGCGCAGGCGGTCGATGATTTCGCTCGCGCTGGCGTGGCGCTTTTCGCGCGGCTTGAGCTGAATGTTCATCCGCCCGGAATTCACCGTGGCGTTCACTGCGCCCGCGCCCACAAAGGAGCTGACGCTCTGCACGTCGGGGTCCTTTTGCACGATGGCGGAGATCTCGCGCTGACGACTGACCATCGCCTTGAAGGAAATGGACTGCGCGGAATCGGTGACGCCCAGGATGATGCCGGTGTCCTGCTGCGGGAGGAGGCCCTTGGGAACGATGATGTAAAGAAAGATGGTAGCCACGAGGGTGGCCACGGCGACCATGAGCGTGAAGAACTGATGGCGCATGACCCATTTCAAGCCCGTCTCGTAGACGCCGAGCATCCATTCAAATATGTTTTCGGTTACGCGGTAGAAGCGGCCATGCTCTGCATGGTTTTCCGGCTTGAGCAGGCGGGCGCACATCATGGGCGTGAGCGTGAGCGACACGAGGGCCGAGGCGACCACGGCGACGCTCAGGGTGATGGCGAATTCGCGGAACAAGCGCCCGACGATGCCCGTCATGAACAGCAGCGGGATGAAGACCGCAATGAGCGAGACGCTGAGCGAAATGACGGTGAAGCCGATCTGCTTCGCGCCCTTGAGCGCGGCGTCCATCGGCTTCTCACCCATCTCGATGTAACGCACGATATTTTCGATCATCACGATGGCATCATCCACCACGAAGCCGGTGGAAATGGTCAGCGCCATGAGGGAAAGGTTATCGAGGCTGAAGCCGATGAGCTTCATGACGCCGAAGGTGGCCGCGATGGCCAGCGGCAGGGCGATACTGGGAATGACGGTTGCCCAGAATTTGCGCAGGAAAACGAAGATGACTGCGACAACGAGAACGACGGTGAGGACGAGAGTGAACTTCACGTCATCCACGGAGGCGCGAATGGTATCGGTTCGGTCAGTGAGGATCTCGACCTTCACCGAAGGTGGCAGGGAAGCGCGCAATTTGGGCAGGAGCGCCTTGATCCGGTCGGCCGTCTCGATGATGTTCGCGCCTGGTTGGCGCTGGATGTCGAGAATGACGGCGGGCTTGTTGTTTACCCAACCGGCGAGGCGCACGTTTTCCACGCTCTCGACGATCTGGCCGATGTCTTTCAACCGGACGGGTGCGCCGTTTTTGTAGGCCACCACGACCTCGCCGTATTCCTTGGCGGTGAAGATCTGGTCATTCGCGCCGATGGCGAAGGATTGGCGTGGACCGTCGAAGTTTCCCTTCGGCTGGTTGGTATTATTGTTGGTGAGCGCGGCGCGGATCTCCTCGAGGCTCGTGCCGAGCGAGGCGATGGCCGCCGGATTCACGCGCACGCGCACGGCGGGCTTTTGATTGCCCTCGATGGTGACAAGGCCGACGCCGGTAACCTGGCTGAGTTTCTGCGCCAGCACCGTGTCGGCAAGGTCGTTCACCTTTTCCAGCGGCAGCGTATCCGAGGTGAGGACCAGCGTGATGATCGCGGTGTCCGCCGGGTTCACCTTGCTGTATGTCGGCGGATTCGGAATGGTCTTGGGCAGCACGCCGCTCGCGGCATTGATCGCCGCCTGCACATCCTGCGCTGCGCCGTCGATGTCGCGATCGAGCACGAACTGCAGCGTGATCGCGGTGTTCCCGAAGGAACTGATCGACGTCATGCTGGCCAGACCGCTGATCTGACCGAACTGCCGCTCCAGCGGAGTGGTCACGGACGAAGCCATCACGTCTGGACTGGCGCCGGGGTATTGCGCGGTGACCTGGATCGTCGGGAAATCGACTGGAGGCAGGGCGGAGATGGGCAGGAGGAAATAGCCCAGCGCGCCCATGATGACCACGCCGACCATAAGCAGGGTGGTGGCGATCGGCCGCCGAATGAAAGGCTCAGAAATGTTCATCGTAGCAGGGCGCGGATGCGCCGACTATTTCGGCGCAGTATTCTTGCGGTGCCCGCCTGGGGTGGCTGCCGCGCCCGGCGCAGATTGCGCGTCAGTGCCACTTTGCTTGCCGGCGGCATTGTGTCCGGTGCCATGCCCCGCACCCGGTCCCGACGGAGTCCCCAGAATGACCTTCGAGCCGGGCTGCAATTTATACTGGCCATCGACGACGACCTTCTCACCCATGGCCAGACCGTCCTCGATCAAGGCTTCGCCATCTTCGGTCTGCGCCATTTCCCCGTTGTCCTTGCGGGTGACTTTCACCGGGCGAAGTTGCACGGTCTCGTCTTCCTGGATGACAAAGGCGTATTCACCATTCGGCCCGTGCTGAATGACGGACGCCGGTACCACGAGCCCGTCCTTATGAGTGGTGAGATGAAGGTGCGCATTGATGAACTGCCCGGGCCAGAGCTGCAGGTCGTTGTTATCGAAGGTGGCCTTGAGCTTGATTGTCCCCGTGGTGGTGTCGATCTGGTTGTCGATTACCGAAAGCTTGCCGGTATCCAGTTTCGTTTTGTTGTTGCGCCCCATGGCCAGCACCGCCAGCTCCCGCCCGCCCGCCATTTCCTTGTGGATGTCGTTCAACGATTGCTCCGGAAGCGTGAAGATCAGCGAGATGGGGTGCAGTTGGGTGATAACGACCACGCCCGTGGTATCGGAGGCGTGGACGATATTGCCCTGGTCGACGAGGCGGATGCCGGTGCGACCATCGATGGGGGAAACGATCGTCGTGTAATTCAGATTCACCTTGGCACTTTCCACCGCGGCGGCGTCGTTGCGCACGGTAGCTTCGAACTGAGCGACGAGCGCCTTCTGGGTATCGAACTGCTGGGAAGAGATGACCTTCTTGGCGACGAGGTCGGTATAACGATTGAGGTCCAGTTTGGCGTTCGAAAGTTGGGCTTGGTCCTGGTTTTGTTTCGCCTGCGCCTGCTCGACCGCAGCCTTGTAGGGAGCCTGATCGATGATGGCCAGCACGTCGCCGGCTTTCACATCCTGGCCTTCTTCAAACGCGATTTTCTCGATCTGCCCATCCACCCGCGCGCGCACGGTGACGGTATTCAGCGCCTGGATCGTGCCGATTCCTTCGAGGTAAATGGGTACGTCCTTTTGCTGCACGGTGCCGGGCACGACTGGGACAGGCCCGCCAGCCCCGCGTCCGCCGGCCTTGCCGGCCGCCGCGCCGGAAGTGGCCCCGGGGCGATGCGTGTAGGCAAAGATTCCGCCCAAAACGAGGGCGAAGAGGATAACCCACAGCAGCCACTTGCTTTTCTTCGGCTGAGGTTCTTGAGGATCGAGCCGGGGCCGGGTGGGCTTGGGCTCTACGATTTCGATGGAGTTGGCCATGAGAAGGGCGAGGGTGAAAAAGGGATCAGTTGTCGACGCCGGAGGGTTCCGGCTTGGTCACGCGGCCTCCGATTTCAGGTGGCACGTCGGAGAAAATGCCGCGCAAAGTGCGCATGGCTTCAGCGATGCAGGCGCGGTCTTCCACCGAGACTTCGGCAACACGCTCGGTGAGAAAATCAGCCGTCGCTTCGCGCACGGCGGCGAACTTCCTTTCGCCGGCAGGCGTGAGTTTCAAGACGATCTTGCGCCGGTCCAGCGGGTCACTCTCCCGGGCGACGAGGCCAGTCGTGACCAGCCCATCGACCAACTTCGAGGCTGCGGAAAGGGTAAGGACGAGGAAGCTGGCGACATCTCCCAGCATCGCCCCCTCATTGCGGCCGAGAAAGGCCAGTGCCCGGAACTGCGGCACGGAAAGCTCGGGGCTGCTATTGGCGCGCACCTTGGCGCGAATGACGCGCATCATCATGGGCACGACTTCGAGCAGCTCGGCGGCGCAGTCTCGGGGTGGCAAATTCATTGGGTGAGCGGGAATATAATGTCAGAGTTCAACTGTTGACCTATTCAACTATCGCCGCGTTCGTTTCTTTGGATGGGAATATGGGGCCATTTATTCGCTCCGAATAGCGAAGACGCTCTCCTACAGAGAAACGGACCGACAACTACAGTGTATCGTGGCGATAAGCGCCACGCCGTGAGTCTCCTGCGGCTCAGCGTTCCGGCAGGCTGGAAATCGCCGGATAGACCAAGGGAACGGTCCGGCCTTCGAGCACGTCGACTGCATGAGTGAGGATGCGGCCGATGTAAGCGGGGTAGCTCTTTTCAGCCTCACCGCCCCCCACCTGCGCGAGCATCTGCTTCATAACGGGCAGGGATGGCCGCGCGGCTTCGCCGAGCCGATCGAAAACGTTCCCGGCCTGAAGGCCGAACTGCGGAGCGCTCACGTCCTGCAGACACTTTTCCAAAACGGGCAACGCCTCGGCGACGAAACCCATGCGAGCCAGTGCCTCGGCCGACGCGACCTGTACGGCGCCAGATTCGTCCGTGAGGTGTTTGCGCAATGCCGGTGCGGCATTGGCGGCCTTTTCCCGGAGCATGGTGCAGCCTTGTGCGGCCCACCAGCGCACGGGTTCGCTGTGGTCTTCCAGCGAGGCGATGAGCGCTGGCAAGTTTGCGGGATCGCGCTCGGAGGCCTTCGTGGCGATGGTGAAGACCTTCTCCACATCCCACGCACCGGCTTGGTGCGAGGCCTCGTAACCTTCCAGCGCGGAACCTTCCGGCAGGAATCCGTTGTCCTGGTTGGCGATGACGCGATGCTTCAACTCCGCGCGCAGCCGTTCCAGCGCGTCGCGATATTTCGGGTCGTCGGCCAGATTGTGCACGCTGTCTGGATCGGTGCTCATCTCGTAGAGTTCCTCCGTCGTTTTCTCGCCCCAGAATTGCGCGGTGGCCTTGGTCAGTTTGCCCTCGGCGGCGGCACGAGCCCACGATTGATAGCCGCGCGCCTTGAATTGATATTCCAGCGGCTGCACGTAGGGCAGGTCGGGACGGTAATTGTGGACATAGATGAGGCGGCCGTCCGAGATGCAGCGCATCATGTCATAGCGCTCGTCCATGCGATCGCGCGTGATGTGGACGAATTCATTGGCCGGCGCCTTGGCGTTGCCGAGGAAGGCGTGTCCCTGCATGTAATCGGGGATCTTCACGCCCGCCAGCGAAAGCACCGTGGCGGAGAAATCGACGAAGCTCACGGGATCCTGGATGCGCGAGCCGGGTGCCGCTGGGGCGAGGTGACGCCACTTCGGGGGAAAATAGACGATGAGTGGAACGTGCGTGCCGCTCTCCTGCAGCACGCGCTTGCTGCGCGGCAGGACGCCGCCGTTGTCGCCGTAGTAAAAGATGATGGTGTCTTCCGCGAGGCCATCGGCGGCAAGATCACGCAGCTTCGCCGCGATTTGCTCGTCCATCAGCGTCATGTGATTGTAGTAGCGCGCCCAATCCGCGCGGATCTCCGGCGTGTCCGGCTGGTAGGGCGGGATGCGGACTTTCGCCGGGTCCATCGGCGGGAAATCGAGCGGCAGTTCTTTCTCCGGAAAGAGACAGCTCTCGTGGGTGACCTCGTGATTGAACACAGCGAAGAAAGGTTGCTTGGGATCGGGCCGATTGCGCCAGTGGCCGATTTTGCCGGACTGGTTCCACGCATCCTTCATGTCGATGGGCGAGTTGTAATCGGTCTTCGCGTTGTTCGAAGTAAAGTAACCGGCCTCGCGCAGATACGCCGGAAAGCCGCGCAGCCACGTGGGAATTTTGCCCTGCGCGCGCATGTGCATGGCCGGGCCGCAGGTGGTGGGATACATCCCGGTAATCAAGGTAAAGCGCGAAGGCGCGCAGACCGGCCACGCGTAACAGCGTTCGTAGAGCACGCCTTCCTTCGCCAGCTTGTCGAGTGTGGGGGTGTGCGCCAGCGGATCGCCGTAGCAGCCCATGAAAGGGTTGTTGTCCTCGCTGACGAGCCAGAGAATGTTTGGGCGATCGGCGGCGAATGCGCTGACCGTGGCGAGCAACAGGGCGAGGAAAAGTAGCCGGAGGGATTTCATGGAAGTTACTTTTTTAAAGTGAGAAACATGGCGCGGAATTCCATCACGCTTTTGCCGGGAATCTGCGGAGCGCGCAATGTGAGCTGGCCGCGCCCTTTCTGCAGCTCGACGGTGCCCAGCGTCATGGGCTTCCAATCTTTGACGAAGGACTCCTGCTCGCGCGGCGAACGGTCGTGTTCCTGCCCGTGCAATGGCGGATCGTTGGCCACGGTCACCTTGCCTTGCACGCTCTTGCCTTGGAACGAAAGCGCGACGGTCGAGCCGAGATCAGCTTCCGGCACCGCGTAGTAGATAACGGCTTCATACTGTCCGGCAGTCGCGACGTCGACGTCCCACGTGATCGTGTCATTCGGATTCACCCAGTGCGTGAAGTAGGAGCAGTTGGGAGCTTTCGAGCTCCGCTTGATTTCCCCATTCGCCTCGGCATCGCGCGCCGGAAGTTGGGTGACGGGAAACTCCGGGTAGCCGACAGTAAACGGACGCGCATCCTTCTCCTTGGCAAACATTTCGGCGCGCATCGCCGTCATGCTCTCGACCAGCTTCGCCGTCTCCGCGGGATGCTCCTTCGAGATATCGTGATCCTGTGGCAAATCGACATCCATGTCGAAAAGCGCGTGGGCGTTATCCAGGCGATAGTGCTGGGTGCGCAGGCTCGTCTTGCCGATCCATTCGGAAAAGATCATCCGGTCGGGCCAATCCTTCGCCGTTTGCGTGAGCAGCGGCTTGAGGCTCACGCCATCGAGCCGCTTAGTGCTGACCGAGAGGACCTGCGCGAGATCGGTGAGCGTGGGCAGGAGATCGATCGCGCCGGCGATCTGCGGCAGGCGTAGCCCGCCCTGGATGTGTCCCGGCCAGCGAATGACAAACGGCGCACGCACGCCGCCCTCGTCGGTGGAGCCCTTCTTGCCTTTCATCCCTCCATTCCAGCGCCAGGTCTGCGGGCCGTTGTCGCTGAAGTAGATGACGATCGTGTCTTCCGCGAGATGGAGTTTGTCGAGTTGGTCAAGCAGGCGGCCGACATTCCAGTCGATGTTCTCCGTCATGGCGAGGATTGCCCGCGTCTCCGAAATCTTTTCCTGCGAGGGATTGCGCGCCCGCATCTGCGGATCGTAGCTGGCAAACTTGGTGAAGAAGCGGTCGGGCACCTGCAGGGGGAAGTGCGGTGTATTGAACGGGACGTAGCAGAAGAAAGGCTTGTCCTGGTTCTTCTCCATGAAGTCGATGGCGTGATCGGTGAGATCGTCGATGATGAAACCTTTGCCCTGCACGGGCAGGCCATTGTGCTCCAGCGGCGCGTCGAAATAATCGCCCCAGTGCCCGGAGCAGAAGCCGTAGTATTCTTCAAACCCTCGGCCGCACGGGTGATAGGGATACTGCATCCCGTTGTGCCATTTGCCGAAGGCGCCGGTGGCGTAGCCCGCCGCCTTGAAGGTATCGGCCACAGTCTTCTCATCGATGTTCAGACGCTCCTGCCCGGAAGAAACGCCGTGCACGCCGCCCCGCAAATGATAGCGGCCGGTGAGAAACTCCGCACGGGTGGTGGCGCAGACCGGGCAGACGTAAAAGTGCTCGAGCAGCGCGCCATTCTTCGCCAGCGAATCGATGCGCGGTGTGGAGACGTCGGTGTTGCCATTCACGCGCAGGTCGCCCCAGCCTTCATCGTCCGCGAGGATGACTAGGACATTCGGTTTGCGCTTCGCTTCGGCGGCCGAGGCAGAAGCGAGTAGCAGGGCGGAGGTGCAAATGAAAGCGAGGAGGGAACGGAGATGCATGAGCGGGAACAGTTTATTTATCGCCGGAAAACTTGCGCATTTGTTCGAGCTCTTCGGGTGTGGGGCCGCCGCCGAATTGTTTCCAATACAAGACTTTGAACGGATTCATCTCTTTGTATTCGGCCTTCTCGTTGATCATCATCGGCACGACCGACGCCCACCAGTGGTCGTACTCGCCATCGAGACGCGCGACGACGTCCGGGTGTTGCGTGGCGACGTCGTGCTGCTCACCGATGTCAGCGCTCACGTCGAAAAGTTGCCAGCCTTTGGCGCGCGGCTTGCCGGGCGGGCCGTCGCTCACGAGATGCCATTGGCCGTTGCGCACAGAGCAGTCCGAATACTTGTAGTCCTGCACATCCGCGCCTTTCGGCCACCGCCCGGCGTGCGTGAAGAGCACGCGCTCGGGCCATGGTGCTTTTCCATCGCGCAAGAGCGGGACGAGGTTGCGTCCTTCCACCTGTACGCGCGCTTTGTCCTCGAGCGTGGCGCCGGCGAGTTCCGCCAGCGTGGGAAAGAAATCGATATTCGATGCGAGGCCAGAGCTGTCGTGTGGTGTCAAGGTGCCCGGCCAGCGCCAGAGCGAGACTGCTCGCGTGCCGCCCAGCCACGCGCTGCCTTTGCTGCCGCGCATGCCGGCATTGAAGATCTTGCAGGCCGGGCCGTGGCCGCCGTTGTCGTTCATGAAGATGACGAGCGTATCCTTCGCGATGCCCCATTCATCGAGCTTCGCGAGCACCTTGCCGACATTGACGTCGATGTTCGCGATCATCCCGAAGTAAGTCGCCAGATGATCGTCGACCTTGCCGGCGTAGGGCTTCTTGTACTCGTCTGGGCAGGAGACCGGGCCGTGCGCCGCGTTGT
>JBGGMZ010000346.1:0-5556 GCA_041287745.1 Chthoniobacter sp. | reverse complement strand
CGCCGCCTCTCGCAAAAACAGCGTGCGCAGTCCAAGACTTCTTGATCAATGAAAAGCCGGGTATGCTGCTGGCATCGGCCCCGATTACATTGTCTTCCAAAAGTCGCCCTTCCACATGTCGAAAAGCCGAATCGGAATCACTTGTTAGTTCTGCGTGCTCGGGTTTCTCCGAGGTGGCGAGGCCGAAAGCAGCCATAGCAAGCTTGATCGCGTCGCGCTGCCCCCATTCGCCATTGGACAGTCGGCGAAATCTCGGAAGATCATTTGACGCCGCCTCCAACGCCCACCGACTCATCTGACTTTTCCACAAACCGGCAATTACGGCCGCGCTCACTTTGGCACTGGAGGCAACGGAGAATTCCAGGGCGTTAAGCTGCCGTTGTAGGATGCTGCGAAGACCTTTATTCTCCACGAGTTCCAGCAAAGAGTCCAACGAAGCTAAGTCAATCTGACGGAGCTTGATGAAGGTGAGTCGGGAATCAAAAGTAGAGACGGCCGTCTTCGCCTTGAGCACACCAACGTAGCATTCTGTTTCCAGGCCACCATTGTCATTTTCCCGGAGTATCTCGGCGAGGAACAAGGTCGGTAACTTCATGTTTTCCACTGCACTGTGCGCCCGCGTTAGCGTAAAGCGATACAGTCCGTGTCGTGATTCTACGAGCCGCGCCGAAAAACCTTCATCAAACCGGAAGAAGATCAACGGCCTGTTCTCGAGCCAACGGATTATGTCTGCCTTTGCACTCACGACGGTTTGCCTAGCGTGTGGAATGCGGGCAACCTTGGCAAGGATCTGCCGCTGCAAATCTAATCATTTCCAGCGGTCGCTTTTGGCCTCCACGCTGAGAAGGGCTGTCACCCCGCAACGGGGGGATGATTTTCAGCGATTCTAGGCTCATGCGAATTGCCGCCTACCTCCGCGTGTCCACCGATCAGCAAACCCACGATAGCCAGCGAGCCGAGCTGGAGGACTACTGCCAGCGTCGGGGCTGGGCAGACGTCCGCTGGTTCACCGACACCGCATCAGGAGCCAAGAGCGACCGTGAAGGGCTGGCGGCCCTCATGGAGCAGGTTCGCCGGGGCAAGCTGGATGTCGTTGTCACCTTCAAGCTGGATCGCCTGGCCCGCTCCCTCCCCCACCTCGCCCAGCTCATCGCCGAATTTCAGGCCCACCGCGTGGCGCTCGTGTGCCCCTCGCAGGGGATTGACACGAGCAATGCCAACCCGGCAGCAATGCTGCAATTGAACGTCCTTGGGGCCGTGGCGCAGTTCGAGCGGGAGATCATCACTGAGCGTGTAAACGCCGGCATCGCAGCAGCCAAGACCCGTGGTGTGAAGATGGGCCGTCCGCCGAAGGCCGCTCGGCACACCACCGCGGTGACGGCGATGATGGCAGAGGGGCTTGCGGCAGCGGAGATGAGCCGTCGGCTGGGCGTGCCGTATTCGACCGTGACGGAGATGGTGAGGGAGTTGAAAGCTGGGGTGACACTCGGATGAATTTACCTCCAGCGGCATTCCTGCTCTAAGGTCACCAATCGTCACGAAACACCTCACACAGGAGACTTCCGCCGCGGCTGAGTTTCTCTGCCAAATCGTTCAATTCCTCGTCATATGCGCTCTCCACACGAAAGCTATCCGGAACGACGTAGACTTCAGGTGCCGTATCATTCTCGCGTAGAATCAAAGTGAAGCGGGCGAAACCGTTGGCCCTGCAATTGATGATGAACTCTGCGACGGCTTTTGCAGCGCTCAGGCAGCCATCGTTCAGCCCGCGGAGGTCTGGTCCACCTGGGTTGTAAGGCACGCGTGCCTCGATGTGTTTCTCTCCCGCGAGTTTATCATCAATGGCGCGCAGGAGGAGTTGCAGTGCATGCTCGCCGATAAGAAATTCGGCTGCGTTATGTCGGTTGGATTTGCCTTTCATAGAAGTTGCAGGGGTTTGGGTGTCATGAGTATGGAAGTCGTTGGTGGTAAACAGGCGGATCGAATTTCACATACCTGCGAAGCGCCGAACCCGCCGAAGCGCCGAACCCGTCTAGACCGGGGGAGAAGTCTTGCCACTTAGTGTGACCAAGAAGTTGATCTAAGGGCGTCGAATAGAGCGAGCTTTCCAGGAACAAGCTTTAAGAGCTAATCAGTTGAGGTTTTCTCCTGAGCGACTGACCTTCACCCAGCGTTCGACGGTCTAGACGCTTCGGCGGGTTCGGCGGGTTCGGCGGTTACCGCCGTTGTTGACCAATTGTGGGTTGGCTGTAATAGCGGGTAGGTGTTCCGCGTCCGACGTGATCGCGCGATTCGAGCAGGCCCTGCTTCACCAAATCACCCAGCAGCGCCACCGCCTCCTCGGACGTATCACAAATTCCCGCCTTCGCGACCATACGGGCTGTCACACGCTTCCACTTGATCACAAAGTTCAAGAGCTTCATCGATTGGTCTGCGGCCTCGGCCTCCTCCGTCTCGCCGAGCAAATTAAGCTGTTGCAGGGCGAACCAGGAAACAAGGGCAACAGCGCAACGAGCGGTGTCCGCGGAAACCTCGACCGTATGGGCCTTCGCTCCGTGATCGGCGGCGTGGAATACCAGCGCCAGCTTCCACGCAATTTCTCCCCATCGGGCGGCAAAAGGTGCTCCCTTCGTAGAGAACCCACCCGCAGCACTGCGGTCAGCAGTTCGGTTGGTGTACTCGATAATGATCCTGCGAGCTTCTGTTGTGGCCTTCGCGACGAGGAGTCCGCCCGCATTCATCCGATAAGCGGCCAGTAGACCACACAGCGTTTCGTGATACCAAGTGGCCAAGCCTTGTGGGAAGCTCTTCCGCTCGATCTCGACCCGCTGCATCGGCGCACGCGTGCGGCACGATAGAAAACGGGGCAGAAGCCCTCCAGTCACGAATGACTCCTTGCTCCACATTTCGCGGAATGCGTCCGGTTGAACCAACCAACCGATTGCGAGGCACGGGCGATCGATTGATGTATCCCCGCTGGTAACCCGTTGGCGGCGATACGGTTCATCAACAACGAAAGCGGACAGATAAAGCCCGTCATTCGCCTGTCCGTCCGCGTAACGCCCGGAGAGGACTTGAACGAGTCCTCTCGCTTCACCGGTCAAACTCGCCATTGTCCCGCAGTTTTCCGCCATCAGCTGAGCAAGCCGCTCGGATGTGACTTCCCCACTAACGATACAGGCGGTGCGCATCGATTATTCCAGTTCAATCTTCTCCTTCTCCAGCGCCGCAAGCCGCTCAATTGCGTCCGGAATGTCGGACGACTTGGCCGGATTTGTGAGGACCTTGATTTCAGCGTCGACCATCTTCAACCGGGCTCGCGTTTTCGGAACGGCTGCCTTTTGCATTTTTAACAGGTCAGATTCAAACGCCATGATCGGTGCTTTCGCTCGTTCGAATGCACCGGTCTTGCCGCTCCCCGATACGGCTTCCATGAGCAGGTATAGGTTGCCGCAAGCTTGTTTGTCATGCTTCGTTTCGACCACGATACCACTGCCAAGACAGGCGCTTACGGAGGCAATTAGAACCCCTGCCGCCAGGACCAAGGGAACGCCCTCCATTTCCACGATTCCCTTAGCCATTTCGCTGAGCAGGCGGGGGAGGCATTTGTGAGGAAACTCGGCATTGTCACTCTCGTAGCCGCCTTCAAACGACGGCGCGTATGTGATAAGAGTTTCAGGCGCTTCATGTGCGAAGATGTCAAGGATCTGGTGCGCAGCCTCCTCTCGGGAGCAACTCCAGACGAGGCTCACTAGGTCCACCACATCTCCCGCTTTTGCCGACGCCTTGTCGTACCACGTGAGGTTGTCACCGGATGCCGCAACGTTGAATGGGGCGATGTTCCTTTCGGCCGCAAGTTCGCCGGATTGAGCAAGAAGCGACACCACTTGACGCACCCCAAAATTGTCCCGAGCTTTACCGATCGGAGATTCATTGGAACTCATTCGAGCCTCCCTTCCCGGACGTGAGCGGCGACATACGCTGACGAGAGCGCCGGATAATCGTGGAACTCGGAGAGCGAAATCACTCCGACCTCGATGAGTTCTGCGACCTGAGTGACCGTGTAGCCGGTGAGACTGCAGAACTCTTGCAGGGTGAAGTAAGTAGACGCGCCGTCCTCACTCGGTTCCACGGTGAATTGAGATTCGCTTAGTGGTTCCATTTCCGCACCTCCTCAACGAGAGCTTCGATGTCCGCACGGGCATACAGCTTGTGGCGAAGCAACTTTACGCCGCGAATTAGACCGCGTGACTCCAAGCGCGCTAGCGTGCGGGGATGAATGCCGCCCAACACATGGCACGCTTCCTGAGTCTTCAGCAGCAACGTTGCGGAAGTTGGATGCGTAGGCGTTTCGGTCTTGCCCTTCGGAGCCTGTCGCTCTTGTCCGCGACGCATCTTTTCAGATGTGGTCTTCGTTTCCATGGTTACTTCGAGAGGTAGATGAGACGCGCGCCATTGTTCCGATTTGGAAGCACCGCCAGTTGGTGAAACTTGAAGCAATACTCCTCGCAGATATTGAGAAGAGGCAAAACCACAGCGAGAGCCTCGAACGCAGCTTTGGGCGGGCCTGCATACCACCCCTCCAACTTTTCGCCGTGACGTACAACTGCCTTCAACTCAAGTCCGAGTTCGCTGACGAGCCACACAAACAGCCCCACAGTGCGGTTGCCCCCCTGCTCGTCAGCAAATTCCCGAGGCGTTGCAATTACGAGGAACCATTTCGGAGGACAGGGGAGCTCTTTCCGTGCGCCCCATTCATATTCCAAGAGGTCTTGCGAGATTACATACGGTTCGATCCATTCCAGCGACTCGGCGTGTGCAAGCAAGAGGGCCTGCTCCTCGCACCAACCCTCCACAATGTGACCATCGGGGCTAACAGAATACCCTACCCAGAGAGTATGTTCCGACGCGAAGAGATTCAGCATAGCGCGAACCTGGTCAGCGCAGTCTGCCGGAATCGCGACAGGCGACGCCTCTGCCAGGTCTTCAGCAGTCCACGGAGAGTTTTCGATCAGATCGTCGATTTTCATGGTGGGAGACTTCAATTGACGCGCGATCTGGATTACCGCGCTCCACTTGGGGCCGCCTTGCACGACTTGGCCGCTCGGCACACTCGACGCGCCGGCAGCGCTCGCGGCATGCACCTCAGGTGGTGCGGTCCCTCCATTAACAGTAGGAGTGTCTCCATCGGTGCATGGCGCCTCATATGCATCGTGATTTGCCGGATTTGCGCTCTCGATTTGGGCGGGGAGAGCAGAGCCCGCGATAGTGGTGGTGTCCATACTCTAGATTTTGTCAAAACACCCCCTTGGACGGCGTTGCAGCGGAGATTCTTCCCTGTGGAATCTCCTCCGCGTTTTCGCCTCTCACCGCCCCGGCTGTCGGCTTGCGAATCGCTCCCTCTAGAGTAGCAGTGTTCGTTCAAGCCGCCCCGGGGGCCCAGTAAGTATTTCGCCGCCCTCGCTCGAGTCGGCGATTCACCGGAGAAATCGCCGAGGGCGCTCTCCTTCACATGGCGACTTGCAGCCGACAAAATGCCGCCGACTTCGCCCAGCA
>JBGGMZ010000345.1:0-46558 GCA_041287745.1 Chthoniobacter sp. | reverse complement strand
ATTGCTTCGGCAGTGATCCCGCACTTGCGGCTCTGCACGGCTCCGCCGCGCAACCCGCGTCGTAGCCTCTCCAGCAAGCACACCACTTCGCTTTCCCACTCACGCTGCGCTCCCAGAAAGGGCAGCCATAAAGTCTAGGCGCTGCTAAGCTTTATGCCCGAACGATGCCCTGAATGTAACTTACTTGGCGGACACCTCCCCGAATGTTCTCGTGTGCCTCCCGCACCCAAATATACTCCGCCGAACGGCCCTCGGTCGGCAGCATATGCCATCGCCGCTATCGCCTTCTTTTACACCGCTCCTTTGGCCGTCGTGTTCTGGCCCGATTGGCGCTATCAAACTCTAGGCCGCCCCATCGATACCTTGGGACAGGTCTTTGTCGGAGGCTTCATCGCCTTTGTAGCCCTTCTTTGGGCCTCATCGGTCCTCTTGCTCCTTCGTCGCCGTATCGGCGTGTATCTTTGGTGGCTTTGCTGCCCGATCGTGCTCATCAACATTCCGTTGGGGACACTCGCCGGTGCATACGTGTTCCGCCAGCTGAGCACCCCGGAAGCTAAGCATGACCTGCAATAACCAAGCGCTGAGCTTGGGGGCGCTAGGCCGCTCGACGCTGCACCGCCGTTAAGTATGCTCACTCGACGCTGCAAGACCTGTGGATCTCCTTTGAAGGTATCCCCTGGACCGGGAGGAGGCTCGATGGTTTGTCCCAAGGGATGCGAGGCGTTATTTTATGACCGGAATCCGCGTGGCATTACTGCCCGAGTGTGGTCTCTTTGGTGGAAAGTTCGAGATAGGTTGTTCCCACACGGAGGAAAGCATTCCAGATGGAAAAGTAGATGACAGAGAAGCCTGAGCTCAACTTTGCAGTGCAACCTGAGTTAGTGAGCGCTACCGCGAACTGTTACGGGCCGTTATGCCTGGGCGTTCAAATATCGTCCGATCCCCGCGCCCTATCATTACCCGCAGTAAGGCTCGACGCATGACGCTTCTCAGACACACGATACAGGTGCGGCCGATGGAAGCCTCGGTACTTTCCATTCTGCCAGGCACATTCCTACTCCACATTCCGCCGCTTATTGCCCTCTTCGAAAGATTGGCCCCCAGATATGCCAAGGCGCCTCGATACTCCGGCGCCTACAAAGCATCCGTGGATATGCGGACCTTGATCGCGTGGCTCACTCAGCAAGTAGCCTCCGGCTCGTGGATTGTCGACTGGGATGAGTCGCAGGAGGATCTGATCTCTTTTTACGCGTCGGAATCCATTTTCGCGCGGCAATTCGCCTCCTTTTCCTGTCCTGCCTGCGAGATGGAATTCTCCTCCCTGGAATGCGCGATCACAGAATGGGAGCTATCCGAAGGTAATGAGACACGCAACGGCCGGCGTTTGATCTGCCCGAGTGGACACACTGTCTACGCCGCAACGGAGCAGATGTGCATCGACTTTGTGCATGCGGAGCCCAAAATCGACGAAGAAAATATGGCCCCCTTCCGCGCCGCCCTCATGGCGACGGACGACACGCTCACCAGCGGCGCCGGCGCCGACGGTAAAATCCTCCGCCTTGAGACCATCGACTTCAAACAGTCCTGGATTGTCGACTGCGACAAGTATCTTGCCGATCCCGACCGCTCTGCAGAGGACCGGGCGAAAGCACTGCGGCGCCGGGAAGCGTTCCTCCCGGTTTTAGAGCGACCGCTCCTGCATGGGGTGGTGTCGTACAATAATTCCATTTTTAGGGTCCTCGTGGACAAAGCCTCGAATCAAGTGATCCTCTGCGAAATCGAATAAAGCGCCCGGCTGGCAAACCTTCCTCTTAACAGCTACCTTCGGCGTATATGCGGGCGCTCTCTGACCATCTGGAGCGCAATCAACCAACTCCTACCGGCACTGCACGACGGCTTCTTCGTGGAGCGTTACGATACGGCCAGTGAACAACTCGTGATCCTCGGCACGAGAGACATCAGTTATCATCGAGATTTGGTCATCATCTGCGACAGGCCAATGGAGGTCCGTTTTGCGACCGCGTTTGACACCGATTCAATTCGGCTTGCAGGCACCTTTTCAGGACAACCCATCCTGAAATTTCTTGAAGGGGGAAGCGTAGTGCTTTTTGTCCGTGGTGGCTTCTTACCTTCGAATGTTCTCACTTCTAAAGGGATGGATCGTCGGACTTTTCCGATTTTCTTCCAGCGGTCTTTCCCTCGCCGAGTTCAACTGCTTTTGAGCAGTGATCAGGGCTTGGAAGCGAGCGGGGGTTCGGCGGCGACGGCCGGCTTGGGTTCGGCGGGCTTGGCGGCGGATTTCGGGAATACCTTCCAGAATGCCCCGGCGAACTTCGCCCAGTCGGCGAGGATCTCCTTGGCGCGCGCGCTTTCCGTGGCTTCGAGGTGCCGGTAGATCAGCTTTTGCAGTAGACCCTTGTCGTCTTCGCTGAGGCGTTCGATCGACACCATGCCCGGGTTGTAGAGGTCGGAGAAACGCTCCTCCACATCGAGGATGAAGGCCAGGCCGCCCGTCATGCCCGCGCCGAAGTTTTTGCCCGTGCGGCCGAGCACCACCACGGTGCCGCCGGTCATGTATTCGCAGCCGTGGTCGCCCACGCCTTCGACGACCGCCGTCGCGCCGGAGTTGCGCACGCCGAAGCGTTCGCCCGCGCGGCCATTCGCCAGCAGGACACCCTTCGTAGCGCCGTAGAGGCAGGTGTTGCCCACGATGGAGTTGTCGCCCGCGGCAAACTTATGGTCGGACGCCGGCTTGACGATGATCTCACCGCCGCTCATGCCCTTGCCCACGTAGTCATTCGCTTCGCCCTCGAGGATCAGGCGGATGCCCGGTGCGAGGAAGGTGCCGAAGCTCTGGCCGGCGCTGCCCTCGAGCTTGAGCTCGAGCGTGCCTTCGGGCAGGCCTTCCTTGCCGTATTGATAACCGATTTCGCCCGACACCTTCGTGCCGACGCTGCGGTTGAGATTGCGCACCTTGTAGCTCAGCGAGATGGGCTGCTGCTCGGTGATCGCGTCCTTCGCATCCTGGAGGATGATGTCGTCGAGCGGGCGCTCGTGGACGCCGTCGTTGCGGCTGCGCGTGCAGTAGCGCGGCGCGTCTTCGTTGTCCGCGACGTTGGCGAGGAGCCGTGAGAGGTCCAGCGTATTGGCCTTCGGGTGATTCGCCACATGGCGCTGCTTGAGCAGCTCGGGATGGCCGATGATGTCGGTGAGCTTGCGAGCTCCGATGCTGGCCAGGATCTCGCGCACTTCCTGGGCGACGGCGTTGAAGAAGTTCACCACCATGTCCGGCGTGCCCTTGTACTTGGCCCGCAGCTTTTCATCCTGCGTGGCCACGCCCACGGGGCAGGTATTGAGATGGCACTGGCGCACATACACGCAGCCTGTGGCGATGAGCGCCGCGGTGCCGAAATTGAATTCCTCCGCGCCGAGGATCGCAGCCGTGATGATATCGATGCCCGTGCGCATGCCGCCGTCCGTGCGGAGCACGATGCGGGAGCGGAGGTTATTCGAGACCAGGGTTTGCTGCGTTTCCGCCACACCGAGTTCCCATGGGGTGCCGGCATGCTTGATGGAAGAGAGCGGGGAAGCGCCCGTGCCGCCATCGTGGCCGCTGACGAGCACGATATCCGCATGCGCCTTGGCGACGCCTGCAGCGATGGTCCCGACACCGGCCTCGCTCACGAGCTTCACGCAGACCTTGGCCCGCGGGTTCACTTCCTTCAGGTCGTGAATGAGCTGAGCCAGATCCTCGATGCTGTAAATATCATGGTGCGGCGGCGGCGAGATGAGCATCACGCCCGGCACCGTGTGGCGCAGCTTGGCGATGATAGCGCTCACCTTGTGGCCGGGAAGCTGGCCGCCTTCACCGGGCTTGGCGCCCTGGGCCATCTTGATTTCGATTTCCTTCGCGCTGGCGAGATACGCCGCAGTGACGCCGAAACGGCCGGAGGCAATCTGCTTGATGGCAGAGTTGGCGAGGTCGCCATTCGGACGGCGCTTGAAACGCTCGGGGTCTTCGCCGCCTTCACCGCTGTTCGACTTGCCGCCGATGCGGTTCATGGCGATGGCCAGAGTCTCGTGAGCCTCGGGGCTGAGCGCGCCGAGCGACATGCCCGCGCTGGTGAAACGCACGCGGATGTCCTCGATGGATTCCACTTCGTCGATCGGGATCGGCTGATTCTTCGGCACGAGATCGAACATGTCCTTGAACGAGATCGGCTGCTGGGCCTTCACCGCCGTGACGTATTCCTTGTACTTGTCGGCATTCCCCGTCTTCACGAAGGAATGGAACGACTGGATGACCGGCGGGGTCACCGCGTGGTTCTCGCCATTGCGGCGGAAGCGGTAGAAGCCGGGATCCTCGAGCTTGGCCGGCTCGGCCGGAACGGGAGCGTAGCCCTTCTCGTGACGGGTGAGCGACTCGCGGGCGATCTCGACGTAGCCGATGCCGCCGACCTGCGAAGGCGTCTTCCAGAAGCACTCTTCGATGACCTTCGCTCCGACGCCGATGGCTTCGAAGATCTGGGCGCCGCAGTAGCTGGACAACACGCTGATGCCCATCTTGGACATGATCTTGAGCAGGCCATTCTCCAGCGAGGTGCGGAGGTTGCCCAGCGCCTTCGCGTAGGTCAGCGCCTCGGCATCCTTCACCGCGGCTTGCGCCTTGGCGAGCTTGGCTTCGTCGGTGCCGGCCTTGGTCACGCCTTGCTGGGCGGCGACCTTGACCTGCTCGATGAGTTCGCGGGCGGAATCAAAGGCGAGATAGGGGCACACGGCGCTGGCGCCGTAGCCGATGAGGCAGGCCATCTGGTGCACGTCGCGGGCTTCGCCCGTTTCGCAGACGATCGAGGCCTTCATGCGCTTGCCCGAACGGATGAGCGAGTGATGCACCGCGCCGGTGGCGAGGAGCATGGGCACGGGCACATTCGCATGGTCGACCGCGCGGTCGCTCAGGATCAGGATGCGCGTGCCTTCCAGCACCGCGGCTTCCGCCTCGGCGCAGATGCGCTGGATGGCCTTCTCCAGGCCCGCTTCGCCTTCGCTCAGCGGCCAGGTGGCATTGATGGTCTTCGCCGGGTGATGCCTGTCCGAGAGATTCCGCAGGACCGCGATCTCGTTCTCGAGCAGAATCGGCGATTCCGAAACGATGAGGCGGGCGTGCTCGGGCGTCTCGGCGAGCAAATTGCGGCGCCAGCCGAAGTTCACGTTCAGCGACATGACGAGCTTCTCGCGGATCGGGTCGATCGGCGGGTTTGTGACCTGCGCGAAGAGCTGCTTGAAATAGGTGTAGAGCAGGCGCGGCTGCAGGGAGAGCACGGCCAGCGGCGTGTCGTCGCCCATGGAGCCCACGGCTTCGGCGCCGTCGCGGATCATCGGCTTGAGGATGATGTCGAGCTCCTCGGCGGTGTAGCCGAAGGTGACCTGCCGCTGGGCGAGCGTGAGGATATCGAGCGGCTCGGTCGGTTCCTTGACCGGGTCCTTGGCAACTTCGTTGAGGCGGATGATGTTGTCCTTCAACCACACGCCATACGGCTTGCGGGCGGCGAGGGCGGCCTTGATCTCCGCGTCGCGCATGAGTTTGCCGGCGGCGGTGTCAATGGCGATCATCTCGCCGGGAGCGAGACGGCCTTTTTCGACGATGTGGGCGTCATCGAGATCGATCGTGCCGACCTCGGAGCCGATGCTGAAGATCCCGTCGTCGGTGAGCTTGTAGCGCGCGGGACGGAGGCCGTTCCGGTCGAGGCAGGCGCCGATGGTGATGCCATCGGTGAAGCAGAGTGCGGCGGGGCCGTCCCACGGCTCGTTGAAGCAGCGGTGATACTCGTAGAAGTCCTGCAGCGCCGGCGGGAGATTCTTCTCACTGCGCCAGGCGGGCGGCACGAGCATCGTCATGGCATGCATGATCGAGCGGCCGGACATGACGATCGCCTCGAGGGCGTTGTCGAGTTCGCCGGAGTCGCTGCCGCCAGGCTGGATGATCGGCTTGAGCAGCTCGATGTCCGCACCCCAGAAGTCGGCTTCGAGCTCGGCTTCGCGGGCGCGCATCCAGTTCACATTGCCGCGGCGGGTATTGATCTCGCCATTGTGGGCGAGCATGCGGAAGGGATGTCCCAACGGCCAGGTGGGGAAGGTATTCGTGGAGTAGCGCTGGTGATAGATGGCCAGCGCGGTCTCGTAGCTCTCGTTGGTGAGATCCTTGTAGAACTTCTGCAGCGAGGGCGAGACGAGCAGGCCCTTGTAGATGATGAGCCGGTGCGAGAAGGACGGGATGTAGAAGTGCTTGATGCCATCTTGCATGGCGCGTTTCTCGATCTCGTTGCGCGCGAGGAATAGACGGCGCTCGTACTCGTCATCGACCATGCCATGCGGCCGGCCCACGAGCACCTGCTCGATGCGCGGCAGGGTGGACGCGGCCTTGTCGCCGAGCATGTGGATATTGATCGGCACTTCGCGCCAGCCGAAGAGGAAGAGGCCGCGCTTTTCGACGATCTCCTCGGTAATGGCCTTGGCGCGCGCCTGGGCGTAGGCGTTGTCGTGCGGCAGGAACATCATGCCCACGCCGAGATCGGACTCCTGGAAGAGCTTGTGGCCGAGCTTCTGGACTTCCGGGGCAAAAAGCTTGTACGGGATCTGGGTGGAGACACCGGCGCCGTCGCCAGTTTTCGCATCGGCATCGACAGCGCCGCGGTGGGCGAGGTTGCAAAGCGATTGCAGGGCGTATTTCAGCACCTGGTTTGATCGCTTGCCGCTGACTTGGGCGATGAAGCCCACGCCGCAGGAATCATGTTCGAAATCCGCCGAGTAGAGAGACTGTCGGCGAGATGTACGGTCCAGTGTGACTTGATTCAGCATAATGATTTTCCCAAGGATTGACCCGGACGTCCAAATTAGGAGCGAAGACGTACAATTCAAGACAAAATCTGCGTCGATTTGGCAAAATTTTGTCGCCAATTAGGTGTAGGCGTGTCTAACTTTCGCCCTTTTCCCTTCCCCTACCCCCTCTCAACGCACTGGTATGAAAGAACTTGATGAACAGGAGCGGCTCATCGTCCGTCACCTCATTCGCGACCCTCGCGAGTCGGACAATGGCATTGGCGAGGCGACGGGGGTGAACGTGCGCACCGTGGGGCGCAAGCGGCAACGGATGGAGCAGGCGGGCATTCTGTCGTATTTTACCCACCTCGATCTCTCGACGCGGGGGACCGGGCAATTCGGCGCGCGGCACCTTTATATCATCAAGTTCCGCATCGGCGTGACCTACAAGCAACTGCTGGAGGACATCCAGCGCGAGCCCTTCGTGCGGTCGATCTTCACCGAGATCATCTTCGAGAGCCATATCGCGGAGATCGACGGCAAGCTGGCCATGCTGCTCTTCATCGACGGCGCGGATGAAACGAACATCGTGCAGACCGTGCAGGAGCAACTTATCCCGAGCCTGCTGCGCAACCATGGCGAGAATTCCATCGAGGCGGTGAATACGATCCGCGTGCTCGCACCGGTGCGTACGATGCGCAATTACATCCAGCCGGTGAATATGCATCACGGTTATATCAAGAAGGATTGGCCGGACGAGGCGATCTACGTGGGCGACGGGAAACCCCACGCCTAAGCCCCCGGCGCGGAAGTGATCTAATCAGGAAAGCAAGAAAGCAGGAACTGATGATGCCGGGGTATGCTCCCGTAAGTTCCATTCTTCCTGCTTTCCTGAGTTCCTAATTCGTCTTTGCGACTTCCTATTTCCCAAATTCGCGGTGTGTGGGGGTGTATGCGGCGCCGGTTTCTCGGCGGAGCAGGCTTGCTGCTGGCTGCGGCGACCATGTTCGCGGAGCCGAATCCCGAGCCGTATCCCACGCCGGCATCGAAAAAGGGTCTGCAAGTCCAGATGGTGGATGATGCCATCGCGCTCGGTATTCATCACGCCGGGCTGAATGTGCCTCTCGCCAGCCTGGTGGATCTCGCCGCGCGGCCGGAGAGCATCAAGTTCACCTTCGAGGGAAACGACTATTACTACATGGCGGGCGCGATCGCGCATCTCGACTCCGAGGTGCAGCCGCTTTCCGCGCACGACATGGTGGTGAGCTTCATCCTGCTCAACTACGAGGACAAGGACGAGGCGAGGAACCGCATCTTCCTTCATCCGCGCTACGACCGCGAAGCGAAGACGAACCACATGAGCGCCTTCAATGTGGTCACGCCCGACGGCGTGCGCTACCTGCGCGCCACGGTCGCCTTTCTCGCCCAGCGCTACAGCGACCCCGCTGCGCCGCATGGGCGGGTTTGGAATTACATCGTGGGCAACGAGGTGAATTCGCACTGGTGGTGGAACAACATGGGCCACGCCACCGCGGCGGAAGTGGCGTCCGACTACGAACGCGCCGTGCGCATCGTGCACGATGCCGTGCGGACTGCTTCAGCCCACGCCCGCGTTTTCCTCTCGCTCGAGCATCATTGGACGATCCGCTACTCGAAGGAGACGCCGGATCGCTCCTGCCCGGGCCGCGAGTTGCTCGAGGACTTTGCCCGCTTCGCCCGTGAGCGGGGCGATTTTGATTGGAACATCGCCTATCATCCGTATCCCGAGGACCTCGGTGACCCGCGCTTCTGGCGCGATAAAACGGCCACGCCCGGCGACGACTCGCCGCGCATCACCTTCAAAAATATCGAGGTGCTGCCGCGCTATCTCACAGCGCATACCGAGCTGCTTTGGCAGGGCTACCCGCGTCACGTGATCTTGTCCGAGCAGGGATTTCACTGCCGCGATGTGCCCGAGGGCGAGCGCGAACAAGCCGCAGCCTACTGCGCCGCGTGGTGGAAGATCGCGCACCTCGACGGCATCGATGCCTTCATCCTCCATCGCCACGTGGATCATGCATACGAGGGCCTGAATCTCGGCCTGTGGACGCACAAGCCGGACACCATCGCGACCCCGGATCGCCATCGGCAGATGTACGAAGTCTTCCGCGTCGCCGACACGCCGGAATGGGAGAAGGCGTTCGAGTTCGCGCTGCCGATCATCGGGATTGAGCGGTGGGAGGAACTGCTTCCGAAAGCGGAGGCACGCTGATACCCATCCCGGATGGCCGACAACCCGGAGAATGCTTTTGATGTCGTCAGTTCAGCTTTGGATGAAGTCTACCGCGGCGCAGATTCGTCGAAGTGGAGCGCCTCCCGGCTCTCCGTCCCGCTGTTCACAGTCTGGGCAGTAGAAAAAGCAGTCGGCGTTATTTGTAACGGAGGGTCGCAGTATTTCTTCGAGAACGATTGGCCGGACAAGCCTCCCTACTCTGTCTTTGTGGAGGCTTTCCGACGAATCGGTTCAGCGGAATCCGCTGACTGTCTCGAAGAGGCGGTAGCAATGTTTCCTTTCGACGCGCCTCATCTCCACTACCAAAAGCGCAGAGAGCATATGGATTTTTTGAGGGAGCGGGAGGGGACGGAGATTTCCGTGCTGGATAGACTGGGCGAACGGATAATGGACCTGGAGGACGAGACCTTCAGGTTACTCGCCAGATATATTCAGCAGCACGTCGATTCGTTCCCCTCAGCGAAGGAGAAAATCGAGAACAGGTAGAAGCGGCGATAGCCAGATCAGAGTATCCCCGCCTCCACCCACTTGTGATCCCCGGCGAGGACCTGCTGCGCCACGCGGTAGCCTGCGCTATCGGTATGGTGATGCAGATCGTGGAATAGTTGCTCGATCTTCAGCCGCGACGAGCGCGCGAAGAAGTCCGCCAGGTCCAGTGCCTCGGTGGTTCCGAGTGCTTCCGCCCGGCTGCACGTCGCCGCGATGGCAAACAGTTCCGTTCCGAGATCCACAAAGCGCCCGAGCAGCACTTGCTCGCGCTCCAGCTTCGGACCGTGCATAGCCATCGCGTGGAAAAGCTCGCGGGCAAGATGATGTGAGGCCCGGGCCGCCCAGCGCACATGGCCCGCCACGCGGGAATTCACATGAGAGAAGAGCAGACCCGTATCGGCCAGCGGACCGAGCCATTGCTGCGGATACCAGCGCGCATAACGCCACGCGGCGCGTCCCGCGGCGCCCGCCCGCGTGCTCCACGGCAGGCGCGTATCGAGCATCGGTGCGCCGATTTTGAGATGCGGGTCGAGCGCTTCGCGCGCGATGAACAGCCGCATGATCTCGCTCGAGCCTTCGAAGATCTTATTGATTCGTGAATCGCGGAATAGACGTTCGATTGGCACCGGATCGTCCCCGCGCGCGGCCAGCGATTGCGCCGTTTCATATCCGCGTCCGCCGCGGATCTGCATCGTTTCATCGACGTGCTCCCAGCTCCGCTCGGTGCCCCAGAGCTTGCACATCGCTGCCTCCAGTCGCACGTCGGCGTGCTTGTCGCGATCGACGAGGCTGGCCGCGTAAAGGGTCATCGATTCCATGGCAAACGTCTCCGCCGCGATGCGGGAAATCTTCTCCGCGATGGCCGCATGTTTGCCGATGTTCGCGCCCCATTGGACGCGCTCGTTGGCCCACTTGCGCACGATTTCCAGGCAACGCTTCGACAAGCCCACACACGCTGCGGGCAAGGTGAGGCGTCCGGTATTCAGGGTGGTCAGCGCCACGCGCAGTCCCTTGCCCTCGGCGAGGAGAATATTCTCGCGCGGAATCTTCACATTCGTGAAGCGCACGACGCCATTGTAGAGCGCACGGAGGCCCATGAAATGGCAGCGGCGCACGATCTCGACGCCGGGCGTATCCATGTCTACGACGAAGGCCGTGATCTGGCTGCGCCCATTCTTGTCCGGCGTGCGGGCCATCACCACGATGACGCCCGCTTTCACGCCATTCGTGCACCAGAGTTTCTCGCCGTTGATGATGAAATGGTTCCCGTCCTCCGTCGGCTCCGCCCGCGTCTCCATCTTGGCCGGGTCGCTGCCGACTTTCGGCTCGGTGAGGGCAAAGGCCGAGACTTCGCCACCCGCTACGCGCGGCAGCCAGCGACGCTTCTGCTCTTCGTTGCCGAAGAGGATCAACGGCTGCGGTACGCCGATGGATTGATGGGCGGAAAGCAACGCGGTGAGATTACCGCAATAGCTGCCGAGCAGCATGGCGGCGCGGCAGTAGTTCGTTTGCGAAAGCCCCAGCCCGCCATACTCCACTGGGATCTTGATGCCAAAGGCACCGAGCTTGCCGAGACCGGCAAAAACTTCGTCGGGAATCTCGCCCGTGCGATCGATCTCATCGGGATCGACGTTGGCTTTGAGGAACTCGCCGAGACGTTGCAGGAAAGCATCGCCCTGGTCGTGATCCTCACTGCGCTGGATCGGAAATGGACGCAGCGTGCCGTAGTCGAAATGGCCCATGAAGAGACCGCTGACAAAGCCATCGCGCGTCTCGGCGCGGGCCGCCTCCGTGAGTTCCAGCGCCGCGCGCTGTTCGGGAGACATTTTCGAGGTATCGATGACCGATGTCGGTTCGCTGGCGGGGGCTGGTTGGGGTTTCATAAAGGGGTTCCCTATTGAACTAATCGTCGTAGAAGCGTCGGCCGGTTTTCGCCATCTCCTTGAGCAGGTTGCAGGGCGTGTAGTGCGGCCCGGCGCTTGCCGCATAGCGGTTCAAGTCATCGACCACTTTGCTCACCGCCGCAGTGTCCGCGTAGCGCAGCGGCCCTCCACGGAACGGCGCGAAGCCCGTGCCCATGACCATGGCGAGATCCACCTCGCCCGGCGTGGCGACGATGCCCTCTTCCAGACAGCGCGCGGCTTCATTGACCATGAGCAAGACGAGCCGGTTTTCGATCTCGTTCGGATCCGGCGGACTTGGCTGGCGCGGCGGACGCAGCTGCGTCACCGCCTTGTTGGCCGAGGCCTCGGAGTGTTTGCTATATTTGTAGAAGCCTTTGCCAGCCTTGCGCCCGAGCATGCCGGCATTGATCAATGCACCCAGCACATCCGGCACATGCATGCGGGAAGGAAACGCTGCCGCGAGCGTCTCGGCGACATCCAACGCGATATCCACGCCGACTTCATCGGTCAGCCGCAGCGGGCCCATCGGCATGCCGAAGTTCAACATGGCTGCATCGATATCCGCCACGCTCGCACCCTGCCAGAAGAGCGCCGCCGCCTCGATCATGTAGGGCAGCAGGATGCGATTCACGAGGAAGCCGGGACTGTCTTTTACCAGCACCGGCAGCTTGCCGAGGCGCTGCGCAAATTGCACCGCGCGCTGGGCCACCTCGGGCGAAGTGTCGCGCCCGGTGACCACTTCCACGAGCTGCATCTTGTGCACGGGATTGAAGAAGTGCAGTCCCACGACGCGGCTCGGGTGCTTCGTCACCGCGGCGAGCTCGCTGATCGAGAGAGCGGAGGTATTCGTCGCGAGGATGGTGTCTTCGCGCACGAGGGTATCGAGCCTTTGGAAAAGCGTCTTCTTGATCTCCATTTTTTCCACCGCAGCCTCGATCACGATATCCACACTCTTCAGGGGCACCTCCGTGGGCGCCGGCGAGATGCGATCCAGGCCCGCGCGCATGTCGTGCTCGGTGAGGGCGCGGGACCGCACGCCCGCGGCATACAGGCCCGCGATCTTGCCCATGCCGGCGGCTACACGCTCGGCGTCGATGTCCCGCAGGATGACCGGGAACCCGCGCGCACTCAGCCATTGCGCGATACCCGAGCCCATGATGCCCGCGCCGATCACGGCGGCCCGGGAGATGGGTTTCGCATCTTTCGACGCATTTGGCACCGTGAACTTTCGCGCTTTTTCCTGGAGGAAAAAGAGGGTCATCAGCTGCCGGGTCGTATCGCTCGCGATGAGCTCGGAGACCGCTTCGCGTTCGCGCTCCAGCGAGTCATTCAAGTCCCACGAAGAGGAGCCTTTCAGCACCACCTCGAGCGCCTTGTCGATCGCTGGGAAGTTGCCGTGCGTCTTGCGATGCACATTGTGCCGGGCGGCGGGTGCGATCACCGCGTCCACCATCGCATTGACGGGTGCGGAGTGTGCGATGCCGTGCGGATGTTTGCCGCGAGCCAGCCAGCGGCGCGCCGCTGACAATAGATGCTCGCGCGACGCGATTTCATCCACCAAACCGGCGCGCAACGCTTGCTTCGCCGGAAGCACTTTGCCGCCGAGAATGATGTCGAGCGCCTTGGGCACGCTGAGCAGCCGTGGCAGACGGGTGCAGCCGCCCCATGCGGGGATGATGCCCAGCTTGGTTTCCGGCAGCCCGAGCTTGGTCGCCTTGTCGGTCGAGGCCACCCGCCAATCGCACGCGAGGCATACCTCATAGCCACCGCCCAGCGCCGCACCGTGGACCGCGGCCACGGTCGGGAAAGTAAGGGCAGCGAGCTTATTAAACACATCCTGCCCGCGCTGGATGAAGTTCTTCATCTCCTCGACATTCATCTTGCGAATGGCGTGCAGGTCCGCACCCGCCATGAAGATGCCCAGCTTGGCGCTGGTAATGATCAGTCCGCGGATGCCGGCGTCCGGTTTGGCCAGTGCGTCCAGGTGCGACTCGAGTTCCCCGAGTGTTTCGAGATCGAAAATATTCGCCGGCGAATCGGGCCGGTCGAACGTCAGCACAATGATTCCTTCCTCGAGTTGGGTGCGTTGGATATTCGACATGGCTTAAATCCTTTCCAGCCAAATGGCTCCTCCCTGGCCGCCGCCGACACAGAGCGAGACGAGCGCCCGTTTCGCATTGCGGCGGGCGAGTTCTTTCAAGCTGGTGAGAATGAGGCGGGCGCCGGTGGCGCCGACGGGGTGGCCGAGCGCGATCGCCCCGCCGTTGACGTTCAGTTTCTCGCGCGGGACTTCGGGTTTCAACCGGGAGAGCACGGCCAGTACTTGCGAGGCGAAAGCTTCATTGATCTCGATGATGTCGGCGTCGGCCAGCGTGAGGCTGCTCGTCTTGCTCATCCGCTCCATCGCCGCGACGGGACCGAGTCCCATCCGTGCGGGATCGCAGCCGGCATAGGCATAGGAGGTGAGTGCGCCGAGTGGCGTGTAGCCGAGCTCCCGCGCACGCGACTCCGTCATCACCAGCAGTGCCACCGCGCCGTCGGTAATCTGCGAGGAATTGCCCGCCGTGACCGTGCCATATTTCTCGAAGACCGGTTTCAGATTGCCGAGCACGGCCATCGATTGCTCTTTGCGCGGCCCGTTGTCCCGCAGCAGCGGCTTGCCTCCGACATACACCGGGCACATTTCTTCGCTGAGCTTCGCTTCCGCAGCGACCGCCTTCTCATGCGACTGCAAGGCAAACGCATCCTGCTGCTCGCGCGTGATTCCGTCCTCGCGGGCCAGCAGCTCCCCGGTCTCGCCCATGTTCAATCCGGAAACCGGATCGGTAAGGCCGAGTTTCAAGCCGGGCCGCGGCTCGAAATCCGTCACACGAAAGGCCGTGAGCGCGGAGACTTTTTGCGCCGCCGATTTCGAGCGCGCGAGGTCGGCGAATTTCTTGGCCGTCGCTTCCTGGAAAAGCATGGGCACGTGCGACATACTTTCCGTGCCGCCCACGATGTAGATCGAGCCGCGGCCTGCGCACATCCGCTCGTAGGCGGTGGTGAAGGACTCGAAACCCGAGGCGCAATTGCGATGCACTGTCGCGGCCGGCACGGATTGTGGAATGCCGGCGCGCAATGAAATCACCCGCGCGATATTCGCCGCTTCCGCCGGCTGGGCCACGCAACCGAAGATCACTTCATCAATCAGCGCCGGATCGAGCCCGGTGCGGGTGAGGAGTGCATTGACCGCGATGCGGCCCAGGTCGTCCGCCGTGAAGGAGGCGAGATCCGTGCCCATTTTGCAGAATGGCGTTCGCACGCCATCCACGATGACCATGCGTTCATTCATAGCTGTAGTTCCCCGGTTGCCCACGAAACCCCATGCGTGAGGGAGAAAGGTGCTGCGCCATCATGGTTGAGTTTGTCCGCTGAGTTCGCCTTTTCGTTCATTCTGCGTATTGCCATTGGTTCCGGGACGATGGTCGACGATGCGCTGCTCCTTGAGCTGGGTTCCGGTGCCTTGCAGCGTCTTCATTTCATCCTCGGTGTGAAACTCGATGCGATTGGGGTGCATTTCCACTTCGCTGGCAAACTTGGAATCGAGCAACTCGCGCAGCCGCGCATCGCTGCATTCATCCGACTTGGCGACGTGCAATACGACTTCGTCGACCTCCAGTGGGTCGTCGTGATGCTTGCGCAGCTCGAGCTGCCACGTGCCCACGTGCTCGGCGTTGTCGAGCACGTGCTCGAGCCGGTTGAAATCCACCAGCGTGCCCTTGAGCTTGCCGATCTGCAGCTCGCGGATTTCCGAGTTGCGCGAGATCTCACCGACGAGCCGCGGCACCTGTTTTCCGCAGAAGGGACACGCCTCATAGTAGAGCCCGCCATCGATGCAATCGCCCGTGCGATAGCGCAGGACCACCGACCCGCGCGCCATGAGCGGCGTGAAGACGATCTCGCCCGGCTCGCCTTCGCCGCGCGGTTCACCCGTCTTCGGGTCGACGATCTCGATCAACGACATGTCCGGGTGAATGTGGTAGCCCGCCGAGCCGGCGTTTTCATCGAAGGGACATTCCGCCCAGGCGAGCTTCGCCTCGGTGAAGCCATAGCTGCGCAGCACATCGATCTTCGGTGAACCCAATTGTGCGGCCAGCGCGCGCAATTTGCGGCGCATACCCGAGGGCGCCTTCTCGCCGCCTAGCACGATCTTTTTCAAATTGGGCAGCTCGACACCCTCATTCACCGCACCGAGGAGCAGGTGGTAAAGGAACGTCGGCATGCCGATGATCACATCGGGTTTGATCTTCCGCATGAGGCGCATGTTGCCCTCGGTGCCCATGACCTTGCCGCCGCCCGTGCCGAGCACGAAGGTGCCGAATTCCGCGCCGCCATAGTGTGCAATCCAGAAGGCCAGGTGCGGCGCGAATGGGAACATATTCAGCATGCGCATTTCGCGATTCGCCCCGCACACATCGTAGACGCGTGCGCCGCCGACTTTCAGGTTTTCGATATCATAAGCCGTGTAGACAAAGGGCACCGGCTCCGAGCTGCGCCCGGTCGTGCTGGTGAGCAGCAGCGGGCGAAACTCCCGCTCGAATCCTTCTGCCACCGCCGTCTTGCCTCGCAAGATCGCGCGCACGATGGTGGAGGGCCGCCGCGAGAGGACGGCACGATCCGGGACGAGGACAAAGTCCCGCACCGGATCGCTGCCGTCACTGCCGGGGAGGAAATCGCTTTTCGTGGTGAAGGGGATGCGCCGCAGGTCATCCATGGTCCGCAGCATCTCCGGAGAGAGGCGCTCCTTTTCAAACATTCGCCCGTAGTGCTTGGAGAAAGGCAATACGGTGTCGCGCAGGTAAGTGCGCAACTTGGTAAGTTGCCAGTTACGCAGCGAGTGGGGGTGAGATGGCCAGCGGGGTGATGGCTTTTTCATAAGAGAGGGGTCTCGCCAGCCGCAGCAGTTCCGGAAGCTGCGCCTCAGCGGCAGCCCGGCCGAGGGCGATGTATTTCTGCGGGCGGGTAAAGTCGTGCCACAGGGCATCGCTGGCCAGGGGGCGCAGGACGATATCCGCCTCGCGTGCCGAAGCCTCGGCTACGCGGGTCTGCGCGCCATTGATCGCGCACATCATGGTGTCGAGAATATTGCCGTGGGCGCCATAGTCGAAGTGTTGGTGGAGGAAGCGGCCGAACGCTCCGGGCGCCCGCTCCCGGCCATTCATTTCGCGCTCGCAATCCAGCCAGTAGCGGAGTCTTTCCGGTGTGGGGATCACGTTCACCGCCACGATTCGTTCAATGCCCATTTCGATGAGCACGTCCACCGGCAGCGGATCGGCAATGCCCCCATCGATGTAAACTTCCTTATCCAGCGTCACCGGCACGCACACGCCGGGAATGGCGATGCTGGCATCGACCGCGGGCGCCACTTCGCCCGAGGAAAAGACCACCCGCTCCAGCGTGTCGAGGCGCGTCGTGAGCACACGCAGCGGGCGAATGAGATCCGAGAAATGCGCATCACCGATGGAGCGCCGCAACCGCGCAATCGTCCGCCGCGTGCGAATGAATCCGCGCCGCGGAGGAATGACCGGATCCATAAGTCGCAGCAAGCCCCAGCGTCCTTCCAGCTCACGGGCGACTTTCTCCAGCTTGGTACCGTCGAGACCGTAGGTCCAGATGGCGCCGACGTAGGCGCCCATGCTCGAGCCGGCCACACAATCGACCTCGATCCCATTTTCCTCCAGCACCTGGATCACGCCAATGTGTGCCAGGCCCTTGGCTCCGCCGGAGGAGAGCGCCAGCCCGATGCGGCAACGCGCGATTTCACGAGCGAGGCGGTTGATGTGCAGATCGAAACGGTGATCCGGCCACGTGCCCTCCGTGCGCAGGGGAAAGCCGCGCATGACCGAATGCGCCGGATGACCGAGCTGCTGGAGCAGGCTGCGAAACTCCGGGGCGGCGATCGATTCCTCCGCGCAGAGGATCGCCTTCACATGGCAGCACGAGCCATTGGTGCGATCGCAAATCTCCTTTCGCAGCAGCTGGAAGTCGTAAAAATTCTGCGTGCTCGGCTGCAGCAACACGAAGGCTAGATCGCACTCGATGAGACACTGGACGATCGTGGGGGCAGGCAGTTCCGGATGAAGATGGAGCAGCACGTAATCGTAGTGGCGGGCGCAGTGGCTGATCAGCGCCGCCATGCTGGCCGTGTCCCGCAATTCTCCCGGCAGGGTCAGGCGCAATTGATCCGCGCTGCCTTCCCGGCGCTCCACGTGACGGGCGAAGAAAAACTCGGCGCCGAGCACCACCTCCGGTGAGGAAAACGCCGGCATGGGAATGCCATCGGATTTCGACAGCCGGATGATGAGCGTCGGCTGCTCGGTGATGCGCCTCACGGCCGATCCCAAGGAGGCGACCATGACCTCCGCGTCGATGCGGGTGGAAAGGGGAAGGATCGATACTACCCGCCGCACGGCATCCTCTGCACCGGGGCGGCCGCCGCGCAAGGTGCGGGGCCATTCCACCACTCCCCGTGAAAAGCGGCCGGCGGCCGAAGGGTCCGCATCGAAAAGCCCGTGCAACTCGGTCGCCGGAATTCGCATCAGCACGGCATGCGTGGCCACCACTACGGTGCTGCGATGCGGTTCATGATTTAGCAGGGCCCGGTCGCCGAGCAGATCGCCCGGGCCTGCCACGGTATCCACCACGTCTCCCGCAGAGCCCTTGCGGCGTACTTCGCACCGTCCGCTCAGGATCAGGTAGATGGCGTCACAGGGAGACCCCTCGCGATAAATGACCGTGCCTTTCGGGTATTCCGCCACCGCCGAATCGGCGATCAGGCGCTGCACGGTTTCACGCGGCAGAAGGGACAGAAGCGGGTGGGGCCGGAGGGTATCCGTATCGACGGCCAATCCTCCGTTTCCGGCGTCTGGCAGCGTTTCGGAAAGCACTCCTGCTCCCCTGGCCACCATCGACGTCGGCTTAGCTTTTCTTATTTGAAGCCAGCCAAACATCTATTTGAGTTATAGCATCAAGGATGCCGTAAAACAAATCGCACGCCGATTTATCGGTGGATTTACCTTAGCGCACGAGATTTACGCTGCCACCCTTGGCAAAGGCCGTGATGTTCTCCACGGTGACCTCTTTGACGCGCTCCACGGCCTCCACACTATTGAAGGCCACGTGAGGGGTGAAAACCACGTTGCTTTTGGCCAGCACGGCGTCGCCGAGCATCAGCTCATGTAATTCCCGCACGCGGTCGGCGTCGCGGGCATCGTGAGCGGTAGCGTCGGAGCGCAGGTGCTGGACGATGTCGGCGGCGATGATTTTCGAGACAGACTGGCGCATCACCCGCTCATCCTGGAGGACATCCAGTCCCGCACCGCCCACCTGCCCGGAATCGAGCGCTTCGCGAAGGGCCTGGGTGTCGACCAGTGCCCCGCGCGCGGTATTCACGATCAGCACGCCCTCCTGGCACTGGGCGAGGGTTTCGCGATTGATGATGTGATAGGTCTCCGGAGTGAGCGGCGCGTGAAGCGAAATAATGTGCGACTCGCGCAGCAGCTTTTCCAGCGGGACGTAGCAGAAATCCAGCGTGCGCTCCAAGCCATCGGGATGATCGATATCGTAGGCCAGCACCGTCATGTGAAAGGCGTGGGCCAGCTCTGCCACGCGCTGGCCGATCCGCCCCATGCCCACGATGCCGATGGTCTTTCCTGCGAGATCGAAACCACGCATCGCCGCATACGAGAAACTGCCGCCCTTCGGCTGGATCATCACCTCGCGCAGACGGCGCGACAGCGCGAGAATGAGCGCGAAGGTGTGCTCCGCCACCGTAGTGAATCCGTAGTCGTTTACATTCGACACTGTCACCTGGCGTTCGCGGCATGCCGGGAGATCGAGGTGGTCGATCGCCGTCGAGCGTGTGGAGATGAAGCGCAACTTGGGGTGTGTCTCGAGGAACTTCCCGGTGATGCGTGAATTGATGAAAATGCACATCGCCTCCGCGTCTTCACCGACTTCATCGATCTGCGGGACGAAGCGGACGTCGTGCTCCTGCAGGCGGGCGGAATAGTACTCCTGCTCGGCGGACTCGGTTTCAACGAAATAGAGGATCACGATAGAGAGTTTCGAACGGTGGCTGGCAAAGAACCATACCTCTTTTGCCGGAAGCGATACGGAAATTGCGCCTCCGCGTAGTATGAACGCGAACAAGCAGGTGGTTGCCTTGAAGGAGATCGCGCCCAGGACGCAAAGAACGCCAAGGGTTTGAATTGCCTGTCTTCCTTGGCGCCCTTTTGCGTCCTTGGCGCGAACCTCTCCGAGAGAACTTACCCTCTTTCCCCTGCATCTCGGCGCTTCGGCATTGCTCCCGGCCCGCCATCAGCTTAGCTGTGCTGATATGAGTGAGACCCAGCGAATGCTTCGCCGTGCGGCTGCGCGGATGATGCTGGCCTCATTTGGTCGCTGGTTGCGTTGGGGATTGCTCGGTGCGGCCGTGCTTTTTATCGGGTATCTGGCTGCGTCGCGGCTCCTGGGGTTGATGCCGGATCGCTTTGCCAATCCGGTGCTGGCTGGGCTGGGTGCGGCGGCGCTGGTCTTTGCGTTGCTATTCATCCGGCGCCCGGCCGAACAGCGGGTGGCCCGGCTGGTGGATGCCCAGGCCGGCACCAAGGAATTGTTTCTTTCCGCGGTGCTGAATGCAGACGGCGCGGGTGCATTTCTGCCGGTCGTGCAAAGCGCCGCGGAGGAGCGTGCGCCGGAGATTCACCTCGGCAAGGTCATGCCCTTCCGCTGGAGGCCGGGGATGTTGCAGATCCTCATCGCCTGTGCGCTCGTGGCCGCCGCGCTCCGCTGGGTGCCGCAGCTCGATCCTTTCCGCAAGGTGGAACAGCGGCAGAAGACAACCGAGCAACAGCAGAAGCTTCAGGAGGGGCGCAAGCTCACCGCCCTGCGCGCCGAGGCGCTCACTGAGGAGGCGCAGAAGCAGGCCGAAAAAATGCAGCAGGCGCTGGCCCGGCTGGACAAGACTTTCAAGGACGCCAAGCCGAAGGAAAAAGACGAGACGCTGAAGCAACTCGGCGACGAGCAGCGCGAGCTCGGCGAGATGTGGCGCAAGACAAACAACGACCAGCTCAAGCAGGCGCTCGATAAATCCGCCCAGAGCTTCGGCCAGATGAACGCCAAGGAGCGCAACGAATTTCGCGAGCAATTGAAGAAGGGCGACTTGTCGGGCATCCAGAAGGAGCTCGGCGAATTGCGCAAGGAACTCTCCAAGCTCGCCGCGATGCCCGACTCCGCGGAAAAGCGCGCCCAGCAGGAGCAGCTGGCGCACAAGCTCAGCCAATTTGCCGAGGCGATGAAGGACATCGTGAAGAATCAGAACGTGGACGAAGCGCTCAGCCGCGCCATGGCCCAGCTCGACGCCGCCAAGCTGAGCGAGCTCGCGCAGGAGGCTTCGGAGGATGCGATGAAGTCCCTGGATCTGAGCAAGCAGGAAATCGAACAGCTCGCGCAAGCGATGAAGGATGGCAAGTCGCTGGAGGAAGCGCTCAAGAGTTTGCAAATGGCCAAGCAACTCGCCGCCGCCGGCAAGCTCAGCGGAGCCGATGGCAAGGACGGCATGAGCCCGGAGGATTACGCGAAGCTATTCGCCGAAAAAATGGCGGAGCTCACCGGGCAGGAAGGCGATGGCCAGGGCGGACCAGGCAAGGGGGGCGGCATCGGTGATGGCTCGAAACGTCCGGAAGATGATTCGGTGAAGACGGGCTTCAAGTCCGAGAAATCACCGGCCATGCTGACCGACGGCAAGATGCTGCTGGAGTGGAAGACCAAGGAAGTGGGCGAGACGGGCGAGCGCGCGGCGCAGTTTCGCGAGGCCGTGCGCGGGGTGAAGCAGGGCGTGAGTGAGGCGCTGCAGGCGGAGCAAGTGCCGCCGGGCTATCACGAGGCGATCAAGAAATACTTCGACACACTGCCGGAAAAGAAATGAGGAATCGTATCGCGCTGATCGCGCTCGCGGCCGTGCTGGTGCTCGGCCTCTGCTGGTGGTGGAAAGCCGCGCATGGCGGCGCGCTCGTCGTCTATTGTGCGCACGACGCCATCTACGCGGAAAAGATCCTGCGCGATTTTGAAAAGCGCACCGGCACGCCGCTGGTCATTCGCTTCGATACCGAGGCGACGAAATCGCTCGGCCTCGCGGAGCTGCTCATTCGCGAGAAGGATGCGCCACGCTGCGATGTCTTCTGGAACAACGAACAGCTTGGCATGCTCGATCTGCAGGAGCGCGGCATCCTGCAGCCGTATCAGGGCCCGGGTTACGCGCGCATCCCTGCGAAGTACAAGGCGCCCGACGGAAGCTGGACGGGATTCGCTGCGCGGCTGCGCGTGGTCATTTTCAACACGGCGAAGATCGGCACGACTCCGCCGAATCTCATCGGGCTGCTGCCGGGCACCGACATGTCGCGCATCGCCATCGCCAAGCCGCTCTACGGGACTACGCTCACGCACTACACGCTGCTCTGGCACCAGTGGGGCGCACAGAAACTCCAGGGCTGGCACAGCGACTGGCGTGGTGGGGGTGTGAAGGAGCTGAACGGCAACGCCGCGGTGAAAGATGCCGTGGCCGACGGGGCGTGCTTCGCGGGTTTCACCGACACGGACGACTATTTCGAAGCGAAGGATGACGGGCGTCCCGTGGCGATGACACCGGTGCGGCTGGATGACGGGAAGACGATTTGCATTCCGAACACCGTGGCGATCATCCGCGGCGCGAGACACACCCGCTCGGCGCGGAAGCTTGTCGACTTCCTGCTCAGCGAGGAGACGGAACTCGCGCTGGCCTCCTCCAAGTCGCGGCAGATCCCGCTCGGTCCCGTGCCGGCGGAACGGCTCCCGGCTGAGGTGCGCGATCTTGCCCCATTGGCCGGGGAAGGTGCAGACCTGAACTCGCTCGGCGCGGCCCGCGCGGAATGTCTCGCGTGGCTGAAATCGCTCTACGCGCCGTGAACGGCATCGCCCTCCAGACGACGATGGCCTTGGGGCGCGCGCTCTTCATCGCGCTGCTGGCCCTCGCGGTCTCCGCGCCCTTGAACCACTGGCTCCTGGCGCAACGCGGGCGCCTGCGCGTCCTCGCCTGGGGTCTCACGCTGGCGCCGTTCTTCACCCCGCCACTGCTGGTCAGCTACGCGCTGTCGAAGTTTGCCATGGCGCTCCTCGTTTCCACGTGGGGACACGAGGCGCTTTATATCAGCGTGCTGGCGTTGAAGCTCATCCCGGTGGCGGTGGTGCTGCGAGCCTTGCTCCCGTCGTCGCTCTCGGCGGAGGCCTGGCACGCCTACCGCCTGTTGCCGGGGGCTTCGTGGTGGCGCACGGCGCAATTCCGCCTGCGTGCGGCCGGGCACGGACCGTGGATCGTGGGAGGACTCGTCTTCCTCCTCGCTTTCACGGATTTCGAGCTGGCTTCGCTCTGGAGCATCAAGACGTGGACGATGCGGGTCTTCGATGCCCAGGTCGGTGGCTATACGCTGGGTGCTACGCTGCAACTCGCCGCGTGGCCTTTCGGGGTGCAGCTGTGCGTGCTTACCGCGATCGCGCTGGCGAGGCGGGAAATACCGGGCACGCATGAAGAGGACGGCCCACCTGCGGGATGGTTGCATTGGGCTTATCCCGCCGTCTCCGCCACGCTCGTGTGCCTCGTCCCGCTGCTGATCGTCGCCGGCCAGGCCCTCGCCGGGATTCCGAGTCTGCTGGAGAATTTCGTCCTCGGCCAGGAGCTGGGCGCGAGTGTGGCCTTTGCCTTGGTGGCCGCGGCGGCGGCGACGGCCATCGCCCTCTTCGCCCGTCCGTCTTCCATGGCGACGCTCTTCCTCGTTGCTCCCGGTCTTTTCGGCGCCTTGATTGTCTCCTTGCTGCTGCTCGCCCTGTTTCAGCTGCCGCTGCTGCGCGCCCTTTACGACACGCCGCTGCCACTGGGGCTCGCTCTGACCCTGCTGCTGCTCCCGCTGGCCTTCCTCCTCGGGGCGCTCTGGCTCCGGCCTTCGCCCGCTCTGCACATCGCCCGCCAGGTCGGCAGCCGGCGTTGCGTCTGGGAGTTGGCGACACGGCCCCGGGTCATCGCCGGCGGCATCCTTTTCTGCTGGGCGTATTTCGATTTCACGGCCTCCTCCATCCTCGCGCCCAATGGCTTCACCCCGGTCTTCGTGCGGCTGCATAATCTCGCCCATTACGGCCAGACGGCCGTGCTTTCGGCGATGATGCTGGCCGCTTTTGCGACGCCGATTTTGGTTCTGCTGTTGACCGGCACCACATTGCGCCTCTATGCACGCGGGAATGGTCGCTGATCCCCTCTGGCAACTCGATGCAGTCTCGCTCGACCCGGCGCGACTGCGCGAGGTCTCGGCGACCATTGCAGCCGGCGTCACGGCGGTCATCGGCTGGTCGGGCGCGGGCAAGACTTCGCTCCTCAATCTGCTCGTCGGCTTCGAGCAGCCCGATCGCGGTGCGATCCACGGCACGCCGCGCGTGGCCTGGGTGCCGCAGAATGGCGGACTCTGGCCGCACTGCACGGCGCTGGAGCATCTCGAGATCGCGCGCGGCTCGCGCGAGGGAGTCGAGACGTTGCTCGCTGCTTTTGACCTCGCGGAGAAACGCGATGCCCGTCCGCCCAAGTTATCCCAGGGCGAGCAATCTCGCCTCGCAGTGGCCCGCGCGCTGGCTGCGAACGCGGAGGTGCTGGTGATGGATGAGCCGCTGGCCCATGTCGACCCGGCCCGCGTGGGGAACTATTGGCGCGAGATCCGGCAGTGCCTTTCTCAATCCGGGACGTCGCTTCTCTTTTCCACGCATATCCCCGAGACAGCGGTCGGCGAAGCGGAACACGCGCTCTGCCTGCGAGCGGGTCGCGTGCTGCACGCCGGGCCGGTGGCCACGCTCTACGCCGAGCCGCCCGATGAAGAGCTGATGGGCTATCTCGGCGCGGGTAATTGGCTCACGCCCACCGAGGCGCGGCGCTGGCTGCGGTTGCAACTTCCCGCGCCCCGCTGCCTGCGCCCGGAGCAGTTGGCCGTCTCGCTGGTGGATGGCGGTGCGTTGCGCATCGAGGCCTCGCGCTTCCGAGGTTCGTGTGCGGAGACGGAATTGCGCCATGTGCCGAGCAATGCCACGCGGACTTTCTATCATCGTCCCACGCGCGATGAATTCCGTCCCGGTAAGTTCGTGCAGCTCACGGCGCTGCTCTGCTTCGTGCTCCTCTTTTTCCTCACCGGTTGCCAGCGGCATGGCGCGACCGCGGCACTGGCTCCACGCGAGTGGCGCTCCTGGCAGCTCCCGCCCGAGGGCGCGGCGATTCCCACTCCGCGCAGCCTCGCCATCGGCCTCGATGAAGACATCGCCACGCTCGATACTGCGGGCCGCGTCCTCATTTACGGCGCTGACGGCGCGCTCAAGCGCCAGTGGCACATGCTGGATGTCAAGGTTGGTAAGCCCGAGGGCATTGTCGTCCTGCGCGATGGCCGGGTGGTCGTGTGCGATACGCATTACCATCGCGTGGTGTGGTTCGACGCCGATGGCAACTGGCTGAAAAACATCGGCCAGAAAGGAACCGCGAACAGCGAGTTCATTTATCCGGTGGGCATTTGCAAGGATCCCGCGGAGAATCTCTACGTGTGTGAATACGGCGGCCACGATCGCATCCAGAAGTTCGACCGCGAAGGCAAGTGGCTGGCGAGCTTCGGCAGCTTCGGCACCGGGCCGGGGCAATTCCAGCGGCCCTCGGGTCTCACGTGGCAGGCGCACAAGGTCTACATCACCGACGCAGTGAACAACCGCGTGCTCATCTACACCGACACCGGTGAATACGTCGGCGTGCTCGGCGTGCCCGGTCAGCCGGCGCTCGATTTCAATCTCCCTTACGACATCGCGGCCGGTGGCGATGGCGCGCTGTATGTCATCGAGTATGGCGGCGGGCGCCTCACGAAGGTGAGCCCGGAAGGCCGCATCCTGGGACGCTTCGGCCATACCGGCAGCGGGGAAGGAGAGTTCTCCACGCCGTGGGGACTGGCTATCGACTCGCACATGCGTCTGCGCGTCGCTGATACGAAAAACCGGCGCATTGTCTGCGTGCAGCTATGAAACTGCTGCGCGCTCTTTTTCCCCCGGCCCGGCGGTCTGTGACTTTCGGCAGCGTGCTGCCGCTGCTCATCTTCCTCGTCCTTTTCGGCGGGGGCTGCGTGTATGCGGAATGGCGCGGGCTGCTACGCTTTTCCTATCGGCCCGCGTTCGCGCTGGCGGCGATCATGCCGTGGATCTGGTGGCTGCATCACGCCGGAAGTTCGGGGCTTTCGCGGGGACGTGCGGTGGTGGCGCTGATCGTGCGGCTGACCATGATCGCTGCCTTCATCCTGCTGCTCGCCGAGCCGCGCGCGGTGCGCCGTAGCGATGTGCTCTCGGTGGTTTACGCGCTGGATATCTCGGATTCCATGGGTTCGAAAGTGCGTGACCAGGCGTTGAACTGGATCATGCAAACGGCGACGACCAAGCCGCAGAAGGACGAGGCCGGTCTGGTCGTTTTTGGCCGCGATGCGGCCGTGGAATTGCCGCCGCGCGCAAGCTTCCCTTTCGAAGCGATCAACTCGCGTGTGGCCAAGGATGGCACCGATCTCGGGCAGGCTTTGAGCCTCGCCGCTGCGATGCTTCCGGAGCAGAACCAGGGGCGCATCGTGCTCCTCACCGATGGCAACGAAACCGAAGGCAGCGCGCTGGCCAAGGTGGATGAATTGAAAGCGCGCGGGATCGCCGTGGATGTGCTGCCGATCGGATTTCAATACGACAAGGAGGTGTGGCTGGAGCGGCTGGATCTCCCGCGCGTGGTGAAGGCGGGTGAAACCTACGAGGCGACCGTGCTGCTCAACTCACTCACTGCCGGCCATGGCACCTTGCACCTGCGTGAGAATGGAAAGCAGATTTTCGAAAAGGAAGTGACCTACACCGCGGGCAAGAATCGCTTCACCCTGCCGCTCTATCTCCGCGAGCCCGGCTATTACGAATACGCGGCGACGATCGATGTGCCCGCTGGTGAGGACGGTTGGGCGGAGAACAACATTGCAATCGGCGATCTCTATCTGCGCGGCGAAGGTCAGGTGCTGCTTATCACTGACACGCGCAGCGACACCCGCGACTGGGAGCCGCTCGTCGCTGCGCTCAAAGCCAGCGAGCGCGTGGTCCAGGTGCGCATGGCTTACGAGATTCCGCGCGAGGCCACGGCGCTGTTGCCGTATGATCTCATCATCCTCGCCAATGCGCCGGCGGATGCCTTCGACGCTCCGCAGCTGCAGGCTTTGCGCGACGCTGTCTACCATCACGGCACGGGCTTCATCATGCTCGGCGGACCGCAGACTTATGGCCCCGGTGGCTATCACCGCACGCCCATCGAGGAAGCGCTGCCGGTGGAGATGGATGTGAAGCAGAAGAAGGTTCTGCCCAAGGGCGCGCTCGCGATCATCCTGCACACCTGCGAATTCGCCGAGGGCAACACGTGGGCCAAGCGCATCGCCAAGGAAGCCATCCGCGTGCTCGGCGCGCAGGATGAAGTGGGGCTCATCGATTACGACTGGGGTGGCGGTGTGAAGAACGGTTATAACTGGGTGTTCCCGCTCACGCCAGCCGGGCAGTACGACAAGCTCGTGCCACTCATCAATGCCACCGAACCCGGCGACATGCCCGATTTCCACAGCCCCATGCAGCTCGCGCTGGCCGGGTTGCAGAAGAGCGACGCGGCGCTCAAGCATCTCATCGTCATTAGCGATGGCGATCCTTCGCCGCCCACGCCGGCGCTCGTGCAGCAGTTTGTCGATTCCAAGATCAGCGTCTCGATGATCGCGATCAATCCGCACGGCGGGCGCGATATCTCCATCATGCAGGCCATCTCGCAGCAGACCGGCGGCCGCTATTATTTTCCGGAAGATCCCGCGGCGCTGCCGAGCATCTTCATCAAGGAAGCGAAGACATTGAAGCGCTCGATGCTGCAGAACAAAACCTTCACGCCCGAGATCGAGTTTCCCTCGCCCGTGCTCAAGGGCATCGACCAAATGCCTCCGCTGAAAGGTTACGTGCTCACCACGGCCAAGCCGCGCGCCAGCACGGTGTTGCGCGTCCCGCCGGACAAGGAAGCGCCCGATCAACTTGACCCGTTGCTTGCGGTCTGGCGCTTCGGCCTCGGCAGCACCGCGGCGTGGACCAGCGATCTCGGTGGCTCGTGGGCGCAGGACTGGATGGGTTGGGATAAATACCGTGCATTTGTCAAGCAGCTCGCCCAGGAAGTCTCGCGCGTGGAGCAGAACAACGACCTGCGTCTCAATACCTTTGCCGCGGGGAATAGCGGTGTTGTCTCCGTCGAGGACTTTGCCAAGGATGAGGCATTTCTCGAGGTGGTCGCGCGCGTGACCGGGCCGCGGGGTGACACGATCAATCTGCCGCTGCGTCAGACCGGCTCGCGTCGTTACCAGGCGCAATTCCCGCTCTCCGGCAAAGGTCGCTATCAAGTCTCCGTTGCCGCCGCCGGACGTCCCGGCAAGGAGAACGCGCCTGAGCAAATCTTCGGCGGTTTCGCCGTCCCGTACTCGCCGGAGTATCTGAATTTCCGCAGCAACCCACAGCTCCTCGAGCAGATCGCCGCCCGCACCGGCGGGCGCGCTCTCGATCCGCGCAACACGGACATTTATCACCCTGCGCGCCAATCGCGCGAAAGTTCGCGGCCGGTCTTCGATTGGCTGCTCATCTTCCTCGCCTGCCTGCTCCCGCTTGATGTCGCCGTGCGTCGTGTGCAGCTCGACTGGAGCGTCATTCGCGGCTGGTTCCGGTTTGGCAAAAAAGGAGCGGAGGAATCGACCACCACCATGGGCGCGCTGCTTGGCCGCAAGCGCCGGGTTGAAGCCACGCTCTCGACCACCCCCGAAGGTGCGCCCAAGCCAATGCCCCGGCCGCCGCTCAAGCCCGCGGCGCCCGCCGCAACCAAGTCCGCGGCACCGCCGCCGGCGCCAGCCTCGAGCGATTCCGCCGAATCTATTTCCACCACCGAGCGCCTGCTCGCGCGCAAACGCAAACGCGACCAAGACCAGAAATAAACCGCCATGGAACCCTGGAAAATCCAAGCCATTCTCGCCGCGCTCTTTGCCGGCCTGACCTCCATCCTCGCCAAGAGCGGCATGAAGACGCTGGGCCCCGACGTCAGCCTCGCGCTGCGCACCTCCGTGGTCTTCGTGCTCGTCGCCGCGAATGCCTTCATCTGGACCTCTGGCCGTCCCGTGGCTGCGATGGCCGCTGCCCGCCCGCGCGACCTCATGCTGCTTGCGCTGAGCGGCCTTACCACTTCGCTTTCCTGGATCTTTTACTACCGCGCGATGAAGACCGGCACAGTCTCCTTCGTCGCGTTGGTCGACAAGGGCAGCATCATCGTCACGCTCCTCCTTTCCTTCTTTCTGCTGCACGAGCCGTTCACGCCCAAGACCGCTTGCGGCGCCGGTCTCATCCTGCTCGGCATCGGCGTCCTCACATGGAAATAGCCGCGAATTTCTAAACAAGTATGAGCAATCCCTACCTTGTCGATGAACTGAAAGACAACGCGGCGATCTTCCAGCCCGGTGAGGGTGAAGTCCTGGAGATAGGCGGATCGAAGATCACAATGAAGGTCACCAGCGCGATCTCCAACGATCAGCTGGGTGTCTACGAAGTAGCCCTCCAGCCGAATACCATCGGCGCGCAATTGCACTACCACCGGTTCATGGACGAAACGTTCATCGTCACTGAGGGCGTGCTCACCGTGAAGCATGGCGACACCGAGGTGGAGGCGCCCGCGGGCACGGTTATTTATATCCCGCGATTCACCCCGCACGCCTTTGCCAATCGTTCGCAAGCCCGCGCCCTGACCACGCTCATTTTCAATCCCGCACAGAAGCGCGAAGGATTTTTCTACGGATTGCAGCGCATCCTGACATCGACGCCGGTGAATCCGCAGGAATATCTCGCGCTGTATAGCAAGTACGACAGCTATCCCGTGGACAAGGCGAACATGCTGCCGGTCTGATCCGGTTCCTGATCCAGCACACACCGTTCTGTGGCAAAGCCAAAGGGAAAACGATAGCCAGACTTGGGATGCGCCCAGAGATGATATTCGTTGGTCGTATTAATGAGCCGGCTTTCCGCGGGGAAAAGCTCGACCGCCTCATGCTCGGGTCCGATCAATTCGCTTTTGATCTGCTGCAGATGATTCCAGTCCGTGCACGGACGGCCATCGTGACGCCGAATGCACGCATGAATGAGGGGCGCGGTCATTTCGATCACCACCAGATAGAGACTGTTGCGATACATCGTCCACGTGGCGGCTTCGCGGACCCGCTCCTCGATCCAGAAGAGCTTTTCCTGCATGCTGGGCATCTGCCCGCCGAAAACCTTCTCGAAAAACTCGGGCGGCTGGGACAACAATTTGTTGCGCTGCCGCATCGCAAACTCCGCGTCATTCGGCAACCGCTGAAAGCACTCCATCGCCGGCGAGAGCGGCGCGGACACCATCGTTCTGGGAGGTGGCTCAACAACAAGCATGTTTGTAATGGGCTGAGCGCTATTGAAGCGCAAAGTTGCCACCGCGTGCAAAAGACACGGCATGTAGTGGTAATACTGACATCGTTCACTGGGCACGCCTCTCGCTAACCTAAAGTTCTCACTGCAAATGAGTGATGCCATTCTAACACCGGATCAGTTCGAGCAAATCCTGCCCCTGGCCGCGGCTTGGGCAGAGGAAGAGGAAAGGCGCATTCTGGAGTCCGGTATCACGCTTACCCCGGCGCAAACGAACGACGCGCGCGCGGTGGGTGTGGCGCATCCGGAGCGGGTGCGCTTGCTGGTCGTCGACGCGATCCCGATGCCCGAGCATCCCGTCCTGCGCGCCGCGGGTGCAGCGACAGGACTGATGAGTCCATTCACGGCGGGACTCACGCTGCGCTACGGCATCTACATCCGCGGTGACCTTGATGGCGACCGCGCGCTCATCGCCCACGAGCTCGTCCATACCGGCCAGTACGAACGCCACGGCAGCATCCCGGCTTTTCTCCGGCAGTATCTGCATGAGTGCCTCACCATCGGTTATCCGGCGGCGCCCATGGAGCAGGAGGCGATCATCGTTTCCGAGCGCGTCCTGCGGGAGCCCAGCTAGCTATCGGTTCTTTGTAATAATTTACTCAGTTCATCCGTATCCTCCCTATGAAGCCGTCTCTGCGCTCCATTTGTGCCGCATTCGTCTTACTAACAATCCCGATGGCCGCCCACGCCGCGCCGTCGAAAGTTTCCTACTCCGGCGGCGACGGTTCTTCATTTGCGAAGGCCGTCGTCATCCATGGCGCGACCGAGCAGACCGGCGTGGATGCGGAGTACGGTTACCTCGCGAAGCACTACCCCGGCTCTCGCAGCGGCAAGCAGTCGCTGACCGCGCACGGAGGGCGCCACTTCGATCTTCTCGAGTTCACCACTGCGGATGGGAAAAAGAGGCAGATCTACTTCGATATCACGGAGTTCTTCGGAAAGTTTTGATCCGCTTTCGGCCAATTCTCCCCGGCGAGTTCAAAACAACCGTTCGTCACGTTTCCACGTTCGACTAAACGCCGCGACTCTGGAATGATTTCACCAACATGAGCGACCCCACTCAACTTCAGGCCGAGGCCCAGCAATTCCGGACGGATTTTCAGAGACTACGGGAGGCGGTGGCGACCGTGATCGTGGGCCAGCAACGCGTGGTGGAAGGCGTGCTCACGGCAATCGTCGCCGGTGGGAATGTTCTGCTCGAGGGCGTGCCTGGCTTGGGCAAGACCGAGCTCGTGAAAACGCTTTCTCGCACGCTCGCGCTCGACTTTCACCGCATTCAATTCACGCCCGATCTCATGCCGGCGGACATCGTCGGCACGAACGTCATGACCTCCGGCCCGGATGGCCGTTACAACTTCGAGTTTCGCCGCGGACCCATCTTTACCCAGCTCCTGCTCGCGGACGAAATCAATCGCGCCACACCGAAGACCCAGAGCGCGCTCCTCGAGACCATGCAGGAAGGCAGCGTCACCGCCGCGGGCACGACGTATATACTGAAGCAGCCCTTCTTCGTGCTCGCCACGCAGAACCCGCTCGAGCAGGAGGGCACCTACCCACTCCCCGAGGCGCAGCTCGATCGCTTCATGTTCAAGCTCAACGTGCCTTTCCTCAACCGCGCCGAGCTGAATGAAATGGTCCGCCGCACTACGCTCGGTGGCGCCGCCGAGGTGCCGAAGATCATGGATGGCGATCGCATCCTCGCCCTCCGTGCCATTCTCGAAAAGGTCGTGGTCGCTGATCCCATTCGCGACTACGCCGTGCGCCTCGTGCTCTCCACGCATCCGGACGCCGTGGAGTCCGGCGACAACGTGAAGCGTTTCGTGAAGTGGGGCGCGAGCCCGCGGGCCGTGCAGGCACTCATCCGTGCCGCGCGGGTGCGGGCACTCGCCGAAGGCCGTGCGCATGTGGCTTTCGAGGACGTGCGGCATTTCGTGCCCGAAGTGCTCGGCCATCGCGTGCTGCTGAACTACGACGGCCTTGCGGAAAATCTTAGCGTGCCGGCGCTCGTCGTGGAGGCGGGCAAGGCCGTGCCGGAGGAAGCGGCGGCATGACCGCCCCGGCGCCGCAACTGACCACGCTGCTCACGAACCGGGACCTCGACCGGCTCGCGCGGTTGCGGCTCAAGGTCTCGCGACGCTTCACCAATCGCGGCCGCGGCGAGCATCTCGGGGTCAAAGGCGGGACGAGCACCGAATTCTGCGATTACCGCGACTACGCCCCGGGCGACGATGTGCGCTTCGTCGACTGGAATATCTTCGCCCGCATTCAGCGCCCCTATCTCAAGCAATTTCACCAGGAAGAAGAGTTGCACGTGGCCGTGCTCATCGATGCCTCGCGCTCGATGCTCTTCGAGGAGAAATTCGAGCTCGCGCAGCGGCTCGCTGCCGCGCTCGGTGTACTCGGTCTGCGCGGTGGAGAAAAGCTCAGCGCCTACGCCATGGGTACCGCCGGTCCCTCGCCGCGCCTGAGGCCCACGCGTGGTCGCAGCGCGCAGGGAAAGTTCTTCTCTTTCCTCGAGAATATCGAGGGTGGTGGCGAGACGCCGGTGGAGCGGGGGATCGAGGGTTTTCTCCGCCAGCACAGCGGTCGCGGGGTGGCCGTGGTGATCAGCGATTTTCTGAGCGAGGGTGACATTCGCCGCGCCTTCAACCTCCTGCACAATGCCGGCTTGGAAATCCTCGCGGTGCAAATCCTCGCACCGTCCGAGCTGGAGCCAGAGATCGCCGGCGACCTGCGTTTCGTCGACAGCGAGACGGCCTCGCATCTCGACATCTCCGGCGCGGGCGATCTGCTCGCGCTCTACCACGAGTATCGTCTCGCGCATGAGGCGCAGCTCACCTCGCTCTGCCAGCAGCGCTCGGGAAAGTTCCTCTCGGTCTCCAGTGCCGAACCCCTGGAGCGCGTGGTCTTCGATATCATGCGCCGCCGTGGCTGGATCGTGTAACGCGCCATGCTCCCCGCTTTCACATCGCTCGGCAATGCATGGCTGCTCGCCCTGCTGGTGCCGCTCGTGGCCTTCTATTTCCTGAAGCTCAAGCGGCCCCGCATGGCCATTCCCTCTCTCGTGCTATGGCGGCAGGTGCTGAACGACCAGCGGGTGAATTCCCCCTTTCAGCGTTTCAAACGCAACATCCTGCTGCTCCTGCAAATCCTCGTGCTCGTGCTGCTCGCCCTCGCCGCGATGCAGCCTTTCCTGCGGCGGGAGGCCTCCCGTGCCCATCGCATGCCGGTGCTCATTGATGTCTCCGCGAGCATGGCCTCCCTCGATCATCCACGCGGCGCGACCCGCCTCGATGAAGTGAAGCGCCAACTCCGCGAGCGCATCGACGCGCTGCTGCCCGACCAGGAGTTGTCCCTCGTCGCCTTTGGCAAAACCGCGCGCCGTCTCACCCCGTTCACCAACAACCACCGCGAGCTGCGCGAAGCGCTCGATGCACTGACCGTCGAGGACGTGCCCAGCGACGTCGAGGAAGCGCTCCGGCTCGCCCAGGCGCTCGGCCGCACGGAGCCCTTCGACAAGGTGTTGCTGCTCTCCGATGGCAACCTGCCCACGCAGGCGAATTTCGAGCTGCCCTTCCAGATCGACTTCCAAAAGATCGCCCCCGGCGGATCGAACTTCGGCATCACCGCCTTCAGCGCCCGCCGCGCCCCGGGAGGCCACTGGCAGGTCTTCGTTCAGCTCGCCGGCTCGGCCAATGCGGAGTCCACCACCGGTGCACTCGAGCTGCGGCAGGGGGACAAGGTGCTCGCGCACGAGGACGTCTCGCTCACGCGCGGCAGCAATCCTCGCCTCGCCTTCGATCTCGCGGGCGGCCCCGGCGCCGTGCTGGAGGCGCGCTTGCGCTTGAATGATTTCGATTCGCTGGCCGCCGATGACGCCGCATGGCTCACACTTCCAGCTTCACGTCCGCTCGCCATCTTTGTCCCCGAGAGCCTGGCCGCATACCGCCACGCCCTCGAGGCCATCCCGGACGTGAATGTCTTCCCCCAAAGCGACGCAGCCACACCCGCGGTCTTCGATCTCCTGATCACCGACAAGGAGGAAGACCTGCAGCAGCCCGCGCGGGTGCGCTGTGCCATCGGCATCATCCCGCCCGATGTGCGTTCGCTGGTGACGGTGGAAACGAAGAACTCCCAGGCGATCGATTGGCGCCACGATTCGCCGCTGCTTCAGCACGTGAACCTGCGCGACGTGGTCTTCATGGAGCAGCCGGTGAGCGCTGCCGGCACTTCCGAGGACGCGCTGGCGAAGCTCGGTTACGACATCCTCGTCCAGGGCGAGCACGGCCCGCTGATGATCGAGAAGCGCGACGGTGAAGGACTCCGCGTCTCGCTGCTCTTTCATACCGACCGTTCCACGCTGCCTTATCGTGTGGGATTTCCGATCTGGATTTCCAATCTCGTGCAAGCCGCCTTGCACGAGAGCGGGCTCGCCGAGGCGGAAGCCGCGCACACCGGGGTGCTCAGTACGGAAGGCTTCGTGGCGAATGCTTCGTGCACCATCACCGGCCCTGGTAATTACCGCCGCACCGTGCAGGCCGACGCGCAGGGACGGCTCACCGGCGTCCCCGCGCCGCGAGCCGGCGAATATACCATCACCACGAGCGGCGCCTCACCGCAACCGGTCGGCGCCAGCCTGCTCTCGGCCAGCGAGACCTCACTCGCCGCGGTGGATCAATTGCAATTCAACGACCAGCTCACCGTCGCCGCCTCCACCGCCCCGGCAAAGAGTGACCGCACTTTGTGGTGGGTCATCGCCTTCGCTGCCTTCGTGGCGCTCTTGGTCGAGTGGTGGTGGTTCCAGCGGCCGGTGCGAGCGGTGTGATGCACATGGGAAGTCGTGTGCTGAGGTTCGGTGCGGGGCTGTTAGGGAGGGAGAACTGCTCGCGGATTAGAGCGGTCTGGCTGCTGGTGTTGTTGCTCTCAGTCGGGTTCACCAGCGCTCACGCGGCTCCTTCGCCACTTTCCGCGGAGGTCACGCCCATGTCGCTGCGCCCGCGGACGAACGCTCCCGCCTATATCGATATCAAGCTGCACTGCCAGAGCCGTTCGCCACTCCAGGGGACGCTTGAAGTGCAGGGCTGGAGCTCCGCGGAAATGGTCTGCGTGCAGCAGATCGGTGATCTCGCCCTGTTTTCCGGCACGAGCAATCAGCGCGTGCTGCTGCCCACCGCGCTCCGCGGACGTGCTGTCGAGGAAGTGCGCCTGCGCTTCCTCGCCTCCGGCGCGGTCTACGATCTCGGGCGTTTCATGACCACCGGTGAAATGTCTGCCAAGCGCCAGTACGTCATCGCACTCTGCCGCCCGCAGGTTGGGTTCGGTGAACCGCAAAACCTGACCTGGCGGGCCTTGCGCCCCGAGAGCGTCCTGCCGGATGATCGCTCGCGCGGTATCGAGGTCGCCACCACGCCCGTTTGGTTCGCGCCCGAGGATATGCCGGCGGCCATAGGACTGTGTGCTTTCGATCTCGTCCTGCTGGAAGGCCCCGCGCTGGCCTCCCTCTCGGAGAAACAACTCGCCGATCTCACCACTTGGGTCGAGGCGGGTGGCAGCTTGTGTCTCGTGGGAGCTCGCGACTTGAAGCCGGAGCATCGCGCTTTCCTCCAGCGTCTCGCCCTGCCCGATGATGACGCCGCCGCCAAGGCGCAGCCATCTTTCCTGCGCCGCGCCGGGCTCGGCCGCGTGGCCCTGATCGATACTGCTCCATCGAGCGAAGATCAGCTCATGTCCGAGCCATGGACGACCGCGACCTACCATCTCGCGCATTCGCATGTCTCCAATCGCACGGCGGGTATCATCGCCGCGGCTCGCCGCGGCTATTCGAATTCCAATTGGTATTACGACTACGGCACCTTGAACGACATGGAGCAGCAGATGCTCCAGGCATTGCCCCGCACGGCCCGGCTGATTCCGCTGCCCGTCCTCGGTGTCATTCTCATTGGGTTCATCCTCGTGGTCGGTCCAGGGGAATGGATATTCCTCGGCCGATTGCGGCGCCGGGTCTGGACGTGGGTCACCTTTCCCGCTGTCGCGATCGGTTGCGCTTTTCTCACCGTGCGCGTCGCCGAGCACTATCTCGGCGTTCAGGATCAGCACGCCTTCATGGTCATCACGGACTACTCGCCGCAGGGCAAGGCATTGCGGGAAAACCGCTTCGAGTTATGGTTCGCCGGACGGAATCGGGACGCTGTGACGGATGTGCGCCAGGCGCTCACCGTGCCCAGTCACCAGAGGAATACCTCTCGCGGCACGGAAGGGCTGAAGCCGCCGGTCTACGAGGGGCGTGTGCCCGCGCACTACACCATGCGGCAGCCGCTCTTCCAGTGGACGCCATTTATCCAGCGGACTCTCACGTTTGCCCCGCCGGTCGCCTCGTCGCGCCTGTCTTGGGAAGCGCTCCACGAATTGCCGCCGCGATACAGTGCGAACAAAACGCAGATTCACGATGTACAATCCGCGGATTTCGTCACGGAGAAGATCGGCGCGAAAAATTGGAATGTGTATGTCTTTCAGCCGCGTCTGCCGCGCAGTGAACGGCCTTCCCTCGCCGAGCGGCTTTGCATGCATCCAAACGATGGATGGGCGTTCACGAGATCGCCCAGCGGGGATGCCACGATGTCCGATGTTTTCCTCGATCACGAACCCGACGACATGATCGTCGTCGCCGAACGGCAGGTCGGACAGGAAATCCAGATCCAACGTTGCGTCTATCATTTCGATTCTCATGAGTGATCTCCCTCCCGATCCTGCCCAGCCTCTCGTGGTCGTGGATAACCTCCACGTCACTTACGGCAAGACGCACGCCGTCCGCGGCCTGTCCTTCTCCATCGGGCGCGGCGAAATCTTCGGTTTCATCGGGCCGAATGGTGCGGGCAAGACTTCCACCATCAAGGTGCTCGCCACGCTGTTGAAGCCGACGAGCGGCCGGGTGAGCGTGAGCGGATTCGATGTTGCCCAATTCCCCGCGGCCGTCCGGCTCAAGATCGGCTACATGCCGGATTTCTTCGGCGTCTACGATGACCTCACGGCCAGTGAGTACCTGCAGTTCTTCGCGGCCGCGTATCACATTCCTGTCAGCAGCCGCCCGGCGCTGATTCGCGATGTGCTCGCGCTCACCGACCTCACCGACAAGCACGATGCGCCCGTCGATGGCCTCTCGCGCGGTATGAAGCAGCGCCTGAGCCTCTCGCGAGTGCTCCTGCACGATCCCGAGTTGCTCCTGCTCGATGAACCGGCCAGCGGTCTCGACCCACGCGCGCGGATCGAGATGCGCGAACTGCTCAAGGAACTGCAATCGATGGGCAAGACCATCATCGTCTCCAGCCACATCCTCCACGAGCTCGCGCAATTCTGCTCGCACATCGGCATCATCGAAGCCGGACAGATGGTGGCGAATGGTTCGCTGAACGACATCTACCACGCGCTGAGCCTGCGCCGCACCATTCATCTCCAGCTCGTCAATGCCACGCCGGAACTGCTCGCCGCGATTCGTGCACTTCCAGACGTAGCCAGTGTGGAGGAGCAGCCCGACCGGCTCGCCGTGCAACTGACCGAAAACCAGACCGCGCCGGAAGAACTGCTCGCCGCGCTGATCGGGCTCGGCGCCAAGGTGCGCATGTTCCAGCCCGACGCCATGGACATGGAGACCGCCTTCATGAAACTCACGGAGGGCAAGGTCGCGTGAAACCGCGCGGGTGGCGCAAATTCCTCGACACGCTGCGCATGCGGCTGTCGATGCCCCTCTTGGGAAAGGAGCTCACCGAGACGGCCGCCCGCCGGCGCACCTACATCCTGCGTGTGGTCTACGCGGTCCTGCTCTTTCTCATTTTCTGGTTCACCATGCCGCGAGGGATGTTTTACGGCTCCAATGGTGGGGCCAATATGGGCTACCGCCTGCTTGGCTTTGGTCGCCAGCTCTTCGAGCAGTTGACCATCATCCAGGTTTTCGGCGTGCTGCTCTTTCAGCCCGCGCTCATGTGCGCGCGCATCACGCAGGAGAAGGAACGCGACTCCCTGGTGCTCCTCCTTCTCACCAAGCTGCGGCCATGGGAGATCGTGCTGCAGAAGTATCTGGGTGGGCTCATTCCCATGCTCTCGTTTCTTCTACTCGGCCTGCCCCTGGCCGGTGTGGCCTATGCCTTTGGCGGCGTGGAAAGTCACGTGCTCGTACAGAACATCTCGGGCCTGCTGCTGCTCAGCCTGCAGGTCGGTGCGATCGCGCTGCTCTGCTCGGCTTGGTGTCGCACCACGGTCAGCGCGCTCATTTCTTCCTACGTCGTGGGGCTTACTTTTTATCTCGGGCCGCCTTTGCTGGGACAACTTTTGTGGTCGATCCGGAGGGCTTTCAATCCGTCGCTCGGCTACGACCACGAGGCGGCGCAATACCGTTTCCTCCTCATCCCGCAGGCGGCGATCGAATTTTGCACCCGGAGTCGGCCCCATTCCTACTGGGTGCTCGCGCCATCGATCCTGTCCATCTTCGTGCTGTTGCTGCTCACGCGTTTGTTTCTCGTCCGGCGCGCCTTCCTGCCGCCGTTCGATCTGCTGCCCCGCGTTTTCCGGTGGGTTGATCGTTTCATGAAGTGGGCGAATCGCTTCGTGGGTGGGGTGGTGTTGTATCGCGACGGAGGTTCGCTTCCCGTGGATGAACCGATCTTCTGGCGCGAAACCCAGCGCCGCGTGCTGGGCAAGCCCCATTACCTTTTCCGCCTGCTGTGTTTTCTCGAGATTCCCACCGTGCTGCTTTGCATCCTGGTCGTGCTGGGCGATTCATCCTCCAGCGGCAATCTCTCCGTCACCGCCTTCATTCTCGGGGCGCTGGCCATGTTCACCCTCAGTGCCACGGCGGCGAATAGCATCGTCTCCGAGCGGGTCGGCCAGACGCTGGAGGTGCTTCTCACCACGCCGCTGAAGGCAACGCAGATCATTCGGCAGAAAGAGCGCGCCCTGCGCCGCCTCGAGTGGATCCTCGCCGTGCCGCTCATCACGATCTTTGCCTCGCGAGCGTTTCTCATGGGGGGAGAATATTCGCGGCGTTACAAAGATTGGATCCCCTATCTGACCTTCTCGACGCTGTCGGTCATCATTTATCTGCCGATGATCACGTGGCTTTCCCTCTGGATCGGGCTGCGCGTGCGCACACGATTTCAGGCCATCCTGACCGCACTGGGCACGCTCTCCGCGTGGATGGCGCTGGCGCCGGTTCTGACCGTGATGATCGAAAACAATTCCGAGAGACATAGCCGATGGGGGTTGCTCGTCTCCCCGGTCGGCCTGCCAGCGCTCAATGAATTCGACACGCTGCCCAACGTGGGAGATTTCAACAGTCCCTGGCCGGCCATCATCACCAATGTGGTTCTTTACACCATCATCGCGCTCTTCATCCGATGGACGCTCTTTCGCGATGCCGAGCGTTGCCTGCGCCGCTAGCCGACCATGAATCGCAACCCCCATCGCTTGCGGGCTTGGAACACGCGGTCTCCATTCGGTAATCTCGCTTCCCACATGGCCGGCCCTTTTGTTCCCCGTTGGATGTTGATCGTGCTCAGCGCACTCGTGGCCGTCTCCGCGCAAGCCCTGGAAATACAGCAGACTCTGTGGGGCTTCGATGGCCGCGTGGTGCCGGATCGTTTCAGTCCGCTTTCCGTGCTCGTTTCGAATCCCAGTAATCTCGCCTTTGACGGCGCGATCACGCTCCAGCCGGAATCGTCTGCTCCCGGCGGTGCCGGTGCCAGCTTTGTGCAGCCCGTCTTCCTCGCGCCTCGCACCTCGCGTTGGGTGCAGTTCTATGTGCAGAATGCTAGCGGCGTAGGCCACTATTCGCTGCGCTGGGGAAGAGGTGTGAAGGATGTCTACGACTTGGACGACACTGCGAATGCCGGCGCGCCCGCCTGTGTCTGGCTGCATGATCTCGAAAGTCCCTTCGCCGCTGGTGGCACGCTGAAGTCCTTTCCGGATCAGCTTTTCCCCACCACCGCGGTGGGCGCCGACGGGCTCGACGCTGTCGTCCTCGATCATGCCCCGAAATGGGAACCTTCCCGTCGGGAAGCCTTCCTCGACTGGGTGAAGCTCGGCGGCACGCTGCATCTCCTGCCCGCTGCGGACGGCGCGCTCCCGATCTTCGGCGATGACTTGAAAGAGCTCGATACGAAGGACGAGGTCACGCGCATCGGTGCGGGGCGTGTCGTGCATCATACGGTGAATGCGCGAGACGTGAGCGCGCAGTATCTTGCTGACCGCGGTTACCCGGCGCGGACATTCGAGCTGACGAAATCTCCCGTCGTCTACGACATGGACGGCACCTTCTTCCGCGATCTCTCCTCGCTCACCCGGCCGAAAGTGAGCTGGCCCCTCATCAATTTCCTGATGATCGGCTACGTGCTCGTCATCGGACCGGTCCACAACTACTACCGGCGCCGGATGGACTACCGCGTGTCCATCGCTGCTTTCCTCGGCTGCGTCGCCGTATTTGGACTCGCGTTGGGGATCACCGGGCGGCGCGGCTACGGGGAAAGCCAGACCGTGCATTCACTCGGCATCGCGCGCTCACTGGGGGGCGGCAAGGTGGATGTCACGCAATGGGTCAGCGCCTTTGCGACGTCGGGTGATCGCTATGATCTCACCCATCGCGCGGCGGCGAATCTTTACGCGCCCGATCGCTTTGCCGAGGCGGGCAGCGGCGCCATTTTCAATGGCAAGGATGGGCATATCCTCGCGGATATTCCGCTTTACTCGGCACGCTCCTTTTTACACCGGGCGATCATGACGGCCGATGATACTGCGGTGACGGTGGAAAAATGGGACGGTGGGCCCGGCGCATTGAAAGAATTGCGACTGAAATTGGGGTCCGGCTTTCCAAAAGTCACCGGCGAACTGCACGCGGTGTATGGCGGCCAGATTTACGACCTGGAGCTGCGCAACGGGGCGCTCGAGCTGCACGGCGCGGGTCAGGCCCTCCTGAATTACTTCTCCACGGACAAACTCAATAGCGCCAATTACCAAAATTACGTGGCGAGCGCCGATCCGGCCACCAGCGAGGTCTTGCGCTTGCTCCAGCCGGTGCTCTTTGCCCGCGCCCTTCGGCACCCCGGCGTTTTTCCCACCACTATTTCCGCGCCGAAGAACCACGCGGATATGCAGCTGCTGATCACCGCACCGGCGCCACCCTCGCTGCACCTGCAGGGCAAGGGATTTGCCAACGAAGACGGCTGGGTGCTCTACGTGCAGGACGTCTACAAGCCATGAACCACCTCGCTCTCTCGATCTCCCATGGAAGCTGAAACTGTCATCGACATTCACGATCTCAAGCACCGCTACAAGACGCACCAGGCGCTGGCGGGCGTGAGCTTCTCCGTCCAGCGGCAATCCATCCACGGCTTCGTGGGGCCGAATGGCGCGGGCAAGACGACGACGCTGAAAGTCCTCGCCACGCTGCTCAAGCCGCAGTGGGGCACGGTGGGTGTGTTCGGTCACGACATCGTGAGCGATCGCAAGGCGGTACGGCGCCGCATCGGCTTCATGCCGGACCATTTCTCGATGTACCGGCAGATGACCGTGCTGGAGTACCTCGATTTCTTCGGCGCGGCCTACGGGCTCGGACTGGCGCAGCGGGACAAAATCATCGGCGATGTGCTCGCGCTCACCGATATGGCCGGGCGCAAGGACGATCTCATCCACGGCCTCTCGCGGGGCATGCAGCAGCGCGTGTCGCTGGCCCGTGTGCTCGTCCATGATCCCGACCTGCTCCTGCTCGATGAACCGGCCAGCGGCCTCGATCCGCGCGCGCGAATCGAGCTCATGGAAATCCTCGAGGAGTTACGCCGGCTCGGAAAGACGATCTTCATCAGCTCGCACATCCTCAGCGAACTGGCCACGCTCTGCGATCACGTCACGATCCTCGATCGCGGTGAGGTGAAATACACCGGCACCATGCGTGGCCTCATCGCGACCAGCGATGGTGCGACCTCGACCTACCAGCTCACGCTCGCCGCGGCGCATCCGGCCACGGCGGATGCGCTCGCGAAATTGCCGGGCATGAATCGCGTGATGCCACCGGTGCCCGGCGAGGCCCGCTACACGCTGAACTTCGACCGCGCGCAACTGCCGCTCAATGCGATCTTGCGCACAGCCATCGACGCGGGCGGCGAGGTGGCGAGCTTCACCGAGGACGTGAAGCACTTGAACCAGGCCTTCATGGATCTCACCGAGCCGGGCGTGCGCACATGAACTACTCGCCGCTGCTCGCCCTGTTTGTCCGTTCGCTCCGCGAGGATGCGCGGAGCCGCGCGACCTACTGGGCGCGCCTGGGGCTCGGCTGCTTCCTGCTGCTCTACATGCTCATCTTCGCCGCCGCAAACCGAGGCTGGTCCAATGCGCCAGGGCGCGGTTTTTTAATGTGGGTCATTTTCTTTCAGATTGCGGCGATCACGCTGATGGGCCTCAGCTATTTTGCCTCGGCCGTGGCGGAGGAAAAGGAGGAGCAAACGCTCGGCCTGCTGCGCATGACTGATCTCAGCCCGCTCTCGATTCTGCTGGGGAAATCGACCAGCCGCCTGTGCGGCGCCCTGCTCCTGCTCGCGGCGCAATTTCCGTTCACCATCATGGCCGTCACGTTCGGCGGCGTCTCGCTTGGGCAAGTCGTGGCGTCCTACTGCGCGGTCGGCGCTTTCACCTTTCTGCTCTGCAATCTGGCGCTCCTCGGCTCAGTGATTTCGCGCGGCGTCGCAGGCGCGGCGGTTTTTTGCATCGTGATCATAGCTCTGCTGCTCGTCTCCGTGCCGCTGCTGCACGGCCTGCAGTGGCTGGGGACGAGCTATTTCCACTGGAATGTGTCCTTCGATCGCGTGGCTTCGGCCATCTGGACGGCGACGCCCATCGCGCGGCTGCAAGAGGTGCTCGGCACCGGTTACGGCGGCGGGGCGATCGGCTGGCAATTTCTCACAAATATCGCCTTCGGCGCGGGTTGCTTTCTGCTCGCATGGGCGGCATTCCAGCGGTTTTGTGATCGTGAGCCCGAGGCGGCCAGCGCACCGAGCCGTGTGCCGGCAGTGGCCACTGTCAATCCGGCAGGCGAGAGTCCGCGCAAGGCGCGCGTGCCGCGCACCTGGTCGAATGCACTCATGTGGAAGGATTTCTATTTTCTTTGCGGGGGCCGCCTTGGTTTCATCGTGCGCACCACTGCCTACGGAAGCGTGCTGCTGTTCAACGGGTGGAGCCTGATAAGCAAAGGCAGCACGGATTGGACTTTCGGGATCAACGCGATGTCCTTCCCGCTCCTGCCTTTCATCTTTTCCGTCGATGTTGCCGTGATGGCCTCGCGAATCTTTCGGACCGAGTTGCGCGACCAGACTTTCTCCGCGCTCGCCGTGCTCCCATGCACTATGCGGGACATCGTTCGAGACAAGGCGCTCGCGTGTGCCCTTGCGGCCGCGCCCGGCCTCATTGCTTCTCTCGTGCTTCAGGTGCTCTTTTTGGTTTTTATGCGGGACCGCTCCTCCGTGAACCAGACGATGCATGCCTCCTTCATCGTCCAGGTCATTGCAGGCTGGCTCAATAAAACCCTTCTCCTCTCCCTCATCGTGTGGCTCTCACTTTACATGAAACGTGGCGCGCTACCCGCGGGATTTTTACTGAGCTATGTCGCCAATGCCGTAATCTCCATCGGTGTGTGGGCCGCGGTCGGAGCGCTCGCCTTGGGTTTCTCGCAAGGCAACTATTCCGTGTTGGAATGGACTCCGCTGGCGGTTGGGATTTTGGGGCTGGTGGCGGCCTGGGCCTTTTACCTTAGCAGCATTCAGCGCCTGGGGGTCCTCGCCGGTGAAGACTGATCGCTCCGCGTTTCCTGTTGTATGATCTCTCCGCTGCTCGCCCTGTTCATCCGCTCCCTGCGCGAGGACAGCCGCCTCAAGCTCACCTACTTCTCCCGGGCCGGCCTCGTCACGGTCATCCTGTTTTTCCTCTTCACGATCCAAAGCAGCTTTGGCTGGTCGAATGCGCCGGGGTTGCGCTTTTTTGAAACGGTGATCGGGATCGATCTCGCGTTCGTCATCCTCGCGGGCGTCAGCTATTTCTCTTCCGCGATCAGCGAGGAAAAAGAGGAGATGACGCTCGGCCTGCTGCGCATGACGAATCTCAATCCGCTCTCGATCCTCCTCGGGAAATCGACGAGCCGGCTGTGCAATGCGGTGCTGTTTTTCGCCGCTCAGCTTCCCTTTACGCTGCTCGCCATCACGCTCGGTGGCATCTCGCTGCGGCAGGTCATCGCTGCCTATCTCACCATCGCGGCTTTCCTCGCGCTCGTCTCGAATCTCGCCCTGCTGGCCTCCGTGATTTGCCGGCGGAGCAGCGGCGCCGCTGTCCTGACCAGCGTCACGCTCGTCTTCCTTTTTGCCGTCGTGCCCCTCGCCGCGTGGTTCGCCCAGTTGCCCATGCGCCTCGGCCTGATCGTGAAAGGAAGCGTCTGGACGCAGGCACTCGACGGCTTGGCCGAACTGGCCTCCTCCGCCTCGCCTTTCAACCGGATCGGCAAAATCCTCAACACCGGTTTTGTCGGGGACGTCTTTGATTTTCAGATCTGGAGCAATCTTGCCGTGGGTGCCATCTGCTTCCTGCTTTCGTGGGCGATCTTCGAAGTCTTCTGCAACGAGCAAAGAGAAACCGCGCCCAGCCGCGTGGGTGTCGCCCGCACTCGTGAGCGTCGCCGCAGCGTTTTCAGCCCGGGCCGCGCATGGAAGCGCTCCCTGGCGTGGAAGGATTTTTACTTCACCACCGGCGGGAAACTTTGGCTCTTCATCAAGCTCCTCATCTACGGCACGCCGTTGCTCGTCATTCGCTGCTGGCCGAAACAACTCGGCGGCCCTCCTTCGTGGGAGGATTTCGCCATCGGCACCTTCTGGATCATGATGGGCTTCATCTTTGTGGAGCTCGCCTTCGCCGCCGGCAGCCTTTTCCGCAATGAGCACCAGGGCCAGACGCTCTCCAGCCTCGCCATGCTTCCCCAGGGGATCCGCAGCGTGGCCTACGAAAAACTGCTTGGTGTCGTCCCCGCGCTCTTTTCCGCTGGAGCGTACCTCGCACTCAGCCTGCCCTTGGTGATCAAGCCCTTCATGAGGGTGATGGGAGATATGAATGGTCACCGTGATGACGTGGGCTTTTTGCTGCTCCTCTCGTTCCTGTCGCAGGGCATTTTTTTCCTGCACCTCGTGGCGGTGCTTTCACTCTATGTGAAACGTGGGGCGCTGCCCCTCGCGGTGGGCGTGCACTTCATCCTTTTCATTTTGATGGGGCTTACGGAATCGGTCCTGTTCCGCGACGAGGCAGGGTGGGTGTTGCTCAGTTTCTTCACGCTGGGCGCGGCGCTGTTCCTCCATGTGCACATCGGCCACCGCCTCGAGGCGCTTGCGGCAGAGGAGTAGGCGGGGAAGGGCAAGGCAGAGCATCCAACGCCCAACATCCAATGGGGCGTAGCGGATGTTTTTCGTTGATCCCAACACGTCGCGTAGAATTCTTCACATTGGGTGTTGGATGTTCGGCGTCGGATGTTGGATGTTCTGCCCCCTTACCCATGCCAGACCCTATTGCCAGCGCCAGCGAACTCACCGTTCGCTACGGCCCCCATCTCGTCCTTGACCGCGCCACCGTCGCCATCGGTGAGGGCGAACGCATCGGGCTGGTCGGCCGCAATGGCGCTGGAAAATCCACTTTTCTGCGGATTGCCGCTGGCGAATTGCAGCCTGATTCCGGTCAGTTCACCCGGCGGCGCGACCTGATCACCGGCTACCTGCCCCAGGTCTTCACGCTCGATGATGCCGCCTCCGTCGAGGCCAATATCCGTAGCGGTGCCCAGCGCGTGCTCGATATCCTCGCCGAATACGAGTCCACACCGCCGGAAAGCCCGCACTCGGCCACGTTGCTCGATCAGATCAATCATCACGATGGCTGGTCGCTCGATCATCGCATCGAAAGCCTCGCGACCAACCTTCACGCACCACCGCGCGATCGCATCGTCGGCACACTCAGCGGCGGGGAGAAGCGGCGTGTGGCCCTGTGTCGCGCCCTGCTCGCGCGTCCGGACTTCCTCATCCTCGATGAACCGACCAACCATCTCGACACCGAAAGCATCGAGTGGCTGGAGGATTTCCTCGCGCGCTATTCCGGCGCATGCCTCTTCGTCACGCACGACCGCTATTTCCTCGATCGCATCGCCACGCGCATGCTCGAGCTCGCGCGCGGTGGCTTCGTGAACTACGATGGCAGCTACAACGACTACCTCGTGGCCAAGGCCGAGCGTGAAGCCGCCGAGGTCCGGGTCGAGCACAAGCGCCAGATGTATCTCAAGCACGAGCTTGAGTGGGTGCGCCGCGGCCCCAGCGCCCGCCGCACAAAATCCGTCGACCGCATCGAGCGTTACTTCGAGGAAGCCGCCAAGGGCCCACCCGAGCAGGAAATCGATGTCGACATGATCATCCCGCCC
>JBGGMZ010000344.1:0-28980 GCA_041287745.1 Chthoniobacter sp. | reverse complement strand
GGCGCCCTTGGCGCGAACAAATAGTCCGCGCCGCTACGCCACGATCTCCGTGCCCACGCCAGTGTTCGTGAAGATCTCCAGCAGCAACGAGTGCGGGGTGCGACCGTCGATAAAGTGCACTTTTTCGACTCCTTCCGCCAGCGCATGCATGGCGCTCTCTACCTTCGGAATCATGCCGCCGGTAATGATCTCGTCCTCACGCAATTGCTCGATCTCCGCACGTGTGACGGAAGGGATCAGCGACTCTTTGTCCGTGGGGTCGCGCATGATGCCCGGCACATCGCTGAGATAAATGAACTTTGCCGCGCGCAGGCGCCCCGCCACGGTCCCCGCAGCGATGTCGGCATTGATATTCAGTGCATGGCCGGAAGCATCCCGCGCGAGTGGGGAAATGACGGGAACGAATTCGCCAGCAATGGCATTTTCGATCACCGAGGTCTGCACGTCGATCACTTCGCCCACAAAGCCCATGTCGATCTTGGTCGATTTGCCCTCGGTCTGAGGAGGCAGCTTTTTGCCAATGAGCACATCCTTGCCCTTGATGCCCAAGGCCTTGCCGCCGAAGCCCTGCATGATCTTCACGATGGAGGGATTGATCTCTCCATCGAGCACTTCCTCGACGATGCGGATCGACTGCTCATCGGTGACGCGCAGGCCATTCACAAAACGCGGCTTCAGCCCGGCATCGCGCATCTTGCTGGTGATCGCCTTGCCGCCGCCGTGGATCACGACGGGATTGATGCCGACCGCCTCGAGGAACACGACGTCGCGCAGGAACCGCTCGACGACCTGCTCGTCTTCCATCGCGCTGCCGCCATACTTGATGACGAAGAGCTGACCGCGGAATTTCTGAATGAAGGGAAGCGCCTCAATGAGCGCCTCGGCTCGGACATTGGGTGGTTGGGCCATGAGAAAATGTAGACGAAAATGGAAGCGATCTACTCGCCCATGTTCAGCTTAACGTAATCCGTACTGAGGTCGGTAGTAAAGACCACGTACCCGCCGCTGCCCAGATGCAGGTCGATGGTGATGGTGATATTTTTCTGCGCCACGATTTTCTTGAGCTTCGAGAAAGGCGTCTTGCTCGGCATGCCGCCCTTCACCGCGATGAGGCCGTCGTAAAAAATATCCACGTTTTCCTCGCGCAGCTTCGCGCCGCAATAGCCGAGCGCGTCCATGATGCGGCCCCAATTCGGATCGCCGCCGAACCACGCGCACTTCGTCAGCGTGGAATTTGCCACCGCCTCCGCAGCCTTGCGCGCATCGGCCGTGCTGGCCGCGCCATTGACGTGCACCTCCACAAATTTCGTCACGCCCTCGCCGTCCTCCACGATCATGCGCGCGAGATTGCGCGTCACGTGATCAAGCGCGCGCTGAAAAGTCTTCAGGCCCGGCGTGCCTGCACGCAGCGGTTTGTTTCCCGCGACGCCGTTGGCGAGCATGATGACGGTGTCGTTCGTGCTCATGTCGCCATCGACGGTGATGCGGTTGAACGACTGCTCGACCGAGGCGGAGAGCGCATCCTGGAGTTGCTTCTTTTCGATCGCGGCATCCGTGGAGATGAAGCAAAGCATCGTGGCCATGTTCGGGTCGATCATGCCCGCGCCCTTGGCGATGCCGCCGATGCGTACCGGCTTGCCATCGATCTCGCATTCCACCGCGACTTCCTTCGCAAAAGTGTCGCTCGTCATGATCGCTTCCGCCGCGCGCTTGCTGCCATTGTTCTTCACCGCCTCGGGCAGTTGCTTGATGGCCGCTTCCATCTTCTTGATCGGCAGCGGCACGCCGATGCGGCCGGTCGAGCAAACCATCACCTGGCGCGGACGCAATTTCAGCGCCTTCGCGGTGGCGGCAACCATGCGCTTCGCGGTCTCGATGCCCGCCACGCCGGTGCACGCATTGGCGTTGCCCGCATTGGCCACGATGGCACGTACATCATTCCCGCGCAGATGCGCCATCGACACCCGCACAGGCGCGGCTTTCACGAGGTTCGTGGTAAAGGTGGCGGCGACGACGGTGGGCTGCGGCGAATAAACCAGCGCGATGTCGGGACGGTCGGCATTGCTGGCTTTCACGCCGCAATAAATGCTGCCGGCGAGGAAGCCTTGGGCGGCGGTGACTCCGCCGGAAATTTCAGTGTACGGCATGGCTGTGCTGTGAATGGAGTTCTCGAGGGCGCGCACGGCGCGGAGTGAGAGAAAAGCGCATTTCAGGCCGCGGCACGAGATTCTTTGCGGAAATTTTTCCGGCTGGCTGTCGCCTCTGGATCAAGTGTGTTTCTGCCTTGTACCGCTTTTCCCAAGAACCAAAGTGCTGCTGGCGTGACGCAGGTCGTGTGAAGTTACAACAGCGCCGTCGTCTCCGGCCAGCCGCACATCACATTGAGCGATTGCACGGCTTGCCCGGCGGCGCCTTTCACGAGGTTGTCTTCGGCGCTGAGCAGCACCACGCGACCGGTCCGTGAATCGTACCGCCAACCGACATCGACGAAGTTCGTGAAGGTGACATTCTTCGTATCCGGCGTGCCCTTCTCGCCGAGCAGGCGGATGAAAGGTTCGTCCGCATACGCCGCGCGATAGGCCTCCGAAATCTCCGCGAGGCCGATACCTTCCGCAGGCGAGGCCACGATCGTGGTGGCGATGCCGCGATTCACCGGAATGAGATGCGGCGTGAAGCTGACCGTGACCGGGCTGCCGTAGGCGTTGCTCAGTTCCTGCTCGATCTCCGCCAGGTGCCGATGCTTCGGCACGCTGTAGGCGCGCACGCTCTCGTTGCACTCCACGTAAAGGTAATCGAGCTTCACCGTGCGCCCTGCGCCGCTCACGCCGCTCAGGCTATTGATGACGATGCTCTCGGGCTTGAGCAGCTTGCGCTTCAGCAAGGGATAGAGCGGCACGATGACGCTCGTGGGATAGCAACCCGGCGAGGCCACGAGTTGCGCGGTCCGGATCTGCTCGCGGTAAATCTCCGGCAGACCGTAGACGCTCATCTTCGCCAACTCGGGCGCATGCGAAGCCTCGCCATAGAACTCCTCGTAGACCGCCAGGTCCTTAATCCGGAAATCTGCGCTCAGATCGATGACCCGAAGGCCTTTTGCGACGAGTGGCTTGGCAAATTCCGCAGCGACCCCGTGGGGGAGGGCGAGAAATACAGTGCGTGCGCCGGTGGCCACGATCTTCTCCACATCGCTCTCGATGAAGGCCAGGCGCGAGTAGCGCAGCCCGGCGAACTTCGGAAAAACGGTCTCCACAGTCTGTCCGGCAAGCTGGCGGGAGGTCAGCGCCACGAGGTCCACCCCCGGATGCCGCGAGAGCAGCCGGACGAGTTCTTCACCGGAATATCCACTGGCGCCGACAACGGCGACGGGTTCGAGATTCATGCCGGGCACTTTACGGACCGAGCGAGGTATGGAAACTGGAAATGCGAAAGCGCGAAAAAATTACTGGTTGCCCTCCTTGAATCAGTCCCCGGGGGAAAACGCGTCGCTACCGGGGCTCCGGGAGCTTTTCTACCACGACTGACCACGACTGACCACGACTGACCACGACTGACCACGACTGACCACGATTGACCACGATTGACCACGAGCGGCTTCCCAGTGCTCAGCTATGGCAGAATTGTTCCACGCCGCGTTCCTCAGTATCCTCGGCCCACATTCCTCTCTCTCAGCAAAGTCGCTCTCCTTCTCACCCCATCTACACAAAATCTATACAACCTAGTGCAGCCTTCTGTCAAGATAACCCCGCCGTTCGCCGCCTCCACAGCGGCTCGATCCCGGGGTCCATGCGCCCCAATTCGGAGGACGAAAACTTTATCTATCAAAAAGCTCTTCCCTTTTGTCGCTCCACGGTTACTTTAGCCGCCCTCCAAAAAAACGGGCCGTAGCACAGCTTGGTAGTGCGCTTGAATGGGGTTCAAGAGGTCGCGAGTTCGAATCTCGCCGGCCCGATTTTTCTGGAGTGCTGATAGTAGGCAGGGGCGCTAGAGAGCAGAGGGTCTCTTCCGCCTGGCGAGCAACAGCCCACCGGCAAAGACTAAACTGACGGTCACGGTCGGCTCAGGAACGGTCGCCAGACGAAAGCCGAAGGTGCTTGCCTCGGGTACCGGATTGGGCTGGAAGGCGCGGAAGGAGGACTGCAATTGGCTCGAGTGGCCGGCCCACGAACCGCCCCTCAATTCCCGCGTTGAACCGTCGATCTGCACGCCATCCACCCATTGAAAGACGTCTCCACTTTGATCGTAGGTGCCGTAGGCACTCGACGAATTGGGACCGAATACTCCAACGTCAGTCAGGTAGTTTTGCGAAGAGCTGTAGCTTCCGCTCTGGCTCACGGCATAGACATTCGAGCCCTGGTCGGTGAAGTAGTTCGCCTGGTTGGTGCCGCTGCCCACCACGTTCCCTGGTGCTGTATTGCTCCTGGTGGCGTATGTCCAATATCCGCCCACGCCAGGGCCGCCTTTGCTTGGATCGTAATACGCTGCCTTGTACCACTCGCTCTCCGTCGGGATCCAAACGACCGCGCCTCCATTCTTGCTGATGACTCCAGAAGTCGCTCCGTTCAGCGTATAGGCTCCCTGCTCCGTAGAGCCCGCCACTTCTCCCAATCCTGTGGGCTGCCCGTTTTGCATCCAATTGGCCATCCGCGCTGCGTCAAACCAACTCACCCATGTCACCGGTCGCAACCCGCTGCCGATCACCGAATACGAATAGCTCCCGCTGCTCCCCGTTTGGATGATGCCCTCGATGTTCAGCTCGGCCGCCATGTTCGCGTTGTAGAGGGAGTAGGGGTCTGCCTGCGCCACCGCATTCAGAAACGCCGCATACTGGTTCAGCGTCACATCATACGTGCCGATAGCGTAGGTATAGCTTACCCCGCCAAAGGAGAGCCCGGAGCCATCGCTCGCCGTCACGGTGTCATTCGCGTTGCCCGGGTTCCCGACGGACACGAACTGATAGCCGATGTCTGCACGCAGGGCGGCCGGTGATGCCAGAAGGGTGGCAAAGGTGACGGCGCGTAGCCAGGTGCCGAACGGGAGTGGGTGGGTGCGGCTCTTCACGTCGCGAGGGTTTCCTCTTTCTCGTCTGTTGGCAAGTGTCACGCTTGATGGCACGCGTTCCGCCGCCGTCCGAGGAAACGCCGAAGTAATTCATCTCGTCAGTGTCACCCGGACTGATGCAATTGAATTAGCCACGGATGAACACGGATGAAACACGGATTGAGCAATCTGAGGTGAAATCGGGATGTGCTGTGATACTCACCTTTTGGTGAACGGATCTCGCCCGCTTTCCGCGTCTTGTCCCATCCGTGTTTCATCCGTGTCCATCCGTGGCTCAATTGCATCGATACGGATTTCGCGGCGCGCGGCTCATGCTGGCTTTTAGTAGGTCAACGAACCTGCCAGCCTCACCCCACCATGACTACCTCCGCCGACATCGTTCATTGCCGTGACGCCTACACTGACCGGATGGCTCTCTCCACCGAGGCCTTCGGAACGGAGGGACACGACCGCGATATTGCGCGAGAGCAAGCCTCGAAGCTCTACGTCGCCGATCTCGCCGCCCTGTTTGAGCGGGACTATGATGACGCGAATCTGCGCTCGCCCACCGCAGAGAACCTCACCGAGTGCCGGTCTATTTTCGATCAACATACGGCCGTAACGGCTGCGGCATTTCCCGAGGCGCCGGTGAAAGCGGTCCGCGTCCAGGCGCAAGTCTCCGAGAGCTTTCAGAAATATGTCGGGATCGTCCTCGGCAGCTAGATTTTCGCCCTAGCGAAACAGATCCATCGGCGACTTCGCTTTCTTGGTTTTGTCTGCAGCCGGACTCGGCGTGGATTTAGTCGGAGCTGCGGAGTTGGCGGCCGGCTTCGGGCCGGCAGCGACCGGCGCGAGTTTTTCGCTCGGCTTCGCAGCTGGCTTCGATTTCGCCTTGGTCGTCACCACGGTCGGTTGCTCGAGGGTCAGATCATTGTCCGCCAGCCGTTGCGCCAGCACGGCTTTCGCTTCGGCCAGCGCCATCTTCGCTGTGGCCGCTTTCATCGCCTCGTGGGCCAGACGCTCCTCCGCATCCGCCTTCGCTTCCGCGGCGGTCAGCGCCTTGCGGGCTTTGCCGAGATCGCTCTGGGAATCATCGTGGACCGGGCTAGGCGCTGGTTTGCCCGCCTGCAAAATCTCCATTTCCGCCGCCATCACGTGGGATCGAGCCTCCGCTGCTTCCGAGCGGCGGGCCAGGGCGGACAGTGATTTGCCTTGAGCATCCGTCAGCGCTTGCAGCCCCGCGACCTTGAGCTGCTCAGCTGCGATCCGCGCCTCGGCGATGGCCAGCTCGTGCTGCAGCCGCCGGCTTTCCGTGGTCAGGGTGGTGAGATGATCATTGGTTTCCGTGATCAGCCCCGACGTGGATTCGAGCGTCTGCTGGAGATCGCTCGAATCCTTCTCCGTCTTGGCCTGATCTTCCTGGACCCGATCGATCTCCGTCTGCTTGGCCGCAATCTGCCGATCCTGCTCGCTCTTGGTCACTTGGTCGAGCAGTGCACGCGCCTTCTCCGGCGTCGCTTCTTCACTCCGCGCCGCCCCGCCCACGAGGAGGAGGCAGATACCGGTGCTCAACATGAAATGAATTCGGGAGGATTTCAGCGAGGGGAACATAGGGGGCAAAAGTTGGCAGACCGGGTTCGCTCTGTGCAAGCGCGTACCGCTGGGGCTTCAGGAGGTCGCGAGTTCGATCTCGCCAGCCCGATTTCCGGAGCTCGGCTTGAACACCGGAGACTTGAGCAGTGGAAAGTGAAAATGGATTTCCGGCCACAGGCGTCGCGTGCTATTTACGAGAAAGCTGCGACTTCGGTATGTGTCGCTTCTTCCTCCCTGCTCGGTAGTTCCAATCCCCTATGAAGTGGAAATTTCAGGTTCGTCTGCTGCTACTCGGTCTGCTTTCTATCCCGGCTTTTGCCGGCCCTCTCGAGGACGGCCTCGCCGCCTACAAGCAGAGTGATTATCTCAAAGCACGGAGTCTCCTCCATCCTTTGGCCGATCAGGGCAATCCCGAGGCGCAGTATCTAGTTGGCGCCATGTATCTCCGCGGCTGGGGACTGCCTCAGGACCTGCGGACCGGCCTCGAATGGGAGCGCAGAGCTGCCAAACAGGGCCTCGCCGAAGCGCAAGCCGTTCTCGGCATCGCCTACCGCGATGGTCAGGGCGTAAAGCGGGATCACGCGAAAGCCATGGAGTGGCTTTTGAAAGCGGCGGGCCAGAATAACCAAGTCGCCCAGCGTACTATCAGCGAAATCTATGAGCGCGGGCAGGGTGTGCGAAAGAATCCCGCCGAAGCGCAGAAATGGTATGCCAAATCCATCCGGCGCCCAGAACTGCCGACCGAAGTCATCGCCGGCCTCGAGGGCACGCCTGCCATCACACTCTACTCCCTGCAGCCATGGGGAGGGCCCGATATACCGGAATGGGATTTCCACCGCCATCACGTGTTAGGACAGGTGGCCCTCGATAAAGCGCAGGCGCAAATCGCCATTGGCGCCTTGAAGGACGCGGTTTCCGCGGGCAATGCCAACCTGCATTCCGGATGCCTGATTAACCCGCGCCATGCGCTCCGCTTCCAGGCAGATGGCCACACCTTTGATATTTTGATCTGCTATCAATGCGGCCAGCTTGAAGTCTACAAAGATGACCAGTCATTGCGATTCTCCGGCATGATCGGTGGAAAGCCGGAGGTCCTAAATAACTTGCTAAAGGCTGCAGCCATCCCGCTCGCCGACACGCCATCCGCACTCCTGAAAAGTTACGAGGAGGAAGCCGCGGTCGCGCTGGAGAAAGCCAAAGAGGGCGATGCCCAAGCCCAGAATGTAATCGCCCGCATGTTGCTGAAAGGCCGCGGCGTGAAAATGAACGTAGAAGAGGGCATTCAGTGGCTCGCCAAAGCGTTCGCGACTTCACCGGACAGCCCGGAGTTTCAAATTGCACTCGGTGACCTTTATGAGCGAGGGCAGGATGTCGCCGAAGACCAGAAAGCCGCCATGGAGTTATTCCGAAAAGCTGCGGCCCAAGGCAACGCCGAAGCGCTGTATCACATGGCAGAACTTTACGATTGGGGCGGAGGTGTTAAGAAGGATCCAGCAAAGGCCATCGAGCTCTTCCGCCAAGCGGCTGAAGCGGGGAATGTCGAAGCCCAATTTGAAATCGGAGTGAGATTGGCGCAGGGCCGGGACGTGAAAGAGGATTATGCAGAAGCGCTGCAGTGGCTGCGCAAGGCCGCGGAAAAAAATCAGCCGGAAGCGCTTGGCTGGATGAGCGCCATGTATGAGCGAGGATGGGGCGTGCCGAAAGACATGGTGGAGGCTTACTGCTGGGATCGCTTGGCGGTGGAATATCACACCACCTCCGGGAACCGCGTCTCCACTTCGTTGACTGCCGAACAACTCGCCGTCGTCGAGAAGCGCGTGACGGAGTGGAAAGCGACGCACCCCGCGCGGCCCGCCCACGGGTTATTTCATTGATCGCTTCATCCCGTCACTCTCGCGCTGGTAAACGATTCGGTAGGAGTGCGGGAATCGGAACGGCAACTTTGCTGTCCTGTTTTCCTGCTGCCAGGGCTCGCCTCAGGCAGCACTACATCCTACCTTCGGCTTCACTCTTTTTATGACGGCACTCGAACTCCAGACGCTATCCCAGTCTCCCCAGCCGCCGACGCTGCTTCACGTTCTGCCCGAGGAAATATTCACCGCGGCGCGGCTGCCCGGCTCCGTGAACGCGTGCATTTACGAGACCGCATTCCTCGACAAGGTCAGCGCGCTCGCGCTCGATCCAGCCTCGCCCCTCGTCGTCTACGGCGCGGGGGAAGGTTCGCTCGACGCCGCGACCGCGGCCGCATCACTCCTCGGCGCTGGCTTCACTCGCGTCGAAGCCTTCGAGGGCGGGCTCGCCGCATGGCAGGCCGCCGGTCTCGCACTGGAGGGCACCGGCCAGTGGCCCGCGCTGCCCGTCCCGCACGGCACCTACACCGTCGACACTGCGGAGAGCGTCATCCGCTGGACTGGCCGCAACCTTTTCAATCACCACAGCGGCACCGTGCGCCTCGCCGGCGGCGAGATCCGCGTCGAGCAGGGCCAGCTCACCAGCGCCCGCTTCACCATCGATATGGCGAGCATCGCCAATGAAGACCTCACCGATTCCGGCATGAATGCCATGCTGCTCGCGCACCTGCGCACCACCGATTTCTTCGATACCGCCCGCCATCCCACCGCCGAATTCGCCGCCACCACTGCGGAGCCGATCGCCACCGCCACTGAAGGCACGCCCAACTATCTCCTGCGCGGCACCTTCACCCTGCGCGGCATCAGCCGCCCGCTGGAATTCCCCGTCCTCATCGCCGTCAAGGACGACGCCCGCCACCTCACCGGCCAGGGCGTCCTCACCCTCGACCGCACCGCCTACGGCAGCCAGTATGGCTCCGGCAAACTCTTCCGCTTCCTCGGCCCCCACGTCGTCAACGACCACATCCACCTCCACGTCAAAATCCACGCGGATCGCGTGGTCTAATCGGATCGCCAAGTCTCACTTTTGGGGTACCCTGCGAAGGTTGGTGAAATCGTTGTCTGCCGGTATTGGATTCGTAGTGAATCAAGAATTTTTGCGGGGTTTCAGATCATTGATGAAACACAAGGCACATGCACAAATACTACCGAGTCAGAATAACCGAACTCACTAGCACCCCCACGTTTCGAATTCCCAAATCAAGCGTCATCGTCGAACTCTCGGTGCGACAAGGGAAGGAAGAGGCGGCAGAACACCGTGCTCGCCACATAGCTGAAAGCGCCTTCATGCCTCTGCTGTTTAAAAAAAGGGTGGAGAAAATTTCCTACGAATTAACTCCGATAGACAAACCCGCGTCGGCGCCAAAAATGTTTACAGTGATTGATGGCGTTAAGACTTGGTTCGCCCTGGAATGATGACCTGATGCTGTGAGTCATCAGCGGGTCAGTCCCTGCTCGAACTCCTTGCCTCAATCACCCCAACCGGCTTCGGACGAGGATGAAATACAGCACGAGCACTATGGCCAGGAGGTAGGTGAGCCAGCCGGCTTCGCGGGGGCGGTTGGTGAGGACTTTGAGGAGGGGGTGGCTGATGAAGCCGAGGGCGAGGCCGTCGGCGATGGAGTAGGAAAGGGGGATGCCGATGAGGGTGAGGAAGGCGGGGATGGATTCGGTGGGGTCGTCCCACGTGATGCGACTCACGTTTTGCAGCATCATGGCGCCGACGAGCACGAGCGCGGGAGCGGTGATGGGCGGGTAGCTGCCGACCATGGCGATGATCGGGCTGAAGAAGAGGGCGAGGAGGAAGAGCGCGGCGACGACCAGGCCGGTGAGGCCGGTGCGTCCACCTTGCTCCACGCCGGCGGCGCTCTCGATGTAACTCGTGACAGTGCTGGTGCCGAGGGCGGCGCCGGCGACCGTGCCCACGGCATCGGAAACCATGGCCTGGCGGGCACGGGGGAGCCGGTTTTCCCGCATGAAGCCGGCCTGCGTGCACACGCCGATGAGCGTGCCGATGGCGTCGAAGGTGAGCATGAAGAGAAAGACGAAGACGAAGGGAAGCATCGCCGGGGAGAGCGCGTGGACGATATCCATCTGGAACAGCGTGGGCGCGAGCGAGGGCGGCGCGGCGACGAGGCCGTGGGCAAAGGCGAAGCGGGTGGCGAGCAGGGAGCCGGTGATTTCCGGTGAAGCGGCCCACGCGGCGGGCAGATGCGGTAGCGCGAGTTTCAGCGCGGAGGCGAGCGCCGTGGCGGAGACGACACCCCACAAGATGGAGCCGGGCACCTTGCGTGCGTGCAGGGCGGCGGCAATGAGGAACCCGGCAAAGAAGACGAGCAGATCGGGCGAGCCGAAGTGCGGGTTCAGCCGCACGGCGGTGCCGGCGTCTTTCACGATGAGCCCGGCGTTTTGCAGGCCGATGAAGGCGATGAAAAGACCGATGCCTGCGGCGATGCCGCTCTTCATGCTCGGGCTGATGGCGTTGAAGATCATCTCGCGCAAACCCACGAGCGACATGAGGAGAAAGAGCACGCCGGAGAGAAAGACGGCGCCGAGCGCGACCTGCCAGCCATTGGCAAAGCCGGCGGCGGTGGCCGCGGGAATAGCGGAAAAGACGAAGAAGAAATTTTCGCCCATGCCGGGCGCCTGGGCGATGGGATAGCGCGCGTAGAGGGCCATGAGCGCGGTGGCCAGCGCCGCGGCGAGACAGGTGGCGGTGGTGATCGCGCCGAAATCCATCCCGGTCGGGTGTCCGAACATCACGCCCGAGAGCACCGCCGGTTGCACGACGATGATGTAGGCCATGGTGAGGAATGTGGTGATCCCGGCGAGGATCTCGGTGCGGACGGAGGTGTGATTTTCCGAGAGGCGGAAGAGGCGTTCGAGCATGGCGCGGCGAAGGGTGCGGGAGCGGGGATGCTATGCGGAACTCGCGGTTGGTTCCGAGATGATTTCGGGGGGTAGAGATCCACCGCAGATGCGCAGAGGAGGAAGAGCATGAGGCTATGGCAAATGACAAATGGCAGATGGCACCTGACGAATGGCAGATGGCACCTGACGAATGGCAGATGGCACATGACGAATGGCAGATGGCACATGACGAATGGCAGATGGCACATGACGAATGGCAGAGCTCCGCACCACCGCTGCCCACGGATGCGTGAGGTCCTTCGCCCGCTCCGCTTGCGCTCAGGATGACGGCGTTTTTGTTGGAAGGGCGCTTCGTGCGACTGGAGTCGCACGCCCGGCTGAATTTTGATTCAGCGTGCCTGCCCGCTACTTCACGTAAGTGCTGCGGAAGTTATCCGTGTCCTCTCCCACGGGTCCGACTTCCGAGCCGTCGGGTTTGAGGAGCCAGTACCAATCGTAGCTGCCGCCGCCGATGAAGTATTTGTGTTTCTGGATGAGCAGGCAGCCCTTGTAATCGCCATTGGGCACGGCCTCGAGGCTGCTGCCGTCGGTGAAGAAACGATCCTTGTGCGTGGCGAGGTCGATGACGTGGACGGCGCCGGAAGTAGCCCACGCGGAGCAGACAAAATAGAGCAGCTTCCCATCGGGCGAGAATTCCGCGCCGGCGATGCCGGCGACGACTTGCTTCATGTCCTGAGACTCGCGTCCGCGGAGGAGCATGGTGGGTTTGCTTCCATCGATTCCGATCATCCACAGCTCGGTGGCTTCACTATCGCCCGAGCCGGTGGGGATGACTTTGCCCGGCGTGCCGCGGATGAAGGCGACCTGCTTGCCGTCGGGCGCCAGCACGGGGGCGGAGTCGCGGCCGCCATCGGAGAGTTGCTTGCGTGCGCCATCGGCGCCGGTGAAGAAGATGTTTCCGTTTTCCTCGAGTACGCTCTGCGCACGCAAGGAGAGCGAAGAGGCAAGCAGCGACGCCGTGATCACCAGACACACGCGGAGGAAGTTCATGCGGGGATTAACGGATGGTTTATGCGCGCGGCACAAGGGGAAATCAAAAGGCCACACGCCCTCCGCCGGAACGATGGAGATGAAATCAGGCCTGCTCCCGCCGACCCCAGCGCCGCCAGGCCTGCCAGCCGAGGAGGAGGATGAGTGCGACGACCAGTAATTGCAGCAACGACGGGTGCGCCAGGCGGCTTCCGATGGCCCCCGTACCGAGCGTTTGAAACTCCACGGTGAAGAGCGGGGCGCCTGCTTCCCCGCTGGCTTGCAGAGGCAGGATGCGGACCGTCCAAGGCTGGCCGGGAGGCATGTCGGTGAGGGTGGCGACGAAATTGGCGCCCTGTCTTTCGATCGGAATGCCGGTGGGTTGAACCCAGGAAATTTCCATCCGGTGATCGGCACCGATCTTGATTTGTCGCATATCCACGCGGAACCGCGTGGCCGGAGAAAGGGCGGCTGGCCATTCGATCACTGCGCTGGTCGCGGTGACTTGTGAGACGCGGACGCCACGCGGCAGCCGGGGATCGGCTACCCAGTCTGGCAGGGGTACTGGCGCTGGTGGAGGGGGTGTTTCGGAGGCTTCCGAAGAAACGCCCGGATCGGCTGAGGTGGTGTCGCCCGGGTTGCCGGGGCTCCCGCTGGCGCCGGCAGCGGTACGGTGCACCGCATTCCCAGCGGCCGCGATCTCCGCTTCCACCAGCATGTCGAAGGTTTGCGCGCCGGCGCGGAATTTCAGCCACGTGCGGTAGCGGCCGGGAGATTTGGTTTCGAGCTCGAGGACGAATTCCTTTTTCTCGCCGGCCTGGAGTGTCGCCGAGGTCTCGGGAGTGTGGAAAGGTGGGTTGATCTCCCACGTCAAGCGACCGGAGGTGCCGCCGACGTTTTCCACGACAAAGTTTTGGTTTGGCTTGGCTCCCATGGCGAGCCGCCCAAAGTTCACGGCCTGCGGCGTGGTGCGCATGATGGCCGCCAGCGTCGGGACGCGCACCGGTAGGGCGATGGAAAAGTCGGGCGCCTCCAGACGGATTGCAGCTTCGAAGCCCTCGACGCTCGCGGACGCGGCTTCCACGGTCACATTGACCGCGGCGTGCGGGGCGATGGTGAGTTGCGCCGGGACTTTGAGGCGTGGGTCGGCCTTGAGCTGGACGGTGCGCGGCTCGTCGAGCTGGTTCAGGAGCTCGAAGGTGCCCGTGCGGGCGGTTTCGCCAGGGGTCTGCTGCAGCACCCATTGCGGGGGATTGGCAGCGATGGCCGCCTCGGCCACACCTTCCAAGGTGGTGCTGTGCTGCGGATCGGAGGTGTAGCGGGCCACGCCCTCGAATTTTCCGCCCGCCTCGGGGGCAAAGATAACCTTGAAGACCGCGATTTCATCCGCCCGCAGGCGGTAGGCAGTCTTGCCCTCGATCTTCCACGGTGCATCCACGATCACTTCGCCGCTGGCGATGAGGCCGCCTTTGTTGCTGATCTCCAGCATGCGATAATTCGTAGCGCCGGCGCGAATCGTGCCGAAATCGAATCTGTCCTGAATCCCGAGCTGCGGGGGCTGATCAATGATGGTGATCTGCACCTCGACCGCGGCGGAGACTCCGGCCGCACTCTGCACGGCGTAGGCAAATTTATCCGTGGTGATGCCGAGATCGGCGGGCGGCTCGTAGATCACCGTGGAAATCTCGCGCTCCTTAAACTGCGGGTCGGAGACCTTGCCATTCACCGGGGCCACTCGGATGAGATACTTCAGCGCCTCGTTCGTCTTGCCGTAGATGCGCAGAGGGATCTCCGTCTTCCCCTCGCGGCGGACTTTCAAATTCATCTCCACCGGTTGCGGCGGCGCGGCGCCCACGATGGGAGCGGCCGATTTACGCTCGGCGCGGCTGGTGCCCGCCAAACCAAGACAAAGCACACAAAGAAACAGGAACAGGCGGGGGATGATCAGGGGCACAACGGCGACAACGTTGCTGTGAACGGGCGTTCACGTCCAAAACTTTCCTTCAGCGGTTTGAGAAGAGGGGTAATTTATGTGATTGCCGCCGCGCGGCAGCCTCCGTATGTAACAACAACTTTTTCCGTCGCATGAGATTCGCTGGCTATTCCAAAACGCTCCTGGCCGTCATTTTCTGCACCTTTGGTGCCTTCGGACACCATGCCTCCGCCCAACTCTTCGGCTCGCGCAATCCGGCGCCGCCCATGAAAAAGCCGGGTGACCTCATTCGCCGCGGGCAGCCCGGCCCGAAGATCGACAAGAGTCTCGAGTCGGTCATCACCCAGGACAACTCCCGCGTCGTCGTCTCGCTCGGCAAGCAGCGGGTTTACCTGATGGTCGGGGATCAGGTTTACATCGATTCGCCGATCTCCTCGGGCAAGCGCGGGCATGAAACGCCCAAGGGCTCATTTAAGGTGATGGAGAAGGACCCGGATCACCGATCGAGCATTTACGGCGATTTCGTGGATGGTGGCGGCCGGACGGTGCGCTCGGGCGTGAGCACACAAATTGATTCCGCACCCAGCGGCACGCATTACGTGGGCGCCTCGATGAGATGGTTTTGCCGCCTGACCAGCGGGGGCGTGGGTATGCACGTCGGCATCCTGCCGGGTTACGCCGCTTCGCACGGTTGCGTGCGGCTGCCGTCGGATATCGCGCCGCTCATCTACCAGAAGGTGAAGGTCGGCACGCCGGCCACTATCGAGGACTGAGCTGCCGGCGCAGCATCTCGAAAGCGGTGAGGCTCACGAGGTCCTTGAAGGTTTTGCGATCGGTGGGGAAGCGGTGCCGCTCGACGAGCGTCTCGCCATTTGCCCGCGCGAGGCCGATGAAAACGGTGCCCACCGGCTTTTCTTCCGTGCCGCCATCGGGGCCGGCAATGCCAGTAGTGGAGAGGGCGTAATCGGCGTTCGCCGCTTTCCGGGCGCCCTCAGCCATGGCGCGCGCCACCGGTTCACTCACGGCGCCGTGCTGCGCGATGAGGCCGGCATCGACGCCGACTGCGCTGGTTTTGACTGCATTGGCATAGGTGACATAACCGCCGAGGAAAACCGCGGAGGCGCCGGGGACATTCGTGATGCGATGGGCGAGGAAACCGCCCGTGCAGGATTCGGCGCAGGCGAGGGTTTCCCGGCGCGCGGTCAGGAGGTCGACCAGCACCTTTTCCTGCAGACGCTGGTCGCGGGAGACGATGTGCGGACCCAGTTTTTCGATGATGATGCGCTCGGCTTCGTCCAGCACTGAAGGGTGGCCGATCGTGCGCACATCCACCTCACCGGGGCGCGCGCAGTAGCCCAGCTCGAGATCGAGGGCGAGGAGTTGTTCGCCGATGAGTTCCTCCACGGCGGATTCACCCACGCCGGCCACACGCACCATCCGCATCTCCACTGCCGGACGCGCGGGCCGCAATTTTTCGAGGATGGGCAGCACCTGCTCGGTGACCATGGGCTGCAATTCCCGCGGCGGCCCGGGCAGGAGGAAAAGGTGGGGAGTCGTTTGCGAGCCGAGAGTTCGTTCGGGGAGATAGAGGCCGGGGGCAGTGCCGTTCGCGTTGTGAAGGACGGTGGCCTCGGTGGGGCGCTGCGCCTGGCGGCGGTTGCGCGGGCTCATCGTCAGGTTGCGCCGGGCAAATCGTCGCTCGATTGCCGCCATGACTGTCTCGTCGTGGACCAGTTCCATGCCGAGCAATTCCGCCACCGCCTCGCGGGTGATGTCATCGGTGGTGGGCCCAAGCCCGCCGGTGATGAGCACCACATTGGCCCGGCCAAAGGTCTCGGCCACGGCCGTTCGAATGGCTTCGCCATCCGGCACGGTCACCTGGCGCTCGATGCGCAAGCCGAGCGGAAAGAGCGCTTGGGCGAGAAATTGAAGGTGCGTATTGAGCACGCTGCCGAGGAGCAGTTCGGTGCCGGTATTGAGGACTTCGATGCGCATGAGTGGGCGACTACGATGCGGAGATGCGCGACGGATACAATGCGGAAACGAACGAAGGCGGGATGTGGCGTCCGTTTACCCGCGATTTTTCGACGGAGTTTGTCCGCCCACGGATTTCAGTGCTTTCGCAAAGAAAAGCGATACCAGCGAGGGCCGGATTCGGGATCTGGGATGATCACCGTGAACTCGGCTCCGTCGCGTTTGGCAATCGGTGGGGTGCGCTTGTCGTGTCCTTTTTGTCCCCGCTCTTGCGTGACCGAGATGAGGTGAAAATTGAGGTCGACCGAATTCAGTTTCAGCGGGTAGGGCTCCGATTTGTCGGGACCGCCCCTCGCATTCGGTTTTCCCCATACCGGATTCCATGCTGCACCGTTGATGTAGGTGGCCTCGTTGGCGCCGTGCCATTTGCCGGGTTTTTCGTTGTTGCCGTTGGTCCAATAGAGACCTTCCGGTGTGACATGCAGCGTGGAAGGGCCATCAACGAACGCGTCGATCACGAACTCGTCCGGCACGACTTCTCCATGTGCACCGTGGGAAAGAGTGGAAAGAATGACGGCAAGAGAAGCCGCCAACAGCCGTGGGGTGGGAACGTTCATAAAACCTCGACCCGAAGAACTAGCAAATCGCCGGTTCCCGGCAAGCTGGAAGCGTGAGCCCTGCTGCTACCCGCGCTCTGCCTGCACGTCGTGCAGTTCACCCGGCTCACAACGCACTGCGATGCTGATCGGGCGACAGCAGACGGCGCAGTCTTCGATCGTATTGTAATCGCCCTGCGAGGTGTCGACCGTCGTCGGGAAATACTCGCCGCACCATGGGCACGGGATTTCGGTTTCGACGATGTAGGTCACGTCGCGAAAGGAAAAGGGAGCAGCGGTTACAGCTTCAGCTTCAGCCGCGGAGCATCGCTCCAGAGGTCCTCCAGGCTGTAGAAGGAGCGTTTGTCGGTGTGGAAGATGTGCACGACCACGTCGGAATAGTCCGCCACGATCCATTGGCTGGTGGGGAAGCCATCCACGGCGAGGGGCTTGACGCCGTGGTCTTGCTTCAGCGTGTCGCGCAACTCGCCGGCAATGGCTTTCAAGTGGGGCTCGGAGGTGCCGGAGCAGAGGATGAAGAAATCCGTGAAACTGACGATGCCACGGAGATCGATGGCGACGATGTTCTCGGCTTTTTTTTCCGCGACGAGGTGGGCGCAGAGGCGGGCTAGCGATTCGGAGTCGATGGGGTGGGGTCCTGGTAAAGTTGGTGGCTGGTGATGATGGAGCGCACGGGCTCCGGAACGAGATAGCGGATAGAGGCCCCGCGTGCAACCCGGCGACGAATCTCCGTGGCCGAGATATCGATCCGTCGAGAGAGAGTGCGAAATTGGTCCGGGGCTTGTCCAGCCGCATCCCCGCGGCCGAAAACGACGAATTCCACCAGCCGGCGCAGGTCGTCGATGCGCCGCCAGGTGTGCAGTTCGCGCACGTTGTCCGCCCCGATGAGGTAGTAGATCTGGGCGTCGGGATAGGTAGCGCGGACGCGCTCCACGGTGTCGATGGTGTAGCTGGGGCCGGCGAGCTGGAGCTCGGAATCGTCGAGTGCGAAACCGGGCTCGTCGGCGATGGCGGCGGCCAGCATCTCGCGGCGCACCGCGGCTGGGGCCGGCGAGGTGGCCAGTTTATGCGGCGAGAGATTGGCAGGAATGAAGACGACCCGATCGAGCTCTAGCTCCTCCAGCGCATCGCGCGCCAGGACGAGGTGCCCGTGGTGCACCGGGTCGAAAGTGCCTCCGTAAAGGGCGAGACGCATGGGGTTCAGAATTTCAAGTTCAAGATTTTCGCTTCAGCCGCGAAAAAAAGTGGGTTTGCTATAAGGGATCGCTACGCTGCGCCCGCTATATGGAACGATCCTCCCTAGGTCAATTACTCCTCACCGGTGTCCCCGGGACGGAACTCGATGCCGAGACCGCGGCGCAGTTCCGCCGGCTGCAGCCGGGTGGGTTCATTTTGTTCGGTCGCAACATCAAGACGGCGCCGCAATTGCGGAAGCTGATCGATGATCTGCGCGATCTTTCGCAGGTCGAGCCGATCATCACGATCGACCAGGAGGGCGGCCGCGTCTCGCGCCTGAAGCTCGTCGGGAACGAGCCGCCGAATGCCAATCAACTCCGCGACAAAAACGATCTCAGCCTCATCGGCCGCCACGGCACGATCACGGCAAAGCTGCTGCGCATCTTCGGCTTCAATCTCGACCTGTGCCCGGTGCTCGACATTTCTTTCGACGACGAAGCGGACAACTCGCTGCGTGGCCGTTGCTACGGCAACGACGTGGCGCAGGTGAACCGCAATGCAGGCGCCTTCAACGATGCCCTGCGGGCCGGTGGAATCCTGAGCTGCGGCAAGCATTTCCCCGGCTACTCGCGGGCGCCGCTCGATGCGCACCACGAGCTGCCGGAGATCGCGCTGAGCCGCGAGGAACTCGAGACGCACGAACTCGCGGTCTTCAAGCACTTTGCCGACAAGGTGGATTCCATGATGATCGGCCACGCTTTCTATCCTGCCCTGGAGAGTTCGCACACGCCGTCGTCGCTATCGCGCCGGGTCATCACCGACTTGCTGCGCGGCGAGCACGGATTCAAGGGGCTCATCATGACCGACGATCTCGACATGGGGGCGATCCTGAATCACTACGGGCTGGAAGAGACCATCCGGCTCGCCATCACCGCAGGCAACGATCTCGCCATGATCTGCCATCGCGTGGCGGTGGTGGAGGAAGCCCTCGGTTATCTCGAAAAGCTTCCCGTCGCGGATCTCGATCGCGCGCTGGCGAATGTCGCGGCCTTCAAGACAAAGCAGGCGCCGCCGGACGCGTGGAGCGAGGAAGAATTCCGGCGTCGCGATGCGGAGGTGTATGATTTGCGTGTGGCTGTCTTGGGCGCGGAGGCTGCAGCCCAGCGCAGCCCTGAGGACGGAAAACGTTCTCCGGTCGAGATTTACTAATCGATGGACGCACCCACTTCGGGGAAGAAAAGCTAGCCGTCCATGGGCACCGCTTATCGCGTTTCGGCGTCGTTGCTTCCGCTGCTGGAGTCGACGCAGGTCTTTTATCTCTACACGGCGTTTCTCGAGCTGGCGCAGGCCGGCGAGATCGAGCTCTCGTGGGACGCACGCAGCCAGGTGGAGGACTACACCATTGTCGCGGAGATTGAGCGCATCGCGGATGGGAGGAAGCTGCGGGTGTGCTTCGATATTCACGACCGGGGCTATCTTTTCAGCGAGACGGAGTTGCGCGCGAGCGATGTCTATTTCAAGCGCAGCCACTATCCGCCGGATGTGGCGAAGCTCGCCCCCGAGGCGCAACGCAAGGTGGCGCCGTTTGGCCCGATATTCGGTCCGGGAAATCGGCGCGGAATGCTGGGCCTCTTCGCCGGGTGGATGCGCTACGCCGCCCAGCGGCCCAAGCGCGCCAAGGAGAGCGTAAAGCACTTGAGCGATTACCTGCGGTTGCCAGTCACACGCGATTTCGAGCGCCCGCCGGAGCAAAGCCTGCCTGCGCGGGTGCTGCTCCAGACGCGGCTGTGGATGGAATCGGAGGTGACGGGCGCGCCCTTTGCGCCGGAGATCAATGAAGAGCGCGTGGGGGTGGTGCGGGCTTTGCGCAAGGAGTTGGGTGATCGCTTTGTCGGCGGCGCGGTCCCGACGCCTTTCGCGCGGGAGCATTTTCCCGATGTGGTCTGCCATTGGGATACGCGGCGCTCGGCCTATTTGAAGACCATGCAGACGTGCCGGGTGGGCATCTACACGAAAGGCCTCCACCACGCCATGGCATGGAAGCTCGGCGAATACACCGCGGCGTCCATGTGCATCGTGGCCTCCGGATTCCACTATACCTTCGTCGAGCCTTTCACCGATCCGCGCAATTTTCTCAGCTACGAGACGCCGGAGCAGTGCGTCGCGCATTGTGTGCGCCTGCTGGAAGATGAGGAGGTCGCGCAGGCGATGTCGCGGGCGAACTACGATTACTACGTCGAGCACATCCGTCCCGCGAAGCAGATGCGGCGGTGGATCACGCAGGCCTTCGAGATGCCCGTGTAGCGGCGGTCTCCGACCGTCGCGGTTTGGGCGCGCCCTAGGCGGTTTCGAGCGCGAAATTCGGCTTGGTGACCTGTGCGGGCTCTTCCTTGAGCCGCTCCCATTCCTGGATCGTCTCGACGGCGGTGACGGCGCGGGTGTGCGGCTTGGCGCCACCGGTGAGGACGATGCGGACGGTATCCAGCAGGATGAACACATCGAGGAACAAGCTCATGTGCTTCATGTAATAGAGGTCGTATTCCAGCTTGTGCCGTGAATCGAGAGTCGAAGCGCCATACGGGTAGCTCACCTGGGCCCAGCCGGTAATGCCCGGCTGCACCATGAGCCGCTCTTCGTAAAAAGGAATCTCGCGAGCGAGCTGGGTGATGATCTCCGGACGCTCCGGGCGTGGGCCGACGAAGGACATGTGGCCACACAGCACGTGCCAGAGCTGCGGGATCTCATCGATGCGATAGCGGCGCAGGAAGCCGCCCACGAAGGTCACGCGCGGGTCATTCTTCTCGCTCCAGCGAGCCCCGGTGTCTTTCTCCGCATTCACATGCATGGTGCGCAGCTTGGTCATCTGAAACTGCCGGCCGAAGCGGCCGCTGCGCGTCTGCCGGTAGAAGATGGGACCGGGAGAGGTGAGGCGAATAGCCAGCGCGGCGAGGCCCAGTGCGGGAAGTCCGAGGATTAAGCCCGAGGCGGAGCAGACGACATCGAAGAGGCGCTTCACCTTCTTGATGTAGATGTGCTGCGGCTCGCCACTGGCGTTCAGCAGCCATTCGGGGCTGATGAGTTCCAGCGGCACGTATTGCTCGATCTCCTCGCAGAGCGAGACCAGCGGCATGACGGAGATGCCGCAGTAGCGCAGCTTGCAGAAGTGTCGGGTGAGCGAGGTGTCGCTGAGGCTCTTGTTCGTGCAGAGCACGCGCGAGATCTTTTCCCGCTCCACGATGGCGGCGAGATCTTCGATCCCGCCCAGCACACGCATTTCGCCGTGTGGCCGGTAGGAGCCATAGAGCACTACGCCGGCGAATTCCAAATTGCGCCCGCCAAAGCCGGTGAAGAGCCGTGTCTCCACCTCGTCGAACGCGCTGGTGACCACATAGACCACGCGTTCCTTGGAGTTGCGCAGACCGTGCAGGATGAAGATGTGATGAATGAGGGCGGCGAGATAAGAGGTGAGAGCGCCGAGCAGCATGATGCCGCGACCCAGCGGGCGCGCGGAATTCAGGTAAGTGCCACCGATCACGACCAGTACCGCCATGAGCACACAGACGATCATCACGAGCGAACGCTCGAGGATGCCGCGGCCGGCGCTATGGGTGGAGTAGAGGCCCGCAATATAGACAGTCGCGGAAAAGACAATGCCGCCGGCGACGAAGAATGGCCAATTGGCCGCCAGCGAACCGCTGCTCTCCGGGCCGAAGCGCAGGAGCATCGCCACTACGAAGCCCAAGGCAAAAAGAAGCCCGCCCGTTGCGAAGTGCAACGAGACGTGAAACCAGTGCTTCCGAAGAATGCCGTTGGTATTCATCGGGAAAGTCGCTGAGCGGATACTGACATTTCGCGAAAGGTTGGGGAGTCGCTAAACGGTTTATAGCGTACGCCGCGGATTTTCGAAGCAGAGGGGGATTTTTGCAAGGGATTGCTACGGGAATTCGCGAAGATTACGTGAAGTTAAACAAGTGAACCCGCGGGGCGGAAGTTCCCTGAATAACCTAGCAACTCTCGTGCATTTCCGACCCACGTATTTTTGCGAACGTCAATTTTTCCCTGGTCGCCCAGCCTTTTGCGCAGACTGGAGTCTGCAATTCCGGCGTTGAGCTGGGTTTTGAAGCCCGCGTCGTCTCCGGATTCGAAAAGCAGACCGTTTTCGCCGTGGCGCAAAATGAGAGCGATCGGCTCGGTACGGGCGGCGACAATGGTCCGGCCACGGGCCATGTATTCGAAAAGTTTGATTGGGGAGCGGTAGGCGTTGCTGTGGGGAATGACGCAAATGTCCATGGCCGCGAGATAATGGGGCATTTCTGTGTGAGGCACGGGGCCGGGCAGAATCAGCCGGTCGCGGATGCCGAGATGGGTGGCTTGGTCTTCCAAAGTCTCCCGCAGGGGGCCATCGCCCACCAGCAGCAGGCGCAGATCGGGATGGCTGGCAGCGAGCGCGGCGAATTGAGTGACGAGGGCATCCAGCCGGTGCCAGGGGACGAACCATCCGGCAAAGCCGACGACCACCGTGTTTTCGGTGCATTGAAAACGCTGACGAATGGCCGTTCCGTCGGCCGCCGCTTCCAGAGTGTCTTCATCGACTCCATTGGGCAGCACGAGGATCTTTTCCTTGGGAATGCCCATCTCCGCGATCCGACGCTGAAGATGAGGCGACACTACCACGATGACGCGGGCGCGCTGAAAGGTGAGGCGGTCGGCCAGTCGCGCCAGCGGCAGAAGCCAGGGCGCGGAGCGGACGCGCTCGTCGCCCGCCAGTTCATTGACTTCGACGACCATGGGAATGCGGCGCCGCTGGGCGAGGAGGGCGGTGATACAAAGGAAAAAGGCGTGACGCTCGTAGATCAGGTCGAAGGGCTCGCGGCGCAGCAGTGCGGCAATGCGGAGACCGGCAAAGGCGTTGTAGGCGATCTCGAGCAACTCAAAGAGAAAGCCGGGCAGATGGGCGGCGAGGCGCGTGAGCAGGCCGCGCCGTTTTTGGTGGAATGGATTTTCCCCGGCCGTCTGCGTGGGATCGATGCCCGACGGGCTGGTGAAGGCGACTTGATGGCCCAACTTGCGAAAGGCGCCGGCCATTCCTGCGATGTGGACGCCCTCGGCGCCGGTGCCTTGGGTGCGGAAGTGAAAGAGAATGTTCATCGCCGGGCCTGGCAGAGCAGTTCGTGGCAGGCGGCCGCGGTTCGCGTCCATGAGAATTGCAGGGCGTGATTGCGCATGCGCTCCGCGGGTGGCGGATTCAGCAGGACTTCCTGAAAAGCAGCGGCGAAAGTGGCGGGCTCCGCCGGCGAGACGAGCCGTCCGAAATCATCGCCCGGATGCACTTCGGGAATCCCGCCCACGCGAGAGGCAATGACCGGCAGGCCGCAGGCGAACGCTTCGAGAATGACATTGGGCACGCCTTCATTTTGGCTGGGCAGGCAGAGCGTGTCTGCCGCTTGCATGTAGCGGGCGACACCGGCGGCGTCGGTTCGGCCGGAGAGAAAGATGCGGTCCTTGATCGGCAGCCGATCGGCGAGATGGCGCACCTGTTCCACCATGTCGCCGCCACCCACCATCACCAGCACTGGTGGCGTTTTGAACGCAATCGTGGGGAGATTGGCGAGTGCGGTTGGCGGAAGGAGCGGGTTCTTGATGTCGTAGAAGTTGCCGACGAAGAGAATGATCGGGGCATCGGCCGGCAGGCCGAGTTCGCGCCGTGCGACCGTCTTGTCACCGGGCTGAAAGAGTTCGAGATCCACTCCGTTGTAGACGGGATGCAAACGGTCGTGAGCGAGTCCCGCATTGGCGAGGAGACGGGCCAGTTCCCCGCTGCGGGTGATGATGGCGGAGGCGCGTGGGAGCAGGCGGGTGATGATTTCCCGCCGGACCGGCATCTGAAGGTATTGGTGAACGTCCGAGCCCTGCGCGATGGCGGCGAAAGGGAAATCGAGTTCCTTTGCGAGCTCGGCGATCGCGCAGGAGTCGGGGAAGATCCACGAACTGAGCACGACATCGAACGCGAACTGCCGGCGTAACTCGCGAATGGGCGCCCGAAGTGCCCGCGCCATCAGCCGGTGATTCCAGCGGCTGCCGATCTTCGGGACGTAAGGCGCAGAGATGTATTGCGGGGCGAACTTCACATCCTGCGGGCGCGGCTGCCAGGAGCGCGGGCGCAGGGTGGGCCGCACCGCGAGTGCGCGGATGTCCCATCGATCCGCGAGATGATGGAGCAACGTGACGTTGTCGAGCCCACGGTAGGGCTCGGAGGTATCGGGGAAGAGATTCGAGACGAAAAGCAGCTTCAATGGCGTGATTCTGCCATGCTGCCTTCCGTTTTGCCGGAGGTCACGCGCCGGTAGCGGAAATCGCGAAATTGGCCGGGATTGCCCGAGTGACCAGCCTCGGCGGCGTGCAGGATATTCACTAGCTCGCGCGCAGTGACGTAGTGGATTCGGATGGCGGGATCCTTTTCGGCCAGCTTCGCCAGCGCCTGATGGAAGGCGCGCATCGGCTCACCGAGGAACATGCGGGTGTTCTCGGGTTTTGCGCCGTGGGTGTGCAGCTTTACGAAGACCCAGTTCGGGCGGGCTTCCACGGCGATTTGGCAATCGAGCCACAGACGCAGCCGCTCGATGGTGGGGGGATTGACCGCGGTGAGGTCGCTGTTTTCGATGCGCGGGAAGAGGCCGAATTTCTTGCGCTGCCAGTTCAACGCGAGCGGGCCCTGTACGATGAGCAATTCGTCGTCGTGCCGTTCCCGTGGGTCGCGATCCGCTATCACCCGCCTGCCGCGATCATGGGACTTTGGCTGATCCGTGCCGCGAGCGTAGTAGACGCTGTTGATGGTGTGCGTCTGCGTGCGCTCGGGTGCCGAAGGCATGGTGAAATCCGCGTAGCAGCCAGTCTGCTTGAGAACGCGGAGTTCATTGCGCACACCGCAGTGGCGCCCGTGGGGATGAGAATTGTCGAGGGCCCAATTGCCGTGAACGAAGCCGTAACGCAGTGCGCCGGTGTCGTCGCGTGAAAGTTGGCCGTGGCGGGCGAGCTGCTCGATGCCTTGCTCCAGCGTGCGCCGCATGTTGTCCGCCGTGTCGTTGTCGTGATGCAGGTGGACTTCCGTTTCGCAGCCGGTCGTATTGCACAGGTCGGCGATGCGCTGCACGACATCCGCGTCGTACTGCTCGATAGGGTAGAAGAAAGTGTGCTTCGGTGAGACGCCGTCAGCATCCTTGAACTCGTTGGTCACCGCCGGGTATTCGCGCTGCCAGGTTTCCACGCGGGCGAGTGCTTCCGGTTTTCCCACACCGTGGAATGGCTCGAAGTGATCGCAAATGGCGATCATCACATGGCGCGTGCCGAGGGTATGCTGGGCGTACTTTTCGCGGTGACGCCAGGCAGGGAGCCAGATATCGAGTGCCTTGATCACGGCTTGGGCGAGGAGGAGCGCCCGCCGCCATGAGAACGGTGCGCGAAGATTTGAATGGGGGGTGGAAGGAACTTGCTGCGTGACATGGCAGAGAATTTCCGGATGGACCGGGCGGAAACATGTCAGCGTTGCCGAAGGCAAACCAAGCCAAAAACAACGGATTTAGGAGCTGGCGGCAAGTTTGGGCATGGACAGGATTCCCTGCGGGTGGTGGGCACAGCGCTCCGACGCCCCAATCGCCTTCGCTCACGCAGGCGAAGGGCGATTGTAATGGCAGTAAGGAGGAAAATCGGCTTCTTTCATCGCCCTCCTGCCCCTTACAGCGGTGTTTTCCTCCGAGTTCAAATTCTATCTTCTTCTCCCGCCGCTGCTGCTGCTGGCCGTTTTGATTCCGCACTGGGGCAACGGGATATTCCGGCGGATTGAAGTCTGGCTCGCACGCCTGGCCGATCGCCCCCGGCTGGCTGTGTTCGTGGTCGGCTTCGTGGCATTCTTCGCCGGTGCGGTCCCCGGACTCATTCGCATGCCGGCGCCGAAGATCCATGATGAGTTCAGCTATCTCCTTGCGGCGGATACCTTTGTGCACGGACGTCTGACCAACCCAACTCCACCCGGTTGGGAGCACTTCGAAAGCATCCATATTATCCAACAGCCCAGCTACAATTCGAAGTATCCTCCCGGCCAGGGCATGCTGCTGGCGATCGGCCAGCTTCTGGGACATCCGATCCTCGGAGTGTGGCTTGGACTGGCTCTCGCGGCTGCGGCGACTTGCTGGATGTTGCAGGCTTGGGTGCCCGCGCGATGGGCTCTCGTCGGTGGGCTGCTGACCGCAGTGCATCCGCAAATGATCACCTGGGGTTACAATTACTGCGGGGGCGAAGTAGCCACCATCGGGGGCGCGCTGTTAGCTGGAGGGATGCGGAGGATGGTGGAGACGTCCCGGCGGGGCGCCTGGTCGATGGGCGTAGGGCTCTTCATCCTGGCCAACACCCGCCCTTACGAAGGTCTTATTACCGGTGTCTTCGTGTTGGGTGCGGCGTTTTTCCTTCTGTTCTCCGCAGGCCGCGAATCCCTGATGAAAGCGGTCCGCTATTGTGGCATTCCCCTCGCGCTCTCCGCGATCGTCATCGTTTGCAGCGCGGGCTATTACAATTACCGGGTGACAGGCAATCCGTTGCGCATGCCCTATACGGTTCACGTCGAGCAATACATGGTGGCCCCGATCTTTCTCGGGCAGTCCTTCCGTCCCGAGCCGACCTACCGGCATCGCGAGATCCGGGGGTTCCATGTAAATTCTGAGGTCGATTTGATGGGCTCGGACAAGAGCCTCGCCTCGAGGACGATGATGAAGGCAGGAGCTCAGGCGCAAGGCTGGCTGTGGATGGGCCTTTGGATTCCGCCGTTGTTTGCACTGCCGTGGCGCTTCTCACGGAACCGCTGGCTGCGCGTGGCGGTGCTCTGTCTCGGCGCTCTCTTTCTGGGATTACTGATCGGGCCGGGAATATTTCCACATTATGCGGCACCCGGAGCGGCGCTCTTCGTTTTCGTAGTGATTGAGGGATTTCGGGAGTTGCGTCTCTGGCGGATAGACCGGCAAGTCGGCGTGGCATTCGTGCGGTGGCTTTGCCTGGTTTGTGTTCTCACCGTTCCGGTGGTTTGGAGTCGGTTGCTGAGCAAGAACGCGGAGGGCTGGTACCGAGATCGCGCGCGCGTTGCGGCTCAGCTGGAAGAGGCCCCCGGCAAGCATCTCGTCTTCATGCGTTATTCCGAAGCCCACAATCCGACTCGCGAATGGGTCTTTAACGGAGCCGACCTTCAAAATACCAAGGTTCTGTGGTCGCGGGAAATGGATCCGGCGAAAGATCGGCAACTGATGGAGATGTACGATCACCGCACCGTATGGGTCGTGGAGGCGGACAAACCCGATCCAAAACCCGTCCCGTACTTCCCCATACCGGAACCAACCGAAGCGAGCCCGTGGACCAGAGGGCTGTAGGGTCGGCGATCAACGCCAGCCGCGTTCGGATCTGCGGCTCAAGTAGTAAAACAATCCCAACACGGCCATGATGTTGAGAAATACAAAGCCGGATGCGAGCGTGCAGATCCGCGTGCGCCAGCCAGCCAGCCCGAGAGCCGCGCAGGCATAAAGGAACGTTTGGGCGAAGAAAGAAACGTTATAGAATGCGCTGCCTAGTAGGGCAAAATTGCAGGTGAGCGCAGAGGCGAGGAAGAGCGGCGCAACCAAGCGCAGATACTTATGGGAGAGCAGCTGCCACCATAATCGATTGCGCCAGGGCGCAAGCCATCCTGGATAGCGCAAAGCCATTTGGAAGCCGCCCGCCAGGGTGCGCCGCTTGCGACGGGTCTCTGCCTCGGGTTCCAGCGGTCGCGGGTCGATGGCCACAGCGAAAGGGTCATGAATCACTCGTGCCCCATTTACGGCTGCCTGCATGGGAATGACTACGTCGTCCAGCAGGGTGTCCTCGGGAATCGGGGTGAACAGAGAACGCCGCAGCGCGTAGATCGCACCGGTGCAACCGATACAGGAATCCCAGCGAGATTCGGCGGCACGAAGCCATTTTTCGTAACTCCAGTAGGCATCCACACCGCCGCCCGTGGCGCTGACAGCGGGCGCGATTTCCAAGGCGCCGCTGACCGCCCCAATATCTGGATCGGCAAAGTGAGCAGCGAGGCGTGCGATCGCATCCGCAGCAAAACTCTGGCGGGCATCGGTGAAGACAACGATGTCGGCGTGGCTATGTGCAGTGGCGAGATTAAGGCCGGCTGCTTTACCGCTGCGCTCGCGTTGTTCCAGGATCTCGATACGCGCATCTTGCAAGCAGCGGGCTTGGGCCGCCGTACCGTCAGTCGACCCATCGGAAACCAGGAGGATGCGCAGCTTGTCGGGGGGATATTGCGATGCGAGCAGATTGCGCAACCGATCGGTGATGAAAGCCTCCTCATTGCATGCGACCAGCACGACGCAAACGGATGGATAGGACGCGCTCTCCCGTTCGTCCGCCTTGACCCGATTTCCGCTCCTCTGCCGCAAGCGCGCCAGGGCGGAAATCAATAAGCCATAGCCGGCAAAAGTGTAAAAGAGCAGTCCGCAGGAACCCCAGAAAACAAACTCGAGCACATGGCGTAGCTGCATGGTGCGAAGCTGCCGACGCTACATCCGCTCGATCGCGTAAACCCAGAGACGAATAAAAACCCAGGTGATGACGCCGACTGCCGCGAGATCGAAAAGCCCCAAACGGTTCCAATTTCCCCCGATGCGGAAAGGCGCCGGCGCAGCGAGCGATGATGAGCTCCTTTCCAGTGGTTCGGAAGCGAATGGATGCTGCGACACCGAGGAGTCCGAGAGGGGGACGGCGAGCGCGGGTTGCGGCAGAAGTTGAGGCGGGTGCCAGACGGGGAGCGCCG
>JBGGMZ010000343.1:0-3940 GCA_041287745.1 Chthoniobacter sp. | reverse complement strand
GTCTTACGACTGCGCCGCTTTTCTTTTGTCCGCTTGGCGGTCCCAGGCAGATTCCGCCGGCAGTGGAATCAGGCTGCAGGAACTTCATCCTTCATCCTGCCGCATTCATCCTGCATTCTCCCCTCCATGTCCGGCCCTACCCCACAGCCGTTTTCTCTCGAGGAACTTCCCTCCCTTGCCCGCGGCGTCATCCAGCACGCAAAATTTCCCCAGCTCGCCACCATCGATGGCGACCAGCCTCGCGTACGTCCCGTCTCACCCGTGCGGGTGGACGACGATTTTACCATCTACGTCGCCAACCTCCGCAGCTACGGCAAAACGCACGAAATCGCCGCCAATCCCAAGGTCGAGCTGAACTACCTCGACGAGGCGCATGACCAAGTGCGCATCACCGGCGTAGCCGAAGTACTTAACGACGCACAAATCCTTCAGGAAATCTGGGAGAGCAATCCCCTGCTGCGCCGTTACCTTGGCTCACCGGATAATCCTGCGCTGATCATCTATCGCATTCGCCCGAGTCGCATCCGCTTCATGCGCGAGTGGGCGCTCGAGTATCACGAGGTTCCTTTGCCCGGCTAGGCTTACGCGCGGCATGCGGGCCACTCAGGCCCATCATCCCTGCCACTCAGGCGCCAGACAGAGTGAATTAAGCCTCCTCCGAGGCAAACGACTCCAAACAGAGCCTTGGGCCGGTGCTTTTCTTAGACCTGAAAGTGGCGAATTCCTTGATTTTAACACATTCGATTTTTACCGCTAAGGCTGTGAATAACTAGGGGTTGTGAATGGCAGAGGGACATAATCCCTCTCGTCCTATGCTTTGGAGTCTCTTCTTTAAAATCTACGCTACTGCCGCGATCAGCTATATCGCCGTCACCGCCGGCTACTTTTCGTGGCGGGTTTGGGCGCGGAAGTAATTTCTCCGCCTCCATCACCGCGGCGAAGCTGTGCGCCCGCGATTTCCCTCCCCTGTCCGCCAAGGGAGTCGTCGTTATCCCATCCGTCCGCATGCGCGCGTGAAAAGGCCACGGGCGCGGGAATGGGAAGGCGGCCAGTCCCCCCGCAAAACCATCCGTCGGCAAAGCGCGGACTTTTCTCTCTGCGTTTCTGCGCCTCTCCGTTTTTCCTACTCTGAAACGGAGACACCATCCCCAATTTCCGGCTCCCACCAGCCTCCCTCTGAGCCGCCTTTAGTCGAACAATGCCCGCAGCGGGCTGTCCAATTTCGATGCAATTTTAAGACACACTCCTCACCCCCGTTCATTGACAAAGGCGAAGCGTGTTTCGATACTTGCTGCATACATGAGTCTCGACTTGAACGATCTGCTGCGTGATTGGCCGCATGAGCCCGGCATGATCAAGGTACGCAAAATTTTGGGCAGTGATGGAAAGGAAAAGATCCAGCTGCGCATCGACCTCGGTTTGATCCAGATGGAAACCTCCGGCCGTCCTGACGGCCAGGAGCCGAACGACTGCGAGTCCTTGTTTGATTATCACAAGCAGCGGGCCAAGCGGGCCGAGAAGAAAGGCGAGAAATACGCCCTCGATGCCGAGGAAGTGGGAGAACTCCAGCAGGAGGGCATCCAATACTACCACCGCTACATTTCCCTTTTTCAGCTCAGCGATTACATCGCCGTCATCCGCGACACTCAGCGGAACCTCGACATGTTCAACTTCGTGTCCGAGCACGCGCAGCCGGAAGAGCTCGCCCAGTCGGTGGAACAGTTCACGCCCTACGTGCTGATGATGCAGACCCGCGCCAAGGCCTCCATCGAGCTCGAGCGCGAGGAATTTGCCACGGCGGTGACCAAGATCGAGGAAGGCATGGAGCAAATCCGCGCCTTCTACGAGGGAGCGGAAAATCCTGACGCGGTGGCGAACAGCCCGGAGCTCGGTTTCCTCGGCGAATGGCTGGAGGAAGTGCGCGCCAAGCAGCCGCTGACCAAGCTGGAGAAGATGCAGCGCGAAATGGACAAGGCCATCGCCAACGAGGCCTACGAACGCGCGGCGGAACTGCGCGACCTCATTCGACAACAGCAGAACAAGAAATAATGCCACCGAGGCGGACTCCCCCCTTCCGCGCCCTGGCGCTTCTGCTCTCGCAGGCCGCCACCCTGATCTTCTCAGGGTGCGACAACGATCCCAATCCCACGCCGTATCACGAAAAGCGGCCGGACGGCTCGCCGTGGCGGGTGCGCTATAACGGGATTCCTTCCGAGCCGAAATCCTTCGATCCACAGTTCGCCTACGACGAGATCGATCACTCCATCCTTTCTGCGGTTTACGATACCCTCGTGGAGTATCACCCGATGAAGAAGGATCCCGTCGAGCTGATCCCGTGTCTGCTTGAGGAAATGCCCAAAAAGGAAGTCGAGGCAGAGAACAAGATAAGCTACCTCTGCCGGTTGAAAAAGGACGTCCACTTTCACAACGACCCCTGTTTCCCAGATTGCAAAGGCCGCGAGGTCATAGCCGAGGATGTGCACTACATCCTGCAGCGGATGTGTGACCCGAAGGTCGAATCTCCCTTCTTCTCCACACTCGAGCAGCACGTCATCGGCATGCACGAGGCGCGTGCGGAAGGCATCGCGAAGACCGGGAAGTTCGACTACGGCACGCGCATCGGCGGTTTTGAGCTGATCGATAAATATACCTTCCGCCTTCATCTCAACGGGCCTTTTCCGCAGCTCGTCTACTGGATGGCGATGAACGCGATGAGCCCGGTGCCGCGCGAAGGGGTGGAATACTACGATGGCGAAGTTCACGACGGCGTCCTGCGAGCGAAGTGGCGCTTCCACACCGTGGGCACCGGACCGTTCCAGATGAAGGAATACGTCCCGCGCCAGCGTATCCGCTACATCCGCAACGAGGGCTATCACACCAGCGTCTTTCCTTCGGACGGCTTTGAGCCGGAGAAGGCCGAGTGGTTGAAGCAGTTTGCCGGCAAACCGCTGCCGCTCTACGACGAACTCAATACCTCGATCATCATCGAACTCATTCCCGCCTTCGTGCTTGGCCGGCAGGGCTATCTCGATGGCATCACCGCCAACAAGGAAGCCTTCGGCGCGCTCGTCACCAGCGACCAGCAACTCACGCCCAAGTACAAGGCACGCGGCATGGAATTGGAGAAAGTCAGCACGCCCGGCACGTTCTTCATCAGCTTCAACATGCAGGACCCCATCGTGGGCAAGAACGCCAAGCTACGTCAGGCGATCGCCCGTGCTTACGATGGACGCGCTTATGTGGAGATCTTCTATAGCGGCGTTTCCCCGACCTCCAATCAGCTCCTGCCGCACGGACTCTTCGGCTACGACCCGAATTACGTCGACCCCAATCGCTTCGACCTTGAAAGCGCCAAGCGCCTCCTTGCCGAGGCCGGCTATCCCGACGGCATCGATCCGAAGACGGGGGCGCCGCTGGAAATCACGCTCGACGAACCGGTGTCCGGCACCGACGAACGCCAGCGCGCGGAATACGAGAAGCGCATGTTCGAAGCGATCGGCATCAAGATCAACATTCGCGAGAGCACCTATCCGCGCCTCATTGAGCGTTACGAACAGGGTAGCTTCCAGTTGGGCAGCGGCACCGGCTGGATGGCGGATTTCCCCGATCCGGAAAACTTCTTCTTCCTCTTCTACAGCAAAAATTTCCCTCGTGAGGGCGCGAACTATTGCCGCTACAGCAGCCCGGAATTCGACAAGCTCTACGAGAAAATGGCGGTGATGGAAGACACACCGGAACGGCTCGCAATCATCAAGAAGATGAATGCGATGCTGGCGGAGGATTGCCCGGTGATCTTCACTTTCGACAAGGCCTTCTACGTCGCGACCCAGCCGTGGGCGCGCTGGACTCATAACTCGCCGATGATCGAAAACGGCTACAACAAATATCAGCAGGTCGACCCCGTCTTGCGCGCCAAACTCCGGAAGGAATGGAACCGCCC
>JBGGMZ010000342.1:0-7090 GCA_041287745.1 Chthoniobacter sp. | reverse complement strand
CGGGCGGCGCGCAGCGGGCGCAAAACATCTTCGATGGCAGGTGTTTTCAAGACGGTGGGTGAAAGCTAGCATCTCCCCACCCGGATGCAGCAAGGGATATTCGGGAGGATCCTTCGGGCAGTGCATGTCGCGATGTTGCTGAAAAGACGACCGGGTGTTCTACTCCTCTCATGAAGACGCTTCTGTCCCTGCTCGCTTTCCTCACGGTATTCACGGCTGCCCCGGGGGCGCGGGCCGATGAAGCGACGGACAAGGCGCAGCTCACCGAGATCGAGAAACAATCCGCCACCGCGCTGGTGAGCGCTGATTTCCAGCTGCTCGGTTCCATCTTCGCCGAGGACTGGATCCTCGTAGGACCGGCCGGTGAGGTCATGACGCGCCGCTTCATCTTCGAACAGCTGCGCAGTGGGGACTTGAAATTTACCGGGTATGAATTGGGCGACATGGAGATCCGTGTTTTCGGCGACACCGCGGTGGTGGTAGGCCGTGGTACTCCGCGGGGCGAATGGAACGGGCAGAAATTCGAGGAGAAGGAAGTCTTCTCCGACACTTTCACTCGGGTCGGGGGCAAGTGGCGCTGTGTGATGAGCCACAGCTCCGAAATCCCTACCGATAAGTAGCCGCCACTCGGGCCTATTTTCCGGGGGCGTTGATGCGTAGGGGTTGCGCGCCACACTCCCGGCGGCGCATGGTGGGGTGATGGCATCGTCAGAAAAGCAAATGTCGCCTCAAGGGCTGCGGGCCCTGCTGCGGCTGCGCGTCTGGCTGGCGGAAATCATCCGGCCCAATGAACTGCAGGTCACGCTCTTCTGGGCCGGCGTGATTGGTTTCGCGGGCGCGTGTTCCTCGGTCGCTTTTCGCAAGCTCACGGCGCTCGTGCACTACGTCTTGACGCAGCAAGGCGGTGGCTTGGTGGATAGCTTCGAGCATCTCAGCAAGATGCAGCGGCTGCTCGTGCCCGCGCTGGGTGGGGTCTCGGCGGGCATCGTCATTTTTTACGGCATGCGCTGGGGCCGGCGCAAAAGCAGCACGGACTACATGGAAGCCATCGTGCTCGGCGACGGCATCATTTCCTTCCGCTCCAGCCTCGTGAAGTGTCTCTCCGCGATGTTCTCCATCGCCTCGGGCGCCTCCATCGGTCGCGAAGGTCCGCTCGTGCAGCTTTCCTCCATGATCGCTTCGCGTATCGGGCGCTGGCGTAAGAAACCGACCCTGCAGCTGCGCCTGCTCGTCGCTTGCGGCGCCGCGGCGGGCATCGCCTCGGCCTACAATGCGCCCATCGGCGGGGCGCTCTTCGTGGCGGAGATCATCCTGCAATCGCTGGCCATGGAATCCTTCGGCCCGCTCGTCTTTGCCTCGGTCATTTCCACGCTCACCGCCCGCCAATTACTCGGCGAAGAACCACTCTACAAGATCGCCTCCGTGCGGCTCGGGTCGAATTGGGAAATCCTGCCCCTCTTGTTGCTCGGGCTGCTCGCGGGACTTTTCGCGCCCTGGTTTCTGCGGCTCCTGCGCACCAGCGAGCGATTGTTTTCCAAGCTCGCTCTGCCCACTCACCTGCGGCTCGGCCTCGGCGGCCTTATCGTGGGCGTCCTGGCCGTATGGTGGCCCTCCGTGTGTGGCAATGGCTACAGCGTGGTGAACCGCATTCTCAATGGCGAGCTTCTCTGGCAGACGCTGCTGGTCATTCTCATCTTCAAGTTGGTGGCCACGGCCGCGACCTTCGGCTCTGGCGCAGTCGGTGGTGTCTTCACGCCCACGCTCTTCGTCGGCGCCTGTCTCGGCGAGCTCGCGCATCACGCCATGCAGCCGGTGTGGCTGGGCACTCCCATGAATCCGCAGGCCTTCATCGTCGTGGGCATGGGCGCGTTTCTCGCCGCCACCACGCATGCGCCCATCATGGCGATCATCATGCTCTTTGAGCTCACGCTCGACTACGAGCTCATCCTCCCGCTCATGCTCGCCTGTGTCGTCGCGCACTACGCCTGCCTCGCCTTTGAAAAGAAATCGATCTACGCCGAGTCACTGAAGCGCAAAGGCGGCGAGATTTATCGCCAGCAACTCGCAGAGCTCAGCGTGTCGGACATCATGAAACCCGACCCGGTGAATGTAGACGAGGACGCCGACTTCCGCACGATTGCCCAGAAGTTCATCACGCACCGTTTTCGTTACCTCTACGTCACCGCCGCGGATGGAAGCTTCCGCGGCGTCATCGCGCTGCACGATGTGAAGAGCAATCTCACGCAGAGCGAACTCGCTGAGTTGGTCGTCGCGAGCGATATCGTGCACGAGGATTTCCCGACCATCACGCCGGATGCCTCACTGGTCGAGGCCCTGGAGCGCTTCGCCCACCACGATGGCGAGCGTCTGCCCGTGATCACCGGCGCGGAGCACAAGCTCATCGGCAGCATCTCCAAGAGCGATCTCCTCCTCGCTCTCGCCGAGCGCACCAAGGACCCGCATCAATCCGCCGCCGCGTCTCCGACGGAGACCAAGGCGAAAGCCGCTGCTTGAGCGTCTACGAGAATCGCTTTCCGGCCTTCCTTCACACGTTCCAAAGGTTGAGCGTCGCCGCGAAAGGGAGCATCGTCGTAGCACCACGAATCACCGCGCCGAGCGGGTCGGCGACGATACGAGTATCGATCGCGCTTTCCACCGCTACTGCGTCGCGCATCCCCGGCAGAAGCGCGCCGCCACCCGTGAGAAAGATGCCGTCTTCGATGACCTCCGCGCCAATGGAAGCGGGAATCTCGCGCAGCAGAGCTTTGACCGGCGCCAGCATACGGCGAAGCGTGGGCTGAAGCTCCGCATGCAAGGCCGCATTCGAGATTGGGATTTCCGTGAATCGGCCGCCGAGGATGCCCCGGTAGAATTCCTCGCCCTCTTTTGTCAGTCCGACTTTGCGGAGCACACGCTCTGCTTCGATTTCCGAAATCTCCATGCCCGCGGAACCTCTCACGAATTTTTGGACACTCTGCCGGAGATCGCTGCATCCGACGCGCTCGGCCAGAGAGGTCACGATTCGCCCATCGCGGATGACCGCGCAATCCGTAACACCGTCTCCGAAATCGACGAGGAACTTGGCATACTTGCAGCCAATATCGATGCCCGAGCCCACGGCAGCGGCCAGAGGTTCCGGCACCACGATTACGGATGAGGCGCCCGCTTCGAGAATGCATGCGCGGACGCTATTCCGTTCCAGTGGAGTGACGTCGGTGGGGGCACAGGCCAGCACGCGGATCCGCGCCAGAGTGGAGCGTCGACGCTTTTGCATCATCGGGCGCAGGACTTCAGTGGCCGCGCGAGCGTTGACGATGACTCCCCGGTTCAGTGCCCTGACGTTTTGAGAGGTCGAAGGTCGCAGGCAAATGCCGCCGCTCCCACCAGCGACACGCGTAGTCGCGGTGCCGAGATCGATAGCCAGGTCAGGTGATCCAAGCATGCTCAACATTCTGTACGTCGGAGTCGCCGGGGCCGAAAGAGAAGACGTGTGTCGGATAAAACCACGCGATTAGTGAGTGGGACATCCCACAAGTGTTGCGAGCGATCATTTTCGGCTGGAAGTGTGGCGTAGTGCATTCTGATACGTAGCGCCTGATCTTCGGACCGGCTGCGATGGAGATGGTAGCCGCGATGCTCCCTGGTTGCGAGTAATTGTGCGGCCGGACCCTCATGCGGCGGAAGGCAGTAGCCTTTCGCCCTTGGCCTTCCCAAGGTGGCGTGCCCGACGAGAATCGAACTCGTAACCTGCGGTTTAGAAGACCGCTGCTCTATCCAGTTGAGCTACGGGCACTTTTCAGAGTGAAATCGCCTGACCTTCCAGCTTTTCATTTGCGTTTCTACGGTGCATTTCTACGGTGGAGTTGTGAGCGACGACTCGGCCCCGAAATACTGGGAAAAAACGCGTTTGAACAATTTGGTGCGTCACACGAATGGGCGCTACTATGCCCGGCTGTATCGCAACGGCAAAGAGAAATGGCAGTCTCTCAAGACCAAGCACTTCAGTGTAGCCGAGGCCAAGCTGGCAGAACTGCAGAAGGAGCATCGCGAACACCCCCTGGCGGGCTTTAACCCGGGCAACGCCAAAATGACGTTCGGCGACGCCTCTCGGATGGACGAGCATCGCTTGGATGCGGATACCAGCTTGAAGCGACGCACGAGAAAGTATTGGAAAGAAATTCGCGCATCCGTCGCGAAGAGCTGGCCCGACCTTGAAAAATCCGAGCTCCGCCGCGTCACCCCGATTCAGTGCAAGGAATGGGCGGCGCGCTACGCGGCAGATTTCAGCGCGACGCGTTACAACGCTGCGATCTCTCTGCTTCGCCGGGTGATGGAAATTGGAATCGAGAACGGCATCATCTACTCGAATCCCGCTGCGGGCCTGAAAAGGAAGGCTCCGCCGGCGAAAAAGCTCGAGCTGCCCACGTTGGCCATATTCTCCGCGTTCATCGCGGAAATGCGCAGGGGCCGGAGCAGGGATTCAAACAATTGCGCGGATCTGGCCGAGGGCTTGGCTTACACGGGAATCCGGATCGGCGAGGCAGGAGAGGTGAGCCGTGGCGATGTTAATCTTGTCTCGGGCGAACTTCGTGTTTCTGGTGACCCAGTGGAGGGTACCAAGAATGGGGAGATTCGTCAGGTCCCGTTGATCCCGCAGGCTCGCTTGCTTTTTGCTCGGATGTTGGCCGGCAATCCGGCCGGGGACAAATCCGAGAAAATTTTCAAGGTGCGGGAATGTCAGAAGGCGATGGATCGCGCTGCCAAGAAAATCGGAATGACGCGCGTCACCCATCACGATCTTCGTCATTTTTTCGCCACCGTTTGCATCGAAAGCGGTGTAGATCTCCCGACTGTGTCCCGGTGGCTCGGCCACAAAGATGGTGGTGCTTTAGCGATGCGGACCTACGGCCATCTTCGCCGCGAACACAGCGTTGCCCAAGCCCAGAAGGTCTCGTTCATTCCGGCGACCTAGAATTCAGGTCTGGAAGCTTTGCGTATCTTCGATTGGCTGCTTTCGCACGATCGGTCGGCAGTCGGGGAACCGAAAGTTTTGGTCTTCTGGGCTCCCGCTGATCCCTGAAGAGGTGGCCCTAACCGTCCCGAACGAAGTGCTCTACCAAGCTGGGCCACCGCCCGTTTACCGAAGGGGCGGCACAGTAGGAGCAGGAACGTGGGGGGCAAGAGAAAGGTCAAAATTTTCAGATGCGTTTCAGGTGTCAGGACTGATCTTGACCGAACGGGCTCGATATTCCTCGAAGGGGGAACCGCCGGGGGGAGAGCCGCTTTCTTTAGTCGTTTGGAATCAGGAGAGTGTGGAGGTCTGGTTCTGCTTCTTTGAAAGATCGTTCTCAATCGGCTTCCCCAGCTCTGAAAGCGAAGCAAGGGCTGTCACACACTCTACGCTTCCCTTCTCTGCTGCAAAATACAAGGCAGCTTCCGCTAGCGCGGCAACCGACGGCAACCGGATGGCTACGTTCTCCGGTCGTGTGCGGAGCAATAAGGCAAGACGAGTAAGGGAGATCCGACCGATGGTGTCTTTGGCTTTGGCTTCCTCCACAAGACGCTGAATTGAACGGGGGCATGTCCACGCCTTTTCGCCCAAGAAACGGAGGACCTCCCACACTCTCCACCCTCCAGGTGGCTCTTTTTTGGTCGCGAGTTCCTCGGCCCACGATGCAAGCTCGCGAAGGTCCGCATCGGGGTCGAAACGCGAGAGAAAAATCAATATCGCTGATGATTTGTCCGAGGGCGCGGCGGTCATCTGGGTCTTGAGGTTCGAACGGACGGCCTTGCGGTGGGCATCGCTCCCATGTTTGAGGATTAGGGCGAACGCCTCCTCCAAGTGCTCATCCCAAGGGCCGGTCGCAACAGGTAGTAAAGGGGTGTAATCGACGTTGACGCCACGATTGGTCAGCGCAGTCCAAAGTTTGACAGCTGCAATTTGCAACAAGTGCGCAGACGTTGAGACGCGCGGGTGCCCGATTCTCGTGAGGATTCTTTTCACCGCCTCCTTGATTTCGGTAGTGTCGGCGTATTCCGCAATTTGAGACAACTCATAAAGTGCACGATATGTGCGTGTGGAATCTTCTGTCGCCAAATCCGCGATCAGCTGAGCTATAGTTGCTCGCCGATCCTCAGGAGTCCCGTGTTGAACGAGCAGTGAAGCGCATCCGACGGACTGATTCGTTGGCGTCTCGGGAACAACTTTGCGCGCGAACGCGAGAGCCGCTTCGCCGAATTCATGGTGGCCCAGCGCGAAGAGTTCGCTCGTTTCTTTGGCAGCGATCGGCCAGTCCCCCGAAGCCGCACCAGCCCGAAATCGTGCGAAGGCCGCTTGACCTTCCGCGGCGGAGCCGTGCTTCAGGGCTAGCAGCACACCATCCCACGCTGCATAGGCATTTTCATCCGCACTCCTTTCGATGTATGCGGCGATCAAAGGCGTATCGATCACCGCATCCGGCAAAAGGTATGAGATCACTAGCGTGGGGATCCCATAACGAGATTTGCCTCGCGGAGCCACGCCCGGTAACGCCGAAGCGATAGCGCGCGTGAGGTGCCCCACGGGAAGTTGGCGAATGAAATTGGACAGGTTTGCGACCGGCTTCTGATCCCACCACTCCAACACCGCGTTGACAAGCCGCCCGGCGATGTCCGCGGTCATCTGAGCATCGGCCCCCGTTTCGCTCATATCCGCAACGCTTTGCGCGGCGAGTTGGAGGTCGCGGTGAACATATTTTTCAGCCCATGTGTCCGCTTTCATGATTCCGTTGAGCCAAGCGGTGGTATCAGACTTCACCCGATAGCTGCGCTGGCGAGAGAGCTCGCCCCCGGCCAAGAGTATTACTTCGCGCCACCACGGGTCATGGAGGTGCTTCTCGACCTGCGCGAATGGATCTTCGCCGTGGGCGACGGCGCTCGCGGCGAGGTATTCCTGAAAGGTGAGGTGGACGAAGCGAAACTGGCCCGCTTCGCTCTCCTGCATGAGCCCGCCGCGCTCCACGACGAGCCGCAGAAATGCGCGCGCATGGCGTTCGGCAGCAGGTCGTGGCTCGTTCAGGACGCTTTGGAAGCCGTCGGCGAATTGTTTCAC
>JBGGMZ010000341.1:0-16920 GCA_041287745.1 Chthoniobacter sp. | reverse complement strand
AGAAGTTTCCGAATCCCGGCGCGTGGAGTGTTTGAATCAGGAAAGCAAGAAAGCAGGAACAGAAGACGAATCTTTCCTGCTTTCCTGCGTTCCTAATTTGCATCGTTTATCCGGAAGTTACTTTTGGCAGATGCTCTAACCGCAAAGGCGCGGGGAACGCAGAGGGCCGCAAGGGAAGAGTTTCGGCCCGCTTTTCTCTGCGCTCCTCTGCGCCCTTTGCGCCTTTGCGGTGATTATAAATCTGCCGCTCTGGAACCGGCGTTCACCTGCGGAAAGTCTTCCCCCCTAGAAACGCGCGCGCTTCATATCCATCGTCACGGATGTCAATGTGCACCGCGCCCGTTTTGTCCTGCCGGAAAACGGTGATGCCTTGCGCGGCGGCCTCCGCCTCCCACGCATCGAGCTTGCTCACCGGTTCGCCATAGCCGAGCGGGCTGCACACCACGATCTTCGGCGCGACATGCGCGAGGAAATCCGGCGTCCCCGAAAGGTCCTTCGCATTCTGGCCCTTGATGAGAATGTCGCTGCGCAGATCGGGCTCGTTTTCGATCAGCCACTGCTCGGTGGAAAATCCCGACGCGGACATGAAGAGCGCCCGTGTGCGACCGCATTGGAGCTGCAAGACGAGCGCCATATCCGCGGCCGCCGTGCGTTTGATTCCCGCGGGCGGATAGAGCACACGCAGGCTCGCGCCACGACCGAGTTGGATGAAATCGTTCCGCATGTAGAGGCCCTTTCCGCGGTTCTGCCCGGCGAGCCAATTGTGCAGCTTGCGGCGCGTTGCGGACTTGTCGCTCAGGATGGATTCCGCGAGCAGGGCCGGCCGAAAATCGCCGATCGCCACGGTGGCGGCGCCCATGTGCTTGACGTTGCCATGCGTCAGGAGCAACCCATCGAGGCGATTCACCCCGCGGCTGCGTAGATATGGCAGCACGGTGTGATTGTAATGCGCCTCATCCGCGCAATCGAGCAGCCAGTCCTGGCCATCCGCGCGGATGTGCGCAGCGCCACCGTCGTTGAGCGCGAAGACGGTGAGCTCGCAGCGCGGCGGTTTGGCGAGGCGCGGTGTCTCCACATACACATAGCCGCTCGGCAGATCGGCGGAGAAGCGCAGCACGAGCAACATCAGCTTCGCGGCAAACCAATTGGCGTTGTTGAAGAGCACCGTGGCGTGCAGCGAGAAGAGCGCGGAAAGCACCGCAGCAAGGCCGAGTGAGAGCACGAGGAAAGCCACCGGCACTGCGAGAAAATTGGCCACGATCGAGCCCGGTGAGAACAGATGGAAATAACCGACGGTGAAAACGAGCGAGCCGAGCCACGAGGCGAGCACCACACCCATCCCGACCGAAATCCAGTGCCAGAACAAGGTGCCGCATCGCACCGGCCAACTCCACAACACGCGGGGCAGAAACGGGTCCGGCTGGGCGCGAGCCTCGAGCCAGCGCTGGATGCGCCCTGCGGAAACGATGATCACGAAGACGAGCACGAACGAAAATTGGAACCCGGGCGCGAAGAGTTCGTTCGTGTCGAACGCGAGGATGGCGACGGCAGCGGCAGCGAGACTATTGACGGAGATCGCCCGCCGGTCGAAGAGCGACGCGCTGAGCAGCAGCGTGGCCATGATCGTCGAGCGCACGCTGCTCGTGCGCATGCCAGTGATGAGCGTGTAGCCCATGAGCACGAGGATCACCACGACGATATTGAAGCCGCGGGGCAACCCGAACGGCTTGAGCGCGAAGAAAACGATCGTCGCGAGCATGGCAATGTTCAGCCCGCTCACCACGAAGAGATGAATCGTGCCCGTGCGCTGGAGCAGTGTCTTCAACTCCTCCGGGCTTTCCCCCCGCAAGCCGAGCACCACGCCATCGATCACCGCCATGATTTCCGGCGAATCGATCAGGTCCACCTCGAGCCGGCGCTGCACCCAGTGCCGGCCCTGCAGCGCGAGCGCCTGCACTGGATTGCCGTGGCCCGGCGAGTCGATCGTGCAGTCCGCGGGGAAGCGCGTGTGGATTTCCGAAAAGACACCCAGCCGCTGCTGGTAGCCGGTGGAGTCGAATTCACCGGGATTGCGTTGCGGCTCGAGATTCGAGGCGCTGCCGGTGAAAGTGATGCGGTCACCATACGCCGGCGCCTCCCCTGCCCAGCTCACATTCACCCGCGCCTGGACGGGGATGCCGCGCTCGGCGAGCGATTGGTCGCCGAAGCCGATGGATTCGAGCTTCACCACGAATCGCAGCGCTTTGCTGTCCGGCCACGTAGCCGGCTTTTCCGGCTCTTTCCAGACGATGCCGGTGGCCTGGACGACGCGCGGCCCGGAAGCAAAGAAGCCGGCGAGCCAGCGCGCATCGTCATCCCAGCGGTGGAAGGTGTGGAGCTCGAAAAAAATCGCCGCGCAAAACAGCCATCCAGCGAAACGCGTCGGCCGCAGCAAAGTGACGAGCAGCCCGAGAGTCGCAATGCCCAACGCCCACGGCACGGGCAGAGCCAGCCGATCCGCGGCGAAGATGCCGAGCACGGCCGCAATGGCGAGACCGAGGAAAGGTTTCCGCGGAAGCGGTGCCCTGAACATCATGCGCGGGGAACTTCCTCCGAAACGGGGAAAGAGCCAAGCGCGAAGCTTTGATTACCGCGTCCCGGACACCTCTTGCCCCGGGCGGAGGAAGCGGCCGACTTTGTATTCGGGATAGCGGCTCTTGAGCTTGTTCAGCGTCTTGTCGGCCTCCGGGATCTTGCCCGCGGCGCGCCAGGCGGCGCACGCCTTTTCCAAGGCTTCCGGCGTCACATCCGGATCGTCGAGGATGACCGCCACGCTTTCATAGACCTTCGCGGATTCCTCGAAGCTCTTGCGCGCCATTTGAATGTCGCCGGCCTTGATGCGCGCGCGGCCACTCCACTCGCCCTCGGGCTGGAGCGTGAGCGCTTCGTCGACGGATTTCTGCGCGGTGTCGAGACTGCCCAGGCCGATCTGCGCCTCGGCGAGGAGGAGCAGTCCCTTGCAGCGCGGCACGGGGAGCTTGGTAGACTTGAGATAGGTCTGCAGCGATTCCACGGCCGGCTGATATTTCGGAATATCGATCTGGCTCTGGCCGAGCAGCAGGAAATCTTCCGGCATGACTTCGTCGCGCGGCGTGAGCATGACGAGATATTTCTCCGCGCTCTCATTTGCGCCACCTTCGTGAAAGGCGCGGCCGAGCCATCGCAGGATTTCCACGGGCACCTTGGTCTTGCCTTCCTTGGAATAGCGGTCGACCTCGCGCGCAGTGGCAGTCTTGTCCTCGAGATAGTAGGCTGAGAGCAGCACGCGGATGCCGGCCTTGTCGGCATACTGTTCCTTGTCGATCTTGCGCGCCTCGTCGAGCGGCCCCATGGCCTCCTTGTAATTTTTCACCTCAAAAGCGGCCCAGCCGATCCAGTAGTTTGCCTGGGCGCGCGCGGCCGTCTCGGGGAAGTCCTTGAGGAGCAGCTTGAAGCTCGCCGCCATCGCGCTGTTGTTACCCTGCTGCCCCTGGATGAGCGCCTGCTGCTGCAGCGCGAGCTCGCGTTGCGGCGCCTTGGGGAAGTTCTTGATGATCGTTTCGTAATCCTTCAGCGCGCCGGTGAGATTCTTCAGCGATTGATACGCCATGCCGCGCTGGAGCAGCGCAAAGGGCTGCAGCTTGTGCGTGGGGTAGTTGTTGATGAAGCTGCCGTAAGTCTTGATCGCCTGGTCGACGTTCTTCGTCTCCATCTGGCACACCGCGAGGCGGAACTGCGCGTCGGCCTTGCGAGTGCCGGTCAGAGTCCGCGAGAGCTCCAGCGTGGAGTAGATCTGCATCGCGTTCTGGTAATCCTCCTTCTTGAAGAGGACCTCGGCTTTCATGAGCAGCACTTCGTCGCGCTTCTGCGCCTCGGGATTTGCCTGCAGGTATTTGTCGATCTCCTCGATGAGCGCGGGATTGTTCGTGGCGTACATCGCGCGCAAGCGCTCGTACTGCGCCTCCTTGTCGAAGACGGAGCCGGGAAATTGCTTGCTGATCTCGTTGTAGAGATCGAGCGCTTCGGCCGTCTTGTTCAGCTGCCGCAACGCCGTCGCGGCCAGCACCATGAGCTCCGGCTTGACATCCACCGAGATGTCTTTGCCAAATTTTTCGTAGGCTTCCACCACCTGCGGATACTTGCCGCTATCGGCCAGGATGCGCACCTGCCCGAGCTGCGCGAGGTCTTTCCAATAGCCTTTGCCCGGCAGGGCCAAGGCCGCCTTGAATTCATTGTCCGCCTGCTGGATCTGGGGCGGATTAAGCTCCAGCGTCCACAGGCCCGAACGCACGGTCGCCTCGAGCTTCAGGTCGGGATTTTCCGTTTGCTTGGCCAGGGCCTGGATCTGTTTCAGCGCCTCGGGGACACGGGCGCTATCCTTCAACAGCAGGGCGAGCGAGAGCCGGCTGGCATCGTAGAAAGGATTGTCTTTCGGCGTATTGACGAGGTCCTCGTAGGTCGCGCGCGCTTCCGTTTTCTGGGCGAGCGCCTCGAGGCAGCGGCCGGTAAAGAATTTCGCCGCGTTGGCCACGGTTGGCTCAGTGAGCCGCACCGAGGCCTTGCGATAGAGCGTGAGCGCGTCGCGATACTGCTTGTCCTGGTAGTAGAGATCGGCGAGGCGATATGCCGCGGGCGCAATGAACTCGCCGGTGCCAAAATTATTGAGCAGCGCCGTATAGGAACTCTTCGCCGCATTCACATTGCCAATGTGGCGATAGCTTTCACCGAGCCGGAAAAGGGCGGCGGCGGTGTCCGGCGCATTCTTGTAGAGGCCGAGATACTTTTCGTACTCGGGCGCGGCCATGTCGTACTGCTTCTTCGCGTAGTAACTGTCGGCGACATTGAGCTGCAGGATGTCCGGCGTGCCCTTTTCCTGCGGGGCGATCTTGATATCGCCGGGCTCCACGGCTTCCGGGCTCGTCATCGGCTTCGGTGCCGGGACGGAATTCGGCGCGGGCGTGGCAGTGCCGGGCTTTTCGATGGGGATAGCGCGCCGCACTGGCCTGTCGGGCTGCTCCACTGGAACGGCGCGCGGGACCGGCCGGTTATCGTCGTTCAGCCGGAAAGGCTTGCGGACGTCGGGCGTGTCCTGCGCGGAAAGAGGAAGCTGCGCAAGACCGAGCGCGACGAGAAGACTGCTGATGGGAAGCCGTTTCATTCCGCTTTGGAGGTGGCAAAGGCGACGTTCCAGATGCCCGCGGAACGGCAGGTATCGAGGACGGCGGCGATGTGGCGGAAGGGCACGCGTTCATCGCCACGCACGATGATCGCGTAGTCGGGGAAAAGGGTGGAAAGTTCCTTCAGTTTGGCGCCCAGGTCGCGGAGCTCCATGACTTTGCGGTTCCACACCACTGCGCCGTCGGCCCGCACGTTGATGACCGTTTGATTGACAACCGGGTTCGATTCCGTGGCGTGTTCCGCGTTGGGAACCTTCACATCGAGCTCATTTTCCTTCCGTGCAAAGCTCCACGTGACGATGAAAAAGCAGAGCAGCACGAGGAGGATGTCCACCATCGGCGCGATCTGAAAGCCGAGGACGTGAGGCTCGGGGCGTCTGCGGAGTTTCATGGGCGGCGGGCGCGGTTAGAATTCCTCGTCGACGGCGACGCGGGACTGCTCGCGCTTCTTGTTAAAGTTCAGCGCGATGAGGCCGAGGATGTGCGCGGAGGCAATCTCGAGATCGGAGATGAGGCTCTGCACGCGATTGCGGAACAGCGAATAAAAGAACATCGCCGTGATGCCGAGAATGAGGCCGGAAGCCGTGGCCACCAGAGCGGTGGACACACCACCGGCGAGCAGCATGTCGCGATTTTGGGTCGCCTCCTTGTGGGCAAGTTCACCGAAGGAACTGATGATGCCGATGACCGTGCCGAGAAGGCCGATCATGGGCGAAAGCATGCCGATATCCGCCAGATACACCGTGCGGTGCTGGAGGGACGCAGCCTGGGCGGCCGCCTCGGTCTCGGCGATTTCCTTGACGACTTCAAAGGAGGCGGTGGGATTCTTCGTCGCGAAATCGAGCGTGCGCTGCACGACCCGGGCGACTGCTTCACTATGACGGCTGGAGATGGCGAGCAGGCCGAGGTAATCGCGCTTTTTCAGCAGGACATCCGCCGTATTCATATAGTGCGGCGTGAGGATCGAGCCGCGGCGGAGGGTGAAGATGTAGACGAGCACGAGCATCACCGTGACGACGGACAGGAAGCCCATGATGACCATGATCCAGCCACCGGACTGAACCAGTTTCCAGATGGTCACGGGATTGAACACTGTGTCGGAAGCAGCCGGTGCCGCAGCGCTTCCGGCGGGACGAGCGGGAATAGTCGTAGTATCACTGCCAGCGGCGGGTACGGCAGCCTTGTCCTTGGCTCCTCTGTCATTGATCGCGGTGACAGCGTTGTCTTTGCCGGGAGCGGTCGCTTGCGCCAAAAGAACGCCATTTCCACCGGTAAGAGGGGAAGCGGCTTCCTGGCCAAACAGGGTGACGGCGCCGAACATCAGGGCCAGGAAAGGTCGGGTGAAGTTCATGAAGATAGTCGAGCATTCTAGCGGGTGGTCAAAAGGATGCAACCTCCAGAGTACCGAGGAGTGCGGGAAGGCGAATGACGGAGGGCGAAACGAGGAGGACGGAGGGCGAGACGCCAAGGCCGAAGGGCAAGAAAGGGGGACCGCCGGGCGCGGCCGATATCCTCAATCTGCCATCTTTAATCAGCCATTTGCCATCTCCCCCTGCCCTTCTCGACTCGTGGCACTCTGTTTTTCGGGCAAAAACCGCTCACTTGATATACCTTACGCACCCGTCCCTGCCTCCGAATGTCAGCCCAGCCCTCCAAGCCCGATTTTAAGGTCAAATTGCGCGATGTGCCCCACAAGCCGGGGGTTTACATCATGCGCGACCGCTTTAACCGGGTGATCTACGTAGGCAAGGCGCGGAGTCTGCGGAAGCGGGTGAGCCAGTATTTCACACCGAGCCGCAACATGCGGGCCGACCTGAAGACGCGTGCCCTGCTGGAGGCGATCTGGGATTTCGAATGGCACATCGCGGGCAGCGAACCGGAGGCGCTCCTACTGGAAGGGCGGCTGATCAAGGAATTCCGCCCGCGCTACAACATCAGCTTCCGCGACGACAAACGCTTCCTTCTGGTGAAGGTGGACATGAAGGAGGAGTGGCCGCGCTTCCGTCTCACGCGGATGAAGAACGACGAGAGCGCGCGGTATTTCGGCCCCTTTGCCCATGCGGGGGCGCTGCGGCAGACGCTGGCCTTCATGCGGAAGAAATTTGGCGTGATGACCTTTGGCCGGGGCAACCCGAGCGAGCGTGAACTGAAGTCGTCGACCTATCAGGTGCCGATGAAGTTGGCGGATATCACGATGGAACAATATCGCGCGCGGGTGGACATGGCGTGCGAGTTTCTCAACGGGCAATCGAAGGAACTGCTCCAGGCGCTGGAGGACGAAATGCGGAAGGCGGCTGCGGCACTGGATTTCGAGCGCGCGGCCGAGCTGCGCAACATGCTCGACGACCTGCGCAAGACGACCAAGCCCATGGCTCGCTACACGCGCGACATGCGACATCGGCTCGGGGTGACGAGCACGGTGGATCCCATCGCGGATCTCGCCGCGCTGGGCGATGCGCTCGGGCTCGGCGCGCCGCCGCGCCGCATGGAGTGCTTCGATATTTCCAACATCAGCAGCACGCACATCGTGGCCAGCATGGTGTGCTTCCTCGATGGCAGGCCAGCCAACCATCTCTATCGCCGCTTCCGCATCAAGACGGTGGAAGGGCAGGACGACTTTGCCAGCATGGGCGAGGTGGTGCGGCGCCGCTACGCGAGGGTCTTGCACGAGGCGGCGGTGAGCGCCTCGCGTGCACCTTCACCGCAGGTGGATGGCGACACGCACGTGGATTACGCGCCGGAATTTTCGCAGGAGAAACTGCGCGATGCGGTGGTGCGCGTGGGCGACGAACCGGAGGCGCCCGGTGTGCCACGGCTGCCCAGTCTCATCATCGTGGACGGCGGCAAGGGCCAGCTCAGCGCGGCCTGCCGCGAGTTGCAACAGCTCCGGCTCATGGATGAAGTGCCGATCATCGGCCTGGCGAAGGAGTTCGAAGAAATCTATCGGCCGGGACGCCCGCTGCCGTTGCAACTCCCGCACGACAGCGGCGCACTGCAGCTCTTGCAACGCATCCGCGACGAGGCGCATCGCTTTGCCAACGGGTATCACCAGATCCTGATGAAGCGCCGCATCGCGGAGAGCCTTTTGGATGAGTGCCCCGGCGTGTCGCAGAACCGCAAGCAACTGCTGCTGCAGAAATTTGGCAGCGTGACGCGGCTGCGTCGCGCGACCGTGGATCAAATCGCAGCGACCGAGGGAATCGGGCGCAAGCTGGCGGAGCAGGTGGTGCAGTATCTCGCCGAGCGGCAGTAAAGTCGGCGCGCGACCGTTACGCCCCGGACTTTTTCTCTTTGTCTTTCACCTTCAGCCACTTCGCGAGGTGCGCGGAGAGCGATAACTTATCCGCAAAATGCTGGGGCTTGCTCTTCGGCTCGAGGAAGCCGAATCCACCGCCATAGGCCGCACCGTTCATCACACATCCATCGCTGCGGCTCTCGGCCAGCTGGCGGATGGCCGCGGCGAGCACATCCGCGCGGCTGCCCACGAGCTCGTATTTCCAGCCGACGATGCGGCTCTTCGGAAAAAGGTCGCGCAGGCTTTGGATCAACTTCGGGTAGGGGCTGAGCGACACGACGAGATCACCGGCGCTCGTGGGAATCTTCGTCGCCGCGATCTCCCGGCCCGTGCTGGTGTGCACGCTCTTCACGCGATAATCCACCAGCGCCGCAGCATGAAACACCGCGCTGACCGTCTCGCGCTCCGGCAATTCCTCGAGGGCGGATTGCAGGTGCTGATTTGTAGCAAACGGCAGGATCTTCGCGCCGGCCACCTGCTTGTCCGAAGTGGCGCCGACCCCGCGAAAGCAAAGGACTTCACAGCCCGCCTTGACCAATTGACTCGTGAGAATCATGCCCAGCTCTCCCGTGGAGAAATTGGTAATCCTTCGCACCTCATCGATCGGCTCGTAACTGGGCCCACACGTAACAACAACTCGCATATTCTTTCTTCTCTTCTTCCTGACGTTTAAACTATCGCGCTAGGCTTGCGCTCTGCTCGTGCCTCCGCAACCTTTTCCTTCATGGATCGTTCCGAAGCCATCACGCAAATCCGCACTATCTGCACGCAAATCGCCTCCGGTGTGACGAGCATTCACCCGCTCCTGCCTCCGCTGGCCGATGAGCCGACGAAGGCGGAGATCGTAAAGGCGCTCTTCGAGCTCACGAAGAATGTGGAGGTCATCAAGAAACAGGTCATGCGCCTGGAAAAGCGCGACGACAGCACGCTGACGTAGTCGGTTTCCTTACTAGATTGCCCGACTACTTCGGCACGGTCTCGGCCCATGGCTCGAAGACCGGGAGGCGTGTGCCGGTGGTGTGCCAGCCGAGGAGATAGCGGAAGGTGGAGCCGGTGTGGCGCGCGGCGGGCCAGCTGAAGGTGCCGTCGTGGTTGCGGCGGAGGGCGGTGAATTGCGGGGCGACGGGGTCGTCGTCGTAGGTGCAGCACACGAGCTGGCCTGGCGGCAGGCCGGCGAAGATGGGCTGCACGACGATGTTGCCACCCTCGAGGCGGACGGTGGCGGCGAGCCGCGGGAGGGCATTGACAAATGGCTGCTCCTGCTTCACGGCCGCGGCGCACACGGCATCGTAGGCCGCGGCCACGCGATCGAAGCTGATGCCGGCGGCTTGCATGGAATCACGCCAGAGCCCGGCGCCGCTCAGGCCGCCCGGCGCATTGCTGCGCGCGAAAGCGCGGAGGACGCGTAGGGGGGCATCGTGGCCTTGAGAATCGATGAGTGCCTGCGCGAAGGCTTCACCCAGCGGATAGGCGAGCGTCGGCTCCCGCTTGGCGCTCAACGCACCATCATTCATGAGCAACTCGAGCGGGACCTTGCCCCGCGACCACGCGCCGGCGATGGCGCGGCGGTTCAGGTCGCGATCGGGTTCCTTGCCGAAGGCGTTGAGCTCGACGTAGGTCGCCAGGCCCTCGTGGAAGCAGCGGCACTCGTTGAAATACCGGCTCATGCGCCCGTCGCTGAGCTGCTCGATGAAGACGTGGGTCGTCTCGTGGCCAAGGATGAGGAGCAACTCATCGAGCGCGGTCTCGCCATTGAGCGGCATGCGGATCTTCGTCCAATTCGTCTGACCCACCGCGTGCGAGACGACGGGGCTGGCCAGGTCCACGACCACGCGCGTGGATGCCGGAGGCGCGCCGAGATACCCGACGACGCGTTCGTAAGCGATGTCGCCCGCGGCGACGAGAGGCTTCGCCTGCGCTGCTTGGGAAGTGCGGAAGAGGAAGAGGTAGTGCTTCGTTTCCCGCTGCGAAAACGCGCCCTCGCCGACCGGCGAATCGGCCCCAGGTTTTGACGTGTCGTTGTTTTGCAACAACAGGATCAGGCCGGCGATCCAGACAATCGGCGCGATCCAGCGTGCACCCGTACCGAGCAGACCCAGCCAACGCAAACGGCCCAGCCGGTCGATGGTGAACTGCGCGCGATCGCCGATGCTGAGGAAGGCCAGCCAGGCGAGACCGTAGAACCCAAGTGCACCACCGAGGTGCGCGCAGACCTGTGGCCAGGGCACGTGCACCTTGGAGTTCACATAGGCCGGGCTGAGCAGCGCGTAGGTATCGAAATTGGAAAGCCAGTACAGCCCGCGCTGACGAAACCACACGAAGGCGAAAAGCAACAACCCGGTGACGAGCGCAAACCATGCGCGCGTGAATGAGATGAGCAGCGCGAGACCCACGAGATAAGCGCCGGCGAGAAGCTGCAGGCCAAATTCCGTCGCCATGAAATTCCAGGCAAAGGGTGGGTCGATGGAGGTGCGGGAGACGGCGCTGAAGATGAGATCGGAGCCGACGTCCGTCGCCGGAACGAGTGAGATGACGAGGAAAGCGGCCAGCGCCTTCATCACGAAGACGCGGGTGCGAGAGAGCGGCAGGCCATCGAGGAACTGCAGGGTGCGCTCTTCGCTCTCCTGCACGAGCAAGCCGGAGCCGAGCAACATGCTGAAGAGCACGAGGAAGAGGAAGGAGCCGAAGCGCGACTTATCCAGCCACCGCGCGGGATCGAAGCGCTGCGCGTCCGGCATTTCGTCGAAGAAGAGGAGGCCGGTGAGCAGGACGGACATCGCGAGGATGGACACCGTGTACGGGCGGAGGGCGCGCAATTCCTTGGCGAGCAGGGTGCGGTTCATTCCGGTCGGTCGGCCATGGCCACTTGCCATTCGGCGGTGAATTGTTTTTCGCTCAATCCGGTGGCGGCGTGCAGGCGGGCGCCGGTGGACCGCAGTATGTCGTGCCACCACGCGCGCGCATCATAGGGCTGCCGCCGGGCGAAGCGCGCGAAGAGGAACCGCTGCGCGCTTTCCACGCCGTGGCGCTCGGCGAGCATGGCGAGGCTGCTGCCGGCCAGCGCATCGGTGGGTTCGTCCCCGAGTTTTTTGCGCACCGAATACCACGTGTGCAATTGCGCGGGGGTGAAATCGAGCAGCCTCGGCGCAGCATGCTCGGTGCGCTGGGCTTCCTCCCACGCGGAGACGGTGCCGTGTTGCGAGCGCGGCCACCACCATTGGATGGCATCGAAGACCCAGGCGTTGCGCTCGCGATCGGCCATGCCGGCGGTGTGGATGCCGAGGGATTCGCGCACGAGCCAGGTGTGCAACGCATCGATCTTGAAGCCAGGTGCGGTGAGGTTGGCGCGCACGAGCAGGCCTTGCTTCGGCTTCAGCTCGCCGTAGGTGAATTCGCCGGCTTTCAGGTCGCGGCGGTGGACGATAAAGATGGGCGGGTAGGAGTCGCAGCCGAGATAATCGGTGAGCGCGCCGAGTTCGGTGGCGGCAGCATTGGCGGTGCGCTTGAGCGCCTCGGTTTCTTCGCGCGAAGGAGCATCCACCGCCGCGGAGACCAGCACGCGGACGACCCCGTGGCGGGCCTCAAAGGCGCCGGGCATTTCGACGGGAGCCACGTTTTGGCGGTGCTCGCCCACAATGGCCGCCACGGAGATCCCGACGAGGATGAACATGGTGAGGAACAGTTTCTCGCGCGAAGACATCCTCTCCGCCAGCATCGCCGCGACGGTGGCGTCCCGCACGAGCCCGAGGGAGAAGCCAAGCGCAGCGAGTCCCAGGACGAGCCCGGCGGTGATGGCGAGCGCATTCACCGGCCAGACGTAGCGCTCGTAGGCGAAGCGGTTGTCCAGCAGGGCGAAGGGGCCGAAGCTGGAGATCTCGACGCCGGTGGAGATGAGGTAAATCAGGCCGGTGAGAAGCGCGAGGCCGAACGGCACACGATAGCGTCCCAGGAATGCATGCGCGAAGGAGAGCGTGTAGATGAATGCCACCCAACCCACGGCCTTCGCCGCGAGCAGCGCCGCGAAGCGCGGCGTGAGCGCTTCCGTGTTTCGCGCGAGCAGGGCGACGTAGCCGAGCGCGAGTAGCGTCATGAGCAGCACGAGGAGGAAGCCGAGGGCGAATTTCACGCCGAGCATCCACGCGCGCGGCAGCGGCAGCCCTTCCAGGAAAAGCTGTGTCTTCTGGCGAAACTCCGACGCGATGAGCAACTGACCCAGCACCAGGCTAGCCAGCGGCAAGAATGTGTAGAGCAAAAGGCGCACCGCCTCGAAGCCCCCACCACCCGCCCGCTGCAAGACGCCGTAGCTCAGGATGAGGAGCAACCCGGCAAAGGGCAGGACGAGCAGGAACCCGAGCGCAAAGCCGTGCTGGCGCAGTTCCTTTTCGATCAGCCCGCGAATCATAACGCGACGACGCGCGAGCCCACGCACGCGATGAAGGCATCCTCGAGCGATAGTCTCTCGACGGTGGCCTCCGGCGGCAGCACGAGCGTATGCCAAAGTTCCTCCGACGCGCGCAGCACCCACAGGTGGGTGCCGTCGAGCGCTTCATCCTGCCAGCACTCGAATCCCGGCGGCGGCGTGAATTCCGCGCCGCTGGTCACGCGCACGCGCCGCACGGTGGTGCGCAGGCTTTCCAGGGGACCTTCGAAGCGCATGCTGCCTTCGTGGATGATGCCGACGCAATCCGCGCAGCGCTCCACTTCATCGATCAGGTGCGAGGAGAAGAATGTCGTGCGGCGATGTTGCCGCGCCTGCGCGACGATGAGCTGCATGAACTCGCGACGAGCGAGCGGATCGAGGCCGGCCGTGGGTTCATCGAGAATGAGCACCGCAGGGCGCGGCGCGAGCGCGAGTGCCAGGGCGAGCTTGGCCCGCATGCCGCCAGAAAGCTGCGAGACCTTGCGTTCGGCGGGCACCTCGAGCACTTGGAGCAATCGTCGGAATTCCGCGGCGTCCCACGTGGGATAGAATGCGCCGACAAATTTGCCGAGCGCTTGGGCGGTCATCCACGGATAGAAATTCTGCTCCTGCGAGACGTAGCCGATGCGTTGCTTTTGCCGCACGGAAGTGCGCCGCGTGGTTTCGCCGAGCAGCGAGATGGTGCCCGCTTCCGCCGCGATGATGCCGAGAAGAATGCGAATGGTCGTGGTCTTGCCCGCACCGTTCACGCCGAGGAAGCCGTAGATCTGGCCCTCGTGGACATTGAGGTCGACGCCATCCACCGCGGGCACTTTGCCGAAGTGCCGCTTCAAGCCACGGACTTCGAGCACGGCAGGCGCTGGCCCGGGCTCGGGCGCGCTGACAATCGGGGCGGGCGTATCCATCACGAGGCGGAGACTGTCAAACGGCGGCGGGAATATCCAGTTCCCCTACGCGCAGTGCGGCCGCACGGCCGAGCGCGCCGACGGTCCAGACGAACGGATAGAGTCGCTCGTAGTACCAAAGCTTGGCGAAATAGAACCCGATCGGCGAGGGATCGCGCCACGCGCCCGACTCCACGCGCTCGACGAGCCAGGCAGCGCCGCGATCAGTCGCACTCACATGCTGCGTGCCGGCGAGCGCCTCCACGGCGAGCGCCGTTTCCTCAACTGTTGCCGGGCCGTCTTTGGCGCCGCTCCAGCCACCGGTGGAATCCTGGCGCTCGACGAGCCAGCGGACGCCGCGCTCCAGCATGTCCGCGGGCAGATCGAAATTGCGGTCGTTCAATTCGCGCAGCGCTAGCACGACCTTGGCCGTTCCGTAGAGCGGATTTTCATCGTCCGGCGCGTGCTCGTTGCCAAACCACAGCGGCAACCACGAGCCATCGGCGCGCTGCTGTTTCGCGAGAAACTGCACCCCTCGCGCGACACCGCGCAGCGTCCGTCTCTTGAGCGGTTCGTCGAGTTGCGGTAGCCACGCGGTCCAGGCGCGGAGGGTATGCGCAGTGAGATCGGGCGAGCTGCGATCGAAAGGCAGTGCGCCCCAGCCGCGGCAGAAAGTCGGGATGCCACCGTCACGGTTTTGCAAACCGAGCAGCCAGCGCACGCCGAGCCGGCCGGCCTGCTGCGTGGGAGCGTCGACGATACCGAGATGGAGCAGCGCGATTAGCGCGCCGGGGGTGTCATCGGCGTCCGGCACGCCGCCGGGCAGATCGGTCCACGCCCAGCCACCGGGCGCCGCGTGGGTGTAAGGATGCTCGACGCGGTACTGTTGCTCGAGGAGCCATTCGCGGAGCGTAAGCTGTTGCTCGGGCGAGAGCGTACCGGGCCGGCGGGAGAGAGCTTTGATGGAAAGTGTCGTCACCCAGGTGGCGAGATTGGTGTCGATGGCCCAGCTTCCGTCCGACTGCACACTCGCTTGCAGAAAGCTCACCGCGCGGCGCACGACGGGATGATTTCCCAAGCCGGCGGAGGCGAGAGCCATGGTGACAAAACTGGTCAGCGGTGTCGCCTCGAGAAAGCCGCCATTGGTCGGTTGAATCGACTCGAGCACGCGCAGGGTGCGAGCGCGCGATGCCTTGCGGATCCAGTTGGCAAGCCGATTGGCGGGTGGTGCGTGATGATGGATCGCCTGGCCGATGGCAATGAGTGCGGGCAGCGCGTAGCTGACGACGGGCAATTGCAGCGCACCGAAAATCTGATGGGGGCAGGCCGCGAGTTCGAAAGGCAGTGCGGGGATTTTCCGCCAGCTTGCGCGACCGCAGATGGCGAGATGCATGAGGATCGGCACGGAGAAAGTGCGATCCTTTCCGTAGCGAGCTTCGATGGCCGGAATGAGCTGCTCCATCGAGCCCGCTGTGCGCGCAAGCCACGACTCCGCGCGGGCGACGCTCGACCCAAATTCAGCAGCTCGATCCGAACCGCTCAATGCCGCCCAGCACAATGCGGTCGTACTGATGTTGCTCCGGCTCTTCACCGTGTCGCCCCAGCCGCCATCGGCGTTCTGAAATTGCGACAGCCAGCGCAGCCCTCCAGCGATCAGCTCGCGATGTTGCTCGCGATCCACCGCCGTCAACGCCACGACCGCTGTGGCGGTGGAGAGCGCGCTGCTCGAAAGTTCTCCCGTCCAATGGCCCGCCGGATTCAGCTCCGCGAGAAGCGCCTGCGTGGCCGTAGCCAGCGCCGTGTCGAGACGAGTGCGCGCGAGTGTGTCCAAGCGACTAAGCCAGCTTGTCCTGTTCGCGTTTCTTCGCCGGCAGAATGGAGCAGGCGTCTTTGCAGCCGAAGACGCGACTGAGGACGAGGCGATTGCGGCTCACCCATTGGTAGATGACTTCCGCGATGAGAATGACCCCGGGAATCCAGAGGAACAGCGCGACCGGCAAGAGTAGCGGGAGACGCATACCGACGAAACGAATCGCCCGTGCGCCTCGATAAATGCGGCCCTGCGGGGTGACGCAGTGAATTGCCTCGAGCAAATCTTCGCGCGTGAGCTGCGGCGCGACTTCCTGCGCGCGCGGATCACTCAGCGGCACCAGCGCGAGCGTGCCAAACCAATCGAGCCAGCTCAGCATCTTCATCTGGAAGACGCACATCGGGCATTCGCCATCGTAGAGGACAATGTGCTGGGTCATCAGGAAAACGTAAGCGCAAAACTACGATAGACCAAGTGCGCAGGCGAATTTTGAATGCGAATGAGAAGCCGGTGAAAAGAGGCCATGGGTGCCGGGACGGAGTGAGAATCGCATTCGCCAACAAGCTGTTCCTCGTCGAGCACCCGAGGCCGTCCGGTTGCGTGTGTATTCGCAAGCTACAGACCCGGCACTGCCGCCGCCGCGGCCGATGCTGCGTTGACGGCATCGACCGCCGCCGCATTGGCATCCGCGTTCACTCGCTGAATCTCTTCGTCCGTGGCCCGGTTGCTCGCTTCGATCCCCGCCATTGTCACCGGGTCGATCCCTCCCGATTCCGTAGTGGAACTGGAGCCGGCGCTGGACACCGGACCTCTGCTCGCACACCCGGCGAGCAACGCCAAAGCAAAGATCGCAGGAAGAATCGTTTTCATAGGTTTACTGGATTTCAGGTTGTCTTTCGGCCGTCCAAAAGCGCTCACCCGCGATCCTCCGAGTCCACGCCACACCTCGCCCGCAACCCCATTTCCAAACGTCCTGCCTCCGATCACCCGGAATCCGCAGATACTTCGCTTCATATTGTTTCCATACGACACTATGTCGTTAGGAAACGTTCGATCTTTTGGACTTCACAAAGAGGATTGCGTTGATGCGCTGTGTGCCGCCGACGACCGTGTGATCGATCCCATTACGCGGTTGCCGGCAAATGTGGCTACGACTTCGCCCTCTGGAAATGTGATTAGAGCATCTGCCGAAAGTAACTTCCGGATAAACGAGGTGAATTAGGAACGCAGGAAAGCAGGAAGGATTTGTTTTTCGTTCCTGTGTTCCTGCTTTCCTGATTCAAAATTCTACCCCGCCGGATTCGGAAACTTCTTTT
>JBGGMZ010000340.1:0-5390 GCA_041287745.1 Chthoniobacter sp. | reverse complement strand
GGCTATTATCCAGGCTGCATTTAGCACCAGCGAGCACTACACGGCGGAAGAGCTCCTGCGGATGTCGCGTAAAATCGATCATTCGGTGTCGCGCGCCACAGTCTACCGCACCCTGCCACTGCTGGTGGAGTGCGGGGTGCTAAAGGAGATGGATTTCGGCAAGGACTACAAGTTCTACGACCCCAACTATCTCGATCACCCGCACCACAACCACCTCATCTGTGTGGATTGCAACCGCATCGTCGAGTTTGAGGACCAGCACATCGAGTTGCTCGAGGAGTGCATCAGCAAGCGGCTTGGTTTCTCCCCGGCGTCGAAGAGCCTGCGCATCGAGGCCAATTGCGACGAGCTCCGCAAGCAGGGCGTCTGTAAAAATCGCAAGCCCGCGCGGGATTGAAGCGCCAGGCTTTTGAAACGCAGAGGCGCGGGGAGCCAGGAGAAGAGAGCGAAGGCGCCAACTTTTCTGATTGTCTCATGGTCTCCCAGTCTCATTGTCTTTCTCCGCGTTCCAATTTTTGACCCTTACCAAGCAACCCAACCGTCCCCATGTGGAAAGGCCGTTTTCAGCAAGAAACCTCCGCGCTGCTTCAGCAATACAGCGAATCGATCAGCTTTGACTGGCGCCTGTGGCGTCACGATATCGCAGGCTCGATCGCCCATTCCGCCGCGCTGCAAAAGGCCGGGCTGATTACAGGAGAGGAACGCGAGAAGATCGTGACGGGGTTAAATGCCATCGGCGCAGAAATCGAGGCCGGAAAGTTTCAGTGGAAGACCGAGCTCGAAGACGTGCACATGAATATCGAAGCTGAGCTCACCAAGCGGATCGGTGACGCCGGCGCGAAGCTGCACACTGCGCGCAGCCGCAATGACCAGGTGGCGCTCGATATCCGCCTTTTCCTGCGCGACACCTGCGATGAACTGGACGCTCTGCTCGCCGAGATGCAGCGGTCGCTGGTCGACCTTGGGTCACGACACCGGGATGTGATTATTCCCGGCTACACGCATCTGCAGCGGGCGCAGCCGGTCTACTTCGCGCATCATCTCCTCGCGTATGTGGAGATGTTCCAGCGCGATCGTGATCGGGTGCAGGACGCGCGCAAGCGCATCAATGTGCTGCCGCTCGGCTCGGGGGCCATCGCCGGTTCGACCATTGTGCTCGACCGCGAGCTGGTGGCGCGCGAATTGGATTTTCCTACCGTGACGCAAAACAGCATGGACGCGGTGAGCGATCGCGACTTTGCCGTGGAGTTGCTCGCCGCCCTCGCGCTCGTAGCCGTGCACCTCTCGCGCCTCAGTGAGGACGTGATCCTCTGGGCTTCCAGCGAGTTTCAGTTCGTGAAGCTGAGCGATGCCTTCACCACTGGCAGTTCGCTCATGCCGCAGAAGAAAAATCCCGACGTGGCCGAACTCACTCGCGGCAAGTCTGGCCGCGTCATCGGCAATCTCGTCTCACTCCTCACCATCTTGAAGGGCCTGCCGATGACCTACAATCGCGACATGCAGGAAGACAAGGAGCCGGTCTTCGACAGCATCGACACGATCCGCACCGCGCTCGCCGTCTTCGCTGCGATGCTGCGCGAAGCTCAGGCCAATCCCGCCGCCTGCGCTGCCGCGGTCTCCGATCCGATGCTCCTCGCCACGGATCTTGCGGATTACCTCGTCAATAACGGCATCCCGTTCCGCAAGGCGCACGAAGTCATCGGCCGCGCCGTGGCGCTCTGCGGAGAAAAAAAGTGCGAACTCACGCAGCTCACGCTGGCCGATTACCAGTCGCTCTCGCCGGTCTTCCAAGCCGATGTGTTCGAAATGCTCAACGTGCAGAAGTCGATGGAAGCCCGCCGGGCCATCGGCGCTCCGAGCCCGCAAAATGTAGCCGCTCAGCTCGCGCGCTGGCAGGCCGCGCTCACCTGATCATTCCCTCGGTCACCGGGCGAAGTGATACCGCGATGAAAGCAGGCAGACGTTTCTGGATGGCCATTCTCACCCTGGTCGCGCTGGGAGTGGCTGGAGGGGTTGCGTGGAGAGTGGAGCTGGAACGGCGCTTTGGCTGGGATGCATTGGCCTGGACGAGCGGCTTCTTTTGGACCGTGCCAGTTGTGGTTGCGCTGTTCATCGCGTGGGCGGCCTGCTTCGCTTCGGTTCACAATCGCGCAGGTTTCGTGGGGGCCTTGATGGCGTTTTTCCTTCCGGGTTATCTGGGCGCGAATATTGCACTCCATGCGGTGTTCGGACGTTTTGCCTCCACCTTCAGCTTCTCGTTCGCGTTGGTGATTTGGCTGCTCATACCACTTTCGTTCTGCCTGCTTTGCCGCCTCCTCGGCGCGCCGATCACAGCCGTCAAAACCATCTGCTCGACACTGCTCTTTGTGCTCAGCTGGCCGATCTCCACATTTGTCCGCGATTTCTTCGAAGAACGTGGCAGCGACGATTTTATTCACGCTTTGAAGAGCGGCTTTATCGTTCCTTTTCTCATCGTTTCCCTCGGCCTGCCGTTGCTGCCGTATCCCGCCCGGACTTTCCGTCGCAAGGCCGCTTCGATAGGCGGTTGCGAAGCTGGTCAAGCGAGTTGACCAGTAGCCGTAACATGGGCATGCTCGCTTTTCGTGAGCCTGGCCATTCATCGTCCCTCCCTGGTCGAGCAAGCAGTGGAAACCTTGCGCGGTGCACTGCGCGAAGGCACGTGGGTCGGCCGCATGCCGGGGGAGCGGGAATTGAGTCGGTTGCTGAATATCAGCCGACCCACCCTGCGGGCGGCGCTGGCCTCGCTGGAGGGGGAGGGAATGCTAAAAGTCGCGCGGGGGCGACAGAGGAGCATCGTGCAAAAAGACACTGCTCGACTGCCGCCAAAGATTCGCACCGTCGGCTTGCTCACGCCTCTGCCATTGCAGGAGGTGCCGCCCTTTGCGTTGTGCTGGATGGATCGTCTCCGCGAACTACTGGCCAGGGCTGGGCTGCAGCTGGAAATCCACAGTGGCCGCCGCTGGTACTCGCGTCGGCCGGAAAAAGACCTCGCCGCGCTGACCCGGCAGGAGCCGGCGGGAACATGGCTGCTTTTCATGACGAATGAGCGGATGCAGCGCTGGTTCGTACAGAGCAAGCTGCCCGCGGTGCTTTCTGGCTCGTGTCATTCCGGCATGGATCTACCGTCGGTCGATTTCGACTACCGGGCCGTGTGCCGACACGCAGCAGGCCAATTCCTGAGGCGGGGTCACCGGCGCATCGTCCTGCTCATGCAGGGCGCCGAAACCGCGGGAGATCGTGAGAGCGAGGCGGGGTTTCTCGAGGCCTTCGCCAATGGAACGGCAAAGACCGCATCGCCGATCATCGCCCATCACGACGGCACGCCGGAAAGCATCCGGCAACGTCTGCGCACCTTATTGGGCGCCGAAGCCGCCCCCACGGCCTTTCTGGTTGCCCGCTCGATGCCCGCCGTGATGGTGGCGAGCGAGCTACAGCGCCTGGGTGTGCGCGTGCCGCGGGATGCCGCCGTCATCGCGCGCGATAGCGACCACTTTCATGAATTCTTTTCCCCTCAACTGGCGCGCTATCGCGCGGACCCGGAGGCGCACGCGCGCCGCCTCGCACGCATTGTCATCGATCTTTCCGGCGAGGGGGCAAACCGTTCGCGCAGCGTTCGCATCATGCCGAGATTCTTTGCCGGAGAGTCGCTGGGAGAAGCGCGTCGGAACGCCTGACACGAATTAAACCTGGCGCCTTGAATCCATGACCAAACCCCAGCCCAAATTGAGAGAAGGAATGGAAGCCTTTCCATCTCTGCCAGAGGGATATTCCGATTGTCACCGGGGAGGCGTGAAGATATGGAAATGAGCGGTATTACCGCCCCGGCTAAAATGGACCCAAGTGCTCCCAAGAAGGTGCGCAGGAGAGAAACGACGAACGGAATCATCGCCGCCGCGCTGATTGTGTTGATTGTCACCGGCGCCGCCTTCGCCTTCTGGAGCACGGCAGGCATGCTGGACACGCTGCAGTCCGTGGATCGCTCATTGGAAACACGGTTGGAACTGGAACGTGCGCTCGTCGGCATCGTCGATGCAGAGACGGCGCTGCGAGGATATTTGCTGACCGCCGACAGTTCCTTTCTCGAACCCTTCGAACCCGGCCTAGAGCAGGCTCGGCAATCATTCGATACTCTGCGTCGCCTAAGCAAACACAATCCGGAACAGCAGCAACGGCTGGATTACTTGCTCCCTCTGCTCGACCAGAAAATCGCCCGCATGCAGAAGCAGATCAAACTGCGGCAGGATGGCGGACTGGATGCTTCGGTCGCCCTGGTGAATTCGGCGGAAGGGCGGCAGCTGATGCAGCAGATTCGCGAAATCGTGCGACAGATGGGCGAGGCGGAGGATCAGCTACTGGAAAAGCGGGCAGCTGCGGCGCGCCGCAGCTCCCGGCTTACACTGGGAGTCGTGGTCGCAGGCACTGCGGGGATCGTAACTCTCATGGCCGTCGCGGCGTGGTCTACTCGACGAGAGCTCGCCGCTCGCAAGGAATCCGCGCAATTGCAGCAGACCGCGCGCGACTACGCCGAGAGCATCGTCAATACCGTGCGCGAGCCGTTGCTGGTGCTGGATCGTGACATGCGGGTGGAGCGGGCGAACCGCGCCTATTACCAGGCATTTCAGACCACACCGGAGGAAACCGAGCGGCGCCTGCTGGGCGAACTCGGCCAGGGGCAGTGGAATCATCCCCGATTGGCCGCCTTGCTCACGGCAGCGCAGAAGCAGAACGAAAGCTTCGATGATATCGAGTGGGAATACGAGTTTCCCACGGCGGGTCGGCGGGTCATGTTGCTCACTGGCCGCAAGCTCTACCGCCCCGGGGAACATTCAGACGCGGTCTTGCTCGCGATCAACGATATCACCGAGCGCCGGAACGCGGAGCAGGCATTGCGCTCGAGCGAAGAGCGGGTCCGCATGATCGTCGACTCGATCGAAGATTACGCCATCCTGCTGCTCAATGCGGAGGGGTGCGTCGCGAGCTGGAATCCCGGTGCGGAGCGGCAACTGGGTTACAAAGCCGACGAAATCCTAGGGCGCCACTTCTCGCGCTTCTATCTGCCGGAGGACATCTCGGCTGGTAAACCGGAGCGGGAACTGGCCGAGGCGCGGGATACGGGGCGCGTGGAGGATGAAGGCTGGCGCGTGCGAAAGGATGGCACGCGCTATTATTCCAACGTGATCATCTCGGCCATTCGTGATGAGAACGGCAACCTCAAGGGATACGCCAAGATCACGCGCGACATCACCGAACGCCATCGCATCCAGCAGATGCATGTGCACTTCCGGGCCTTATTCGACTCACTGCCTGGGCTCTACCTCGTGCTCACGCCCGATCTCACCATCGCCGCAGTCAGCGATGCGTATTTGAAA
>JBGGMZ010000339.1:0-3897 GCA_041287745.1 Chthoniobacter sp. | reverse complement strand
AATGGATCAAACTCGGATCGTTCATCGCCACGGAACTGCCCGAACCGTAAACCGGTTCCAACAAAAAAAGAAACCCCGGCCCGGAGCATGTCCTTCGCCGGGGAATGGAGGGAAGGGTTCTACTGCTGCATCGATCCGATGCAGCACGCCGCCTGTTGCTTGTCGCTGATCCCCCAAAGAGCAGGTCATCTCGTTAGCGCACAACCACGCGCACGCGGCCGAGCGCCTGGACTTTCGTGTACGGCGACTGGCTTGCGTCCCGTTGCGATGAGGCACGCAGCACCGGGAAGTAGGTGCCAGGCTTGCTGAAGGCGTGCTGCACCTTGACCGTGACGCGCTGGCCCTTGGAGCTGCCGCGATCGAGCTGAGCGGTCACCGGATAGTCGCCCGCACCTTCGAAGTCCCACTGTGCGCCGACGACCTTGCCGGTGCCGGGCGGAACTTCGATCACCGCAGAGAACTCGACGGGTGTGCCTACCTCAACCTCGGCTCTCGACGAACCGTTCGCCATTACTTTCACCACCGGCTGAATGCCTTTCCGCAATTTTGCCGTTGCCGGGACCTCCACTTGCCCATCGACGATTTGGTATTGGGTGGTGGATGGTGGCGCCACACCTTTTTCCGCCCATGCGCTCACATCGAGCAGCGCTTGATGCAAGGCGCCCACATAGCTGATGAAGCGAGCTCGACCAGGTCCCGGTGGAAGCGGGCCATGAGCTGAATCGCCGAAATACCAGAGTCGGAAATGATCATCGAGACGAGAGCCCAGTGCTTCCCTCACCTTCGATCGATACCAGTCCGCCTGCCAGGGGAAGGCGTCCCAATCCATCAAGGCCTCGACGACGATCATCTTGCCGTTGAAGCGGCCGTTCTGAACCGAGCCTGCGGCGGACTCGGCAAAACGCGGCCCGGCAAGCATCGGGCGTTGCGGATAGAGCGGCTCGCCATCAGGCCCGCGAAACTGATCCCATACGTAAAAATCGCGCGTCGGCGGCACTTGGTGGCGGTGGTAGGTTTGCAGCGCGAGAAATGCTGAGTTGTCGATCTGGACATCATCTCCCACCTTGAGCTTGGCCAGCGCTTCCGCATCGCCGCTATTCAATTTGAGCGTCACCAGATCGCCCACCTTCTCTCCGATCGCAAACGAATGGCCTGCGTTCTCTCCGCTTTTTACCAGCAGCACAGTTCCTTCCAGGCTTGCAGATGGCAGACTATCGAACTGCAATGCCACCGGTACACGGCTCACCAATTCGCGCCAGGCCTCGACGCTCCCACGTCCGCCGATCAGAGGTAAGGTCGGCAGCTTGAGTGCCTTGGCCTCCTCTTCGACAACAAGCTTGCGAAGCTTGGTCACATGTTGAACGTGAGCCTGCTGAATTGATGCCTTGGGATCGGTGCCCAGATACCCAGGCTTCGACCAGAAATCGTCCACATACGTCGGATCGCCCTTGAGAACGCTATCCATCAGGAACGAAAACGCGCCCATCCCCATAAAGTCATGGGCGATCCACGCGCGCGGCGGGAATCCCATGCGCGTTGCCTCAAGAAGTGCGGCACGCTCTTCGTCGTTCAGGCCGGCATACATGTCACCACTGCCGCCGGGCTCAAGTGCATCGACGATGCCGGGGAACTTGCTCTTGAGGATTCGCATCGCATGAAGCCGCACGGTAAACACGTTGGGAATGGCCATCGGCGAGCCAATGACAAAGGGCACCGCGCCGTCCCACACGCCCGTGGTGTTTTCCATTCCGCCGATCGTTCTGAACCCGCCGCCGCTGCCACCGAATGGATAGCCATAGGGACGATGCGGACCGTACATCTCGGCGGCGATCACTCGCGAGTATTGCGCTGCCGCCGCATTGACTCGATAGCCGGCAATCGCAGGATCGATCGGCTCACCGGGCTTTCCGGTCGCCGCCGGTCCACCTTGATTGGTCTGGACGAAATACGCGCCGGCCTCGATCGAGAACGCCAGATGACTGCCGTCGAAGCTGTCTTCCGCACCGCTCTCTATCGCAGCGTTCTCGCTGAGCGGAATCGGCGTGACCCATTGGAAGAACCTTCGCGTGTATTGCTCCTTCGGCGGAAAGTAGAACGAAAAGCGAGCCTCGGTACCCTTGAATCCGCCGTGCACGTATCGATGGCGCAAGGGTTTGTCTCGCCACTCGTCGACGTCCACGTAGGGCTGGTTGAAAGTCGGGTCGGACCAGGCCTGAGAAGGGCCTTTGGATGGTTCCGCGGAAGCCCAGGTTGAGCCCAGCAGGATGCCCGCCGCGCTGATCAACATGAAACAGTTTCGAAGGATCATATGGCCTCCATCAGTAACGAACCTGCGGCGGCTCGACCCATCGTCGAGCCGCCGATATGGACGTCGGCTTTACGGCTTCAGAACTTCTTGCTGAGGCCGAGCTGGAAGAAGCGCCCCAGAGTGCTCCCCTTGTCGGCGACGTAGCCGCTGCTACTTGCCCTTGAGACCGTGCCGCGGAATTCCGGAGGCGCCTCATCGAACACGTTGTCGGCATTGAAGGTGACCGCCACATCCTTCAGCATGCCCTCGCCGTCCACGTCGTAACGGAAGTAGAGATTCACCACGTCGAACGAACCTACGTGTGTCTGTTGCGGCATGACGACACCGGCGGGATCGATGTCGTAGCCGGCCGTGTGATTCCAGATGATCTGACTGAGCAGTTTGCCGGTCTGTGCGCCCGCCGAGCTGCGTACGCGCAGGCGGGTGTAGTTCGCTTTGAGCTGATCGGAGTAAGGCAGGCCCGGTGCTGCGCTTTGTTCGCGGCTGAGCTCGTAGGTTCCATTGACCGAGAACAGAAGCGATCCAAAGCTGGTTTGCGGATGGTAGTCCGCCGTGAAGTCGAGGCCGTCCATCTTGAAATTGCCAAGATTGCGCTTCTGAATATCGAGGATGGCGTACACGCAGTCAGGCAACGGCGAGCAGGCCGAGATAGGAATATCCGACGATGCGATGACCGCCTGAACCTCCTCTGCCGTGGGTGCCGTGTTGACCAGGAACGGGTAGTCCCGATACAGCGTGGCGGTGGCGGGGCCGCCGACCGGCGGCAAGCCGATCACCCCCTTGAAGTCGATCTTGTAGTAGGTAACCCCCAAGTCGACATCCTTCGCGAACGGCGGCGTGATCAGCGCGCCGAGCGATAGCGTATCGGCCTTTTGAGGGGTAATCCCGGGAGAATTGCCGCGTATACCCAATACGAACTGGCCCGAAGCAGGTGCCGGATAAGTCCCGTCCTGCACCAGATCCGCCGGCGGAGCGAAGAAAGCCGCGGGAACCTGAATCACCTGCGTGACCTCGGATTCTTCCGCGTCCGCGAGGCTGGGCGCGACGAACGATTTTCCCTGCGACGCACGGAACTTGAGCCAGTCGATTGGCCGGTAGGTGATGCCGAATCTCGGGTTGAAGGTGTCGCCAACATCGCTGTAATGGTCGAAGCGGCCTGCAGCCGTCAGCGAAAGTTCCTTGATGCCCGGCACCGCGTTCTGATCGCTGAAGACCGGGATCACGACTTCGCCGAACGCAGAGCTGACGTCGCGGGCCAAGCTGGCCGAAGGAACTGCGGCAATCGGCGATATGACCTGAACGCCATCGATCGTCTGGCCGCTAAAGCCGCTTTCGGCGTAACCGGGTACGGTCTGACCTTTCCGTGTCTTGAAACGCTCGTGATAGTACTCGCTGCCGAAAGCGAGTTTGATTTCGCCAGCAGGCACCGTCAGCAGGCTACCGTCGATGACTGCGCGCAGGTCATTCAACTGCTGTTCCGTCTTGCCGTAGACCTCATAATTGGTAAGAGCCGCGAGTGTCTCAGGGTCACTCGACGTGGGATCATAGGGATTGAACAGGCCGGCCTTGGTCGCCGCCGTCATGGCCGT
>JBGGMZ010000338.1:0-6486 GCA_041287745.1 Chthoniobacter sp. | reverse complement strand
GAAATGAGCGTTCATTACACTTGGAAGAAACTGGGCTCGGCCAAATGGGAAGACGCGTGGGTGGAGCGCTTGCGCGAAGTCAGTGATCGGCTCGCGATCACTTCACTGGCGGGGGCGAAGACCATCCGGCTCGAGGCATTTCAACTGACCAAGGCGCAGGCCATGCGGTTGAAGAAGGCTTTCGGCGGGACGATCTCGGAGCAAAAGAAGCAACGCCCGGTGGCCGAGGCCGTCACGGCACCGATCCGCGTGCGCGACCGGCTGGTGGTAGTGGGAAGCGAGAAGGCTCGCAAGGAAGAGCGGAAGGCCAAAAGCGACCGACCGGTGCTCTTGATTCCCGCCGGCATGGCCTTTGGCACAGGCGATCACGCCACCACCGCTACCTGCCTTCGCTTTCTTGCTGACGTGAGCGACGAACTGGCCGGGCAAACTTGGGAGATGCTCGACCTCGGTGCCGGCAGCGGCATCCTCGCCCTCGCCGGCCGATTACTCGGCGCTCGCAAGGCCGAAGCCGGCGACTTCGACCCGCACGCCGTCCGGACGGCGAAGGAAAATGCCCGCCTCAACGACATCAAAGCCATCGTCATCAAGAAGCTCGACGTGCGCGACTGGCAACCATCGCGGACGTGGAACGTCGTGGCCGCCAATCTCTTCAGCGACCTGCTCATGGAAGTCGCTCCGAAGATCGTGGCGTCCGTCGCCCCCGGCGGGCGGCTGGTCTTCTCTGGCATCCTGCGTACTCAGGAAGCGGAAGTGGTGGCCGCTTTTCGTCGCGCGGGCATCCATATCGACCGTCTCGTGCGCAAAGGGAAATGGGTCAGTGGCCTGGCCACCCGGACCGTTAACGGAAAAACTCGTTGACGCTCTTCCTTCCCTGCCGATACCTTCCCACCCCACTAAAAAACCCCGAAATTTTTAAATAAATTACCTGCCTGCGTGGGTTTCGCGCCGTGAAATGACGTTTTTCCGGTGCTCCGCGCGGGCTCTTTTTATCTATGGCCGAAGAACTTTCCTACGTGATCGTCACCCCTTACTCGATCCGCAAGTCGCGCACTGGCGGAATCCTGGCGCGCCTCATTTCGCGCACGGGGCTCGATCTCGTGGCCGCACGCATGTTCGCGCCCAGCGCCGAACTCGTGGAGAAGTACGCCGCCTCGATCGTCACCGATTCCGAACCGCGCCACCGGGCGACACAGGAACTCATCCGCAAATACGTCGCCCAGCAGTTCGCTCCCACCAAGACCGGCGCCCGCCCGCGTGTGCTCCTGCTCGTCTTCAAGGGTGAAGATGCGGCGCTGAAGATCCGCTCCACCGTCGGCCACATCGTCAACGAGCGCACCAGCGGCGAGACGATCCGCGACACCTATGGCGACTACGTCGCCGATGCGAATGGCGAAGTCACCTACTTCGAGCCGGGCGTGCTCGCCCCGCCGGATGCAGCCAGCGCCAAGTCCGACCTGCTCCTCTGGTCCTCCTACTCGGACAGCGATGGCGGACTCCTCGACGAAGCCGTCTCCTTCCCGACCGGCACCAAGGTCGAGAAGACCCTCGTGCTCATCAAGCCGGACAACTTCCGCTTCCCCAACGCCCGTCCCGGCGGCGTCATCGATCTCTTCAGCCGCACTGGCCTCTACATCATCGCCTGCAAGGTCCACCGCATGAGCGTGGCCCAGGCCGAGGAATTCTATGGCCCGGTCCTCGAGGTGCTGCAGGATAAGCTGCGCGAGCGCTCCGGCGAGACCGCCAAGGCCCTGCTCGAGAAGGAATTCAAGCTCCAGTTCAGCGCGGAGGCCGTGACCAAGCTCGGCGATCTCCTCGGCCCCATCAATGGCCGCGAAAACTGGGAGCAGATCGTCAAGTTCATGGCCGGCCTCAAGCCGAGCGATTGCCCCGCCGACAAGCGCCACGAGCCCGGCTCGGAAAAGTGCATCGCCCTCTGCTACCAGGGCGTCGACGCCGTCCGCAAAATCCGCGAGGTCCTCGGACCGACCGATCCTTCCAAGGCGCCTCCCGGCACCATCCGCCGCGAATTCGGCTCGACCATCATGGTCAATGCCGCCCACGCCTCCGACTCCGCGGAAAACGCCCAGCGTGAAATGGGCATCATCCAAATCAAGGAAAACAATCTCAAGCCTCTGATCGAAAGCTGGTACGGCAAGTAAGCGCCCCGCTGATTGCCCAATCCAAAACCAAACCAAACCAAACCTGCCATGGAACTCGCCAATCGCGCCACGATCCTCACCCCTTCCCTTACACTCAGCATCGATTCGAAAGCCAAGGCCATGAAGGCTGAGGGCATCGACGTATGCGGCTTCGGAGCCGGTGAACCGGACTTCGACACGCCCGAGCACATCAAGGCCGCCGCCCAGGCCGCCATCGAGACCGGCTTCACGAAGTACACCCCGAGCAGCGGCACGCCCGAGCTGCGCCAGGCCATCGCCGATAAGTTTCAGGCTGACAACGGCCTCTCCTACAAGCCCTCGCAGATCATCGTGAGCAATGGCGCCAAGCACTCCTGCTACAACGCCATCCTCGCCACCATCCAGCCCGGCGATGAAGTCATCATCCCCGCGCCCTACTGGCTCAGCTATCCCGAGATGGTCCGCCTCGCCGGCGGTGAACCCGTCTTCGTCCAGACCAAGGAAGAGAACGGCTGGAAGATGACCTCCGAGGAATTCCAGGACGCGATGACCCCGCGCACCAAGATGGTCATCATCAACTCGCCCGGCAACCCGACCGGCGCCGTCTACACCAAGGAAGAGCTGGCCGCCATCGTCGAAGTCGCCGTCGACGAAGAGATCCTCATCCTCTCCGACGAAATCTACGAGAAGCTCACCTACGATGGTGCCCAGCACGTCAGCACCGCCTCGCTGCCCGGCGCCTATGACCTCACCATCACCGTCAACGGCTTCTCCAAGGCCTACTCCATGACCGGTTGGCGCCTCGGTTACCTCGGCGCTCCTGAGTCCATCGCCAAGGCCATCGACGCCATCCAGAGCCACAGCACCTCGAACCCCTGCTCCTTCGCCCAGAAGGGCGGCTTCGCGGCCCTCAAGGGCGACCAGCAACCCGTCGCCGACATGCGCGACGAGTTCGACCTGCGCCGCAACTACATGATCAACCGCCTCGCTTCCATCCCACGCGTCAGCGTCGTGAAGCCACAGGGCGCCTTCTACGTTCTGGTCAACATCAGCCAGCTCGGCCTCTCCTCGACCAACTTCGCCGACCGCCTGCTCAGCAAGCACCACGTCGCCGTCGTCCCGGGCGTCGCCTTCGGCAACGACACCACCGTCCGCCTCAGCTACGCCACCAGCCTCGACGTCATCAAAAAAGGCCTCGACCGGTTCGAAGAGTTCACCAAGACGCTGTAAAGCAACTGGCGCAAGCCAACCCAAATTCAACAACGCGCCGCTGGAGCAATCCGGCGGCGCGTTTTTGTTTATTGAAGCCACCTGCGGATCCCGATCTCCGCGGCAGGTGTCTGCTACTGAATCACGAAGGGACAATCCGAGAACCAGCGCCATCCAAGCGTGGAACAATTTTAGCCCATCCATCAGCCCTTCTCATAGAAAAGCCGCCGATCAAGGCTGGCCAAAGAAAACGACCTGGATTGACCTGGATTGACCTGGATTGACCTGGATTGACCTGGATTGACCTGGATTGACCTGGATTGACCTGGATTGACCTGGATTGACCTGGATTGGCCTGGATTGGCCCATAACGCGGGTTTTCCTCTTCAGGCATTGCGGCGGCCCGCTGTTCTTGTTCCACAAACAACGAGAAGCCATTGCCAACCTATGCCGTGGCACAATCCAGCACGGTTGATCACGACCAACTCCATTGCGTCCCTCCAGGACAATCCCGCACGAAGCCAGCAGCAACCCCTCCCCGCAAAGAGCCCCACCCGCTCATTCCAAATTCAAAACCATCAAAAGAACCGCCTCATTCATTCGGCACCCCGAATCCCCGCCCATTTGAACACTATTCTCGCAATGAAGTCAAGCCGATTCCACGATGCCGTTCGCTTCTCGAGGTGTTGTCGAGGCGCCCCACACCGCCGGTTGCCGCGATCGCAGTCATGCGGGACGCGGCGAACCGGCGATGTCGATATGCAAGGCTACGGAGCGGTAGTGAACGTCTGGTCGGCGTTATAGAAGTTACCCACGCCGGTCACGAATACCGTTCGATAATGATAGGTGGTAGCCGAGGAAAGGCCGGACAGTGTTATGCCGAACGGCACTGCGCTGGTGCCATTCCCCAGAGAGGTGCTGCCGGTCTGACTTCCATAGCTGGTGCTCGTTCCGTATTCGACGTAGACACTCGTGGCGATGCCTTCCGGGTTCGCGCTTCCGGATATGATTGCGCCACTGCTCGTAATGGTGCCAGCCGAGGGAGCAGTGAACGGCGGCCCACTGGCGACGAAGAAAATCTGCCCCCCAGTGCCGCTGCCGCCACTCGATGTTGTTCCGTACAAGCCCGCCGAGGTCGACAGGAGAGTCCCGTATGGGGTGGCGCCAGGAACATTTCCCAAGCTACCGGTGAAATCAAAGAACGTGTTGAAAGCCCCGGTGATGGTGTTGATCTCGAAGATAGTCCCAGCGCCATTGGCGCCGCCTTGTGTCGTCGTGCCCCAGAGATTACCAGCACCATCGCTCGCCAGCCCCGCATCAGGAATCCCGCCCCGGTTGTTGCCCATCGCAGTATTCGCAAAATCCACCAGTGTGGTGATCGAGCCCGAGGTTGTGTTAACCTTAAAGACGGTGCCATAGCCGCTGGCGCCCCCGCCTTGGGCCGTGCCCCAGAGATTGCCCAAACCGTCACTCACCAGGGCAGTTGTCGGAGAAGCCCCCCGGTTGCCGCCCGTCGGCATGGTACCTGCGAAGCTCACCGGTGTGCTGACCGCCCAAGTGCTCGCGTTGACCTTGAAGACGGTCCCACACGTGCCGGCGCCGCCGCCAGAGGTGGTACCCCAGAAATAACCTCCACCGTCACTCACCAACGCCCCGCAGGGAGCGGCGCCACAGTTACCGCCCGTCATGGTGTTCGCAAAGTTCACGACAGTGCTGATCCCGGTGCTCGTGCTAAACTTGAAAACGGTCCCACAGCTGTTGGCGCCCCCACCTTTGGTCGTCCCCCAGAAATCGCCGGAGCCATCGATCACCAATTCCGCGGCGGGATTACTGCCCGTCGTCGAACTCGCGAAGTCCACCATCTTAGTGATCATCCCCGTACTCGCGTCGACCTCGAAGATGGTCCCATCCCCGTTGGCGCCACCGGTCGGCGTCGTCCCCCAGAAATTGCCCGCGCTATCCCGCACCAGCGCGGCAGAAGAACTGCCACCCGTCGTGGCATTCGCGAAGCTCGCCACCGTAGTGATCGCCCCACTACTCGGATCTACTTTGAATACGCTTCCCGCGCTGTTCGCACCGCCGCCAGCCGTCGTACCCCACAGGTGGGTCGCGCCATCACTCACCAGCCCTGCTTGAGGATACAATGGCGGAGGAAGACCCAAGTCCGCCATCTTTGTTAGTGTTCCGCTCAAATCGATCTTAAACACCGTGCCGCCACCATATGCGCCACCCAGAGGTGTCGAGCCCCAGAGATAGGTCCCATCGCTAACCAGCGGGGCGCCGGGGCGGCTGCCCGTCGTGGAATAAGAGAAGTCCAGCACCGTGCTCATCCCTGAGGTCGTTTTATTAAAGACGAATATCGAACCATCGCCATTGACGCCGCCATATGCGCCGGTCCCCCAGAGATGGCCCGTGCCATCGTCGACGAGAGCGGCAACGGGTTGGCTACCGCCCGTGAGGATCGAGAAGTCATAAACCGTGCTGATTGTCCCACTGCTCGCAGCGATCACGAAAAGAGTCCCATCACCAGTGGGGCCGCCGAGATAGGTTGTCCCCCAGAGATTGCCAACACCGTCGCTGTAGAGCGCGCCAACAGGACTCCTACCGCGAGCAGGATCCCCCAAGTCCGAGTTATCTGTGAAGTCCACTACCGTGGAGATCGTCTCCGTGCTCAGGTCGATCTTGAACACGGTTCCAACGCTGTTGTGGCCGCCAAAATAAGTCGTGCCCCAGAGATAGCCTCCATCGCGCACCAACCCACTTACAGGATTCCCCCCCCTCTGGGGGTCCGTCAGGCTCGTGTTACTTGTAAAGTCCACCACTGTGGTGATCGCCCCGGTGCTCGCGTTGACCTTGAACACGGTTCCGGCACTGGACTGACCGCCGATATAGGTTGTGCCCCAGAAATTGCCTGCCCCATCGCTCACCAGGTCGCCAGAAGGATCGCCGCCCCGATTGTCGTCCAGCGGGTTCGTAGTATTCGCAAAGTTGACCAGTGTGGTGATCGCCCCGGTGCTCGCATCCACTTTGAACACAGTTCCTGCGTTGTCCGGGCCGCCGCCGCTGTACGTCGTACTCCAGAAGTAACCCGCACCATCGCTCACGAGCGCGCCACGCGGTGAAGAGCCCCGGTTTT
>JBGGMZ010000337.1:0-27675 GCA_041287745.1 Chthoniobacter sp. | reverse complement strand
CCAGCGTGATGACGCCCTCCGACGTCACTGTCCCCATGAAAGGCGTACCACTCGACGAGAGGAACACACTGCTATTGGTGCTCGTGCTGTTCGCAGTCCCGCTGCGGGCAGATGAAGAAGCCGCTGACCCTTGGGTGGGTGCAATGGTCGGAAGGGCTGGGTTGACATTGGGATCATTAGGAATAGCAACGATGTGCCCATCGAAAGTCAGCAACTGATCCGCTTGAAGGTTGGTCTCCGCGTTATTGGACAGCAACACGCTGCCATCGGGTCTCACCAGCACCCCGGAGGGCAAGCGCAGTTCTTTGACCAGCTTTTCAGTCACGCCATTGCGAGTGACAAAGGCTTCACTGCCGGAAACGGTCACACCGTCGCGCTTGGAAATGCCGACAGCGACTCCGTCGCCGGCCGCCGCAGGGCTCCGGGTCACCGGAGTGGACTCGACGTCTGCCGCGATCACGCTCGTCGCCACGCTCATCACACAGGCCAGGCCGCAGAGGAAAGAATTTGTTCTCATGCTGCTGGATCGTGCTGGGGATTATGCGTGGTCGCACGGGAGGCATGAGGGAAACGCCTGATCTTTCGCACTGCCCAATTACAACCGGCATACATGCGACGCTCCGACCACGCGCGAAACAACAACCGTATGGCGCTCTCGCTTCATCCCAAGCATCTCGAACTCTACAAAGATGTCCTCAAACTTCTCGCCAAATACGGGCACGGCGATTTGGTGAAAGACGCGCCAATCATTGATGATCCACTGGATTACGGACCGACGCCTCCTATTCCCGCGGCCGCGAAGGAACTCGCCAGTGACTTGGAGAAACTAGGCCCTACGTTCATCAAGCTGGGTCAATTGATCTCCACGCGCGCCGATTTCATTCCCCCGGCTTACATGGATGCCCTCGCGCGTCTGCAGGACAGCGTCGAGCCGTTTTCCTTCGGGGATGTGGAAGCAATCGTCTCCGTCGAGATCGGCGCACGGCTTTCAAAGGCTTTTTCCGAATTCGAAAGCACGCCCATGGCGGCTGCATCACTGGGACAGGTGCATCGCGCGAAGCTTCGCGATGGACGCCCCGTGGCGGTGAAAGTGCAGCGCCCGCATGTACGGGAGCGTGTGGCGGAGGATCTGGACGCAATGCTGGAGGTCGCCCAAGTCCTGGACAAGCACACGGAGTATGGGCGGCGGTATGGCTTTACCCGCATGATCGAGGAGCTCCGCAAATCGCTCATCCGGGAACTGGACTATCGTCTGGAAGCGTCCAATCTGCGCCTCCTCGGTGAAAAGCTGGCGTCCTTTCCCAAGATCGTGGTGCCACAGCCCGTTGACGACTATTCCACCGGGCGCGTGCTGACCATGGATTATATCGCCGGCAAAAAGGTCACGAAAGTCGGGCCGCTGGCGAAACTGGAGATCGACGGCGCCGCTCTCGCGGAGGAGTTGTTCCGCGCCTATCTGCAACAAATCCTGGTGGACGGTTTTTTCCATGCGGATCCGCATCCAGGAAATGTCTTTCTCACCGACGATGGGCGCATCGCGTTGCTCGACTTGGGAATGACCGCACGCATCGACGGCGCGCTGCAGGAGCAGCTACTCAAGCTACTTCTCGCCATGGCGGAAGGGCAGAGCGACAAAGCCTCCGATATCGCCGTGCGCATCGGTGAGCCGCACGAAAATTTCAATGAGATCCAATTCCGGCGGCGAATGGCCGAACTGGTCGCCGAGCAACAAAATGCCACGATTGGCAACCGGCAAGTCGGCCGCGAGGTCCTGGACATCAAGGTGATTGCGGCAGAAACCGGAATCCGGGTTCCACCTCAGCTCACCATGCTGGGAAAGACGCTGCTAAATCTCGACCTCGTAGGGCGCACCTTGGCGCCGGAGTTTGATCCCAACGAATCCATTCGGCGCAACGCTGCGGAAATCTTCCACAAGCGGACGTTGAAGAGCTTCAACAGCAGCAGTCTCTTTAGCGCGTTACTGGAGACCAGGGAATTAATCGAGAAGCTCCCCACGCGTCTGAATCAATTTTTTGAGCTCCTGGCGGGAAATAAACTGCGCTTGCAGATCGATACCATCGATGAGGACTTGCTCATGGCGGGACTGCAGAAGATTGCGAATCGCATCACGCTCGGTCTGATCCTGGCCGCCCTGATCATCGGCGCCGCCCTGCTAATGCGTGTAGAAACTACGTTCCGCATTTTTGGTTATCCCGGCTTCGCCATTCTCTTTTTCCTCGGAGCTTCCAGCGGAGCCATCCTGCTGGTGTGGGCGATTCTTCGGAGCGACCGTCCGAAATGATCCGCTCGCTGAAAAATCAGCCGTCTAAGCTTCGGCGCCCTGTCGGATTTTATTTGCGAGGCCAGCCCGTCGGCGGCACTCTTCGTTTGAACAAACCGCCTTTATGAAAGACTCCCAGAAGAAAAAGACCCCGTGGATCAAGCCGGCCATCAAGACCGTGACCATCTTCTTCGAGTGCACCTGCTACGCAGGAGCGGTGTAAGCAGGTAGTTTCCGGAGAATCGCATTCTCGTTCGACTCCTTGGCACATCCGCAGGCGGTGGCCTGCCGCAATGGAATTGCGGATGTGAGAATTGTACCCTGGCCCGTGATGAAAAACTCCGGCGTCGCGCGCACTCTAGTGTCGCGGTGGTCGGAAATGAAGGGTCTGTATTGATCAATGCCGGGCCGGATTTTTTGTCGCAGGTCGATCTTCTGCCGCGCCCGTCCTTGCAAGACGCGCGGCGCAGTCCGGTCGCAGCGGTCCTCCTGACCAATGCGGATCTCGATCACGTCCTTGGGCTGATCTCGATGCGCGAAGGCGCGGCTCTGCATGTTTACGCCACGGACGCCGTACGACAGACCCTCTCAAAAGCGTTCGACATCGATTCCCTGCTGCGCTCTTTCACCCGCTTGGTGTGGCACGATGTGCAGCCCGACACCCCCTTCTTCATCGATGCGGATTCACATCGTGACATCGAAATCCGCGCCATCTTCCTCCCCGCTGGCGTCCCACTCTTTGATCGGACAAATCATGCGGAGACCGGCCACAGTATCGCCTACGCATTGCACGATCTCACCACGGGAAAGCGCCTGGTCGTTGCGCCCGACGTGGGTGAGATCACCCCGGAACTGCGCGAGGCTTTGCACGCGGCGGATGCCGTTCTCCTCGATGGCACATTCTGGAGCGATGAAGAGCTGCAACGCATCAAGCCCGGTGCGCGGACCTCACGCGCCATGGGGCACGTGCCCATCGCCGAGGGCAGCCTCGACCTCCTGCGTTCGCTGAAGGCCTCGCACAAGAGCTACTTTCATATCAACAATACCAACCCGATCCTGAATCCCGCATCGCTTGAGCGCTCTTTGGTTGAAAGCGCGGGCATCCGGGTGGAGGAAGACGGCGCCGAATGGATCCTGTAAATTTCACCCCACTCTCCCCCGAGGCTTTCCGGCAGGAGCTGCAAGCCGTGGGCGGCAAGGCATATCACGACAAGCATCCGTTTCATCTCGCGATGAACGAGGCCCAGCTTTCCCGGGATGCGATCCGCACGTGGGTGGCGAATCGTTACTACTATCAGCGCAGCATCCCGATGAAGGACGCCGCCATCATGGCCAATTGCCCGCTGCGCGAAGTGCGCCGGCTGTGGATTCACCGGATCGTCGACCACGATGGCACGGAAGGCGAGGAAGGCGGCATCGAAGCATGGCTGCGGCTGGGGGAAGCGTGCGGCCTTTCCCGCGCCGAGGTCGAATCGGAAAAGCTCGTTTGCCCGGGGGTGCGCTTCGCCGTCGATGCCTATGTGAATTTCGCCAGGTCGCAACCGTGGCCCATCGCTGTTGCCTCGTCGCTCACGGAACTCTTTGCCCCCGATCTCATGGCGCGCCGCCTTGCTGCTTTTGAAGAACACTATCCTTGGGTCGAGTCCTGGGGTTTCGATTATTTCCGCCGCCGACTCACCCAGGCACGACGTGATTCCGCCGAGGGCCTCGAACTCACGCTGACCCACTGCCGCACGCGCGAGATGCAAGAGGCCGCGGTGAGAGCGCTGAGCCTCAAGTGCGATATTCTGTGGTCGGTCCTCGATGCCATTCACGCCGCCTGCCAGCCATGAATCCGCTGACGCTTCAGGACCGTGCGCAACTGGCGGCTCATGCGCGCATCCAGACCGACCGCATCACCGGGCAGACCGTGTTGCTTTTCCCCGAAGGCATTCTCAAGCTGAATGAAACGAGTAGCGCCATCCTCGAGCGTTGCGATGGCCGCACGATCTCCGAAGCCATCGCCGATCTTGCGCAGCACTATGAAGTGCCTGACTCGGAGCTGCAGGCAGACGTCCTGGAATTCCTCGAAGACCTTCAGCGCCGCCAGTTGCTGCGCCTCTCATGACTGCACCGCGTCCCTACGCGCTGCTCGCAGAGGTCACCTATCGCTGCCCGCTGCACTGCCCCTATTGCTCGAATCCGCTACAGCAAGATCTCGGCGCCGAACTCACCACCGCGGAATGGAGCCGTGTGCTGGAGGAAGCCGCAGCGCTCGGCGTACTGCAGGTCGGCTTCTCCGGTGGCGAACCTCTGGCCCGTCCAGACCTCACCGATCTGATCGCCGCCGCTCGCACTGCTGGACTTTTCACGAACGTCCTGACGAGTGGAGTCGGCCTCAACACGTCCCGCCTCGCAGAGCTCCGCAGCAGCGGCCTCGACTCCATCCAGCTCTCCTTGCAAGCAGATGAAGCGGACCTCGCCGATTCCATCGCCGGGACACGAGCGCATCGCATCAAGCTCGACGCCGCGAAGTGGATCAAGGAAGCCGGTCTCCCGCTCAGCCTGAACGTCGTCCTCCACCGCCACAACTTGGATCGACTGCCCCAAATCCTGAACCTCGCGGAAGAGCTCGGTGCTCAGCGTTTGGAGCTGGCTAACACGCAATACTACGGCTGGGCATTGAAGAATCGCGCCCACCTGCTGCCCACCAAACACCAGGTGGACACGGCTCGCGCCGTAGCGGAAGCCGCACAAAAGCGTCTCGCCGGCCGGATGGATATTTTCTACGTGCTGCCCGACTACTACGAAACCCGACCGAAGCCCTGCCTCGCCGGTTGGGGGCAGCGCTATCTCACGATCAATCCGCTCGGCGAAGTCCTCCCCTGCCCGACCGCATTTTCCATCCCTGGCCTCGCCTTCCCAAATGTGAGGCAACACTCGCTGCAATGGATTTGGGAAGAATCCGACGCGTTCAACCGCTTCCGCGGGACCGCGTGGATGCCCGAGCCCTGCCAAAGCTGTGACCGGCGGGAGATCGATTTCGGCGGCTGCCGCTGCCAGGCGGCTCTCTTGCTTGGTGACGCCACCGCCACCGATCCCGTGTGCACGCTCTCCCCCCGCCATCAAGTGGTGGAGAACATCGTTTCCAACATACAGGCGTCCGACGCACGCCCCGAGTGGGAAATGCGCACTTTTTAGCCAAGAAGGGGCTCCTTTCCGCGATAGACCTGCAACGAAAGTCGTTCCTTCAGACATGCCTACCCATTCTGCCAAACCGGCCCTCTCCCGCCGCACCTTTTTGCGCGGAGCCGGTGTCATGCTCACCCTTCCCTTCCTGGAAGCCATGCAGCCGGTCTTCGGCGCTGCAGCCAAAGCTGCCGAAGCGCCCTCGGCCACTCCCCGCCGCATGCTGGCCATCGAAACCAACATGGGCCTCATTGCGGATAACTTCTTCCCGAAGCAAAACGGAAACGATTGGGCGCCTTCGCCCTATCTCGAGCTGGTAAAACAGCACCGCAACGACTTCACCGTCTTTTCCGGCACGTCACACCCGGCGGTGGATGGCGGCCACGCGGCCGAAGCCGCCTTTCTTACCGCGGCTGCACATCCCGGTGCGGGCGGCTTCAAGAACTCCATCTCGCTCGATCAACTTGCCGCCGAGCAAATCGGCTCACGCACCCGCATCGGCTCGCTCACCATCCTGCTCGGGAGCGAAAATCGGCACAGTCTTTCCTTCACCCGCAGCGGCGTGATGATCCCCGCCGAGAAAAGCGCATCGGCTATCTATCGCCGCATGTTCGTGCAGGGCACCCCGCAGGAGGTCGAGGCGCGCGTGAATGACCTGAAGGTCGGCCGCAGCGTGCTCGATTTCGTGAACGACAGCGCCAAGCGCATGCAGCGCGACCTCGGCCCGCGTGATCGCGAGCGCCTCGACCAATACTTTACCTCGGTGCGCGATCTCGAGGGCCAGCTCCTGGAGGCGGAAGCTTGGGAGCAGCGCCCGAAACCAAAGGTCGCCATTCCCGAGCCCAAGGACATCACGGACAACAACCTGCTCGTCCAGCGCATGCAGCAGATGTTCGGCGTCATCCGGCTCGCGCTGGAGACGGACAGCACCCGGCTCATCACCGTCTTCATCAATCCGTTCAGCATGGTACCGGTCATCGACGGCGTCACCCACGAGACCCATAGCATCACCCATCACGGCAATCGACCCGAGACCTTGCAGGAGCTCGCGCTCATCGAGGCCGCGCACTTCCGCATGCTGGATGAATTGCTCGCCGGCCTGAAAGGCGCGAAAGAAGAAAACGAGACGTTGCTCGATCGCACCCAGGTCCTCTTCGGCTCGTGCATGGGCAACGCCAATGCACACGACAATCGCAACCTGCCCGTGCTCCTCGCCGGCGGCGGCTTCAAACACGGCCAGCACCTGGCCTTCGACCAGAAGCAGAATTATCCCCTGCCCAATCTCTTCGTCTCGATGCTCCAGCGAATGGGCCTGGAAGCGGATAAGTTTGCCAGCAGCACCGGGACCATGCGCGGCTTGGAAGTGGCATGAAGTTGTCAGCTTCCGGATTGATTAGCGGGCTGGCGATGATCGCCGGCCTGGCCAACGCGGAGGTCTCCCAGACCACACGCGAGTTCATCGAAAATCGCTGCGCTGACTGCCACGACTCCGAGACGAAAAAGGGTGGGCTCGACTTGGACGCCCTACTCCACGAGCCGCTCGACGAAAAGGCATTCCCCAAATGGGTTCGCCTGCACGATCTCGTCCGTGATGGGGAGATGCCGCCGAAAAAGAAAGCCCAGCCGACCGAGGTTGAGCGCACCACCTTCCTTGGCGAGGTCAACGGCACGCTGGTCGCGAATGAGCTGTCCCGCCGCACCGCCAATGGCCGTTCCACCTTCCGCCGCCTCAACCGCACGGAATACGAGAATACTCTGCGCGATCTTTTCGATCTCCCCGGCCTCGCCGTTCGCGACATGCTTCCGGAGGATGGCCGGGCCGATGGCTATGACAAAGTCGGCGCCGGTCTCGACCTCTCCCACGTCCAACTCTCCAAATATCTGGAAGCCGCGGATAACGCGCTGACCACCGCGATCGTCACGCAACCAGAGCGCCCGCCGCTCTTCAAAGACCGGCTTTACCCGGGTGATCAATACCTGATCAAGATCGCCCTTACCGGCGGCGACGCGGTCTGCTTGAAGGATTTTCAATACGATCCCTCGGTCATTTCCGATCCGCCCCGGGAGAAGCTCAGCAAAGGCCTGCGCGAATTCGAACAGGAGAAGTTGTTCCCCTATCGCGGCACCGTCGGCATCTTCCGCCACGACGACGATGCCTTTCACGCGGACTTCGCCCGCTTCGCTCCCATCCAGGCCGGGTTCTATCGCCTGCGTATGTCCATCTGGAGTTTCCACTGGGAAAAGGGCCAGGTGCAGCCTTCGCCGCAGACGGAAGTGGCTTCGCTCAATGCCGCAGATCGCGGCGTGCTCGGCTATTTCGATGCCCCTTCGCTCAAACCCACCGAGCACGAGACCATCGTGTGGCTGAATCGCGGCGAGCATCTCGTCTTCAACGCCGCATCGCTCGTCCCACGGCGCGTGGGGGAAGAAAAAGGCCGCGCTGCCGAAGCAACCTCACAAGGCATTGCCATCGACTGGCTCGACGTGGAAGGTCCACTGCTCGACGCGTGGCCCACTGCGGCCCATCGGCGTTTGTTCGGCGATCTACCGCTGACCCAGTTCGACAAGAAATCGGAAATCAAGCCGCCGCGCCGCATCCCGCAGGGACAGCGTCCACCCGCCAGCTGGCCGAACTACAAGTTCGACTACCCCAACCAGCCTATCTGGACCATCACGCCCACCGCCCCCGAGCAGGAAGCGGAAAAGCTTCTGCGGGATTTCCTGCCGCGTGCCTTTCGTCGCCCGGTCGCCGCGGAAGAAGTCGCCCGCTACGTCGGCCTCGTGCGCGATCGCCTCGCCGCCAAAGTCTCGTTTGAAGAAGCCATGCGCACGGCCTACCAGGCAACACTGTGCTCTCCGGATTTCCTCTTCTTGCACGAACCGCGCGGCCCGCTCGAAGATCACGCGCTGGCTTCACGGCTTTCTTATTTTCTGTGGAACTCCAGCCCGGATGCCGAACTCACCGGTCTCGCCGATGCCGGCAAATTGCGCGACCTAGCGACGCTACGTGCGCAAACGGAGCGCATGCTGAAAGACCCCAAGGCAGATCGCTTCGTCGCCGATTTCACTGACCAGTGGCTCGACCTGCGCGAACTCGATCTCACCAGCCCCGACAAGAAACTCTATCCGGAGTTTCATCCCATCCTGCGCGACGCGATGCCTGCGGAGACACGCGCTTTCTTCCGCGAAATGCTCACGCACAATCTTCCCGTAAGAAGCGTGGTGCATTCGGATTTCGCCATGCTCAACCAGCGCCTCGCCGAACTCTACGGGATCGAAGGCGTGAGCGGCAATGAAGTGCGCAAGGTCTCGCTTGGCAATGGCTCCCAGCGCGGCGGTTTGCTCACCCAGGCCGCAGTATTGAAAGTCACGGCCAACGGCACCACCACATCACCTGTGAAGCGCGGCGCATGGGTCATGCGCAAGATCATGGGTCTGCCCCCGCAGCCGCCTCCACCGACCGTCCCCGCCGTCGAGCCGGATATCAGCGGCATCACCACCATTCGCGAGCAATTGGAAAAACATCGTTCCGATCCCGCCTGCGCCGGCTGTCATGCGAAGATCGATCCCGCAGGGCTAGCCCTCGAAAGCTTCGATGTCATCGGCGGCTGGCGCGATCGTTATCGCTCGGTCGAGAAAGGCGATAAGGCCACCGTGCCTTCGGGTGCGCGCAATATTAGTTTCAAGCTCGGCCCCGCCGTCGATCCCAGCGGCACCCTACCCGATGGCCGTGCCTTTGCTAACATTGCCGAACTCGAGCATTTACTGCTGACCAATGAACGGCAGCTCGCCCGCAACTTCGCCGGGCAATTGCTGACCTATGCCACCGGCGCAACGCCTTCCTTTGCGGACCGCGCAGAAGTAGAGCGTATTCTCGATCAAACGCAGAAGACATCCTACGGCGTACGCTCGCTGGTTGATGCGGTGATTCAGAGTCCGTTGTTTCTGAACAAGTAGACAAATCCGGACCGAAGTCGGTAGCTGCGCGGACGCCCGCGTTTCGCCCCGCTTAAGAGAAACACAGTAAACGGAATTGCGCAGACGTTTGAATAGGCGGAACGCGGTCCCGTCGAAATGAGCATGAATGTAAAAGCTCTCGCTGTCAGCCTCCTCTCCGCCGTCGTGCTCGTGCCGACCGGCGCTTTCGCCAAGGACAAGCACAGGGATAATTACTACGACCATCAGGCTCAGATCGAAGCCGATCGTCGCGCCAATGGTTACTACAATCCGGTGCCGTGCGCGCCGCGCGTCTATGACAACTGCCGTCCCGACTATCGCGCCCGCTATTATACTCCTTCGGATTGCGACCGGCGCGATTACCGCCCCAGCGGTTTTTGGGTCCGCATTCGGTAAACCGGTCTATGAATGCTCGGGAACGGTGCACGGTCCAAATCGGGCCGGTCGCTATGGAGATTAGGACACGGTAATCGCCCGGCCTCGCGCTGGACCGGCTTGCTATTAGCTGCATAAGCCGCCATCGTTCCGAGCCATGCAGCTATCGGGGGAGCCTCTTCAATCTCGCGGGACCGGACCTGACCGTCCTGGTGCGGGAATTCGATCGCTCGACATGGCCGCCAACACCGGTGCCTATGCAGCATAAATCGCCGGAGTGAATTTCTTTGGTGTCTGTCGGTTGGCCCTTACCTTATGAAATTGTTCCCCCTCACACAGACGATTGCCGTCTTGCTCACCGTGCTCACGTCGGCGGCCCTCGCCGACAATTACAAGGACGCCGTGCTGCGGGACAAACCTTTTGCCTACTACCGCTTGAATGAGAGCGATTCCTCCCAGCCCGTCCTGGATGAGGTGGGCAACAACGCGGGCACATTTCAAAACGGAGTCAGCGTCGGGACTTCCGGGGCGATCATCCATGATCCCGAGAACAAGGCGGCTTCATTTGCCCGCGACAACAACCAATCCATTCAACTCACCACGTTCGGGAAGTTCGGCAGTAGCATGACGGGCGGCTTCACCGTTGAGTATTGGCTCAAGACGGTGAACTTCACCGATCATCAAACGATCTTCGGTACGGCCAATGGGCCCGGCTTCATCACCGATTTTCTTTCGGACATCGCCTACCGCGGAGAGAAGAAGCGCCTCCGGCTCTATATCCGCGACAACCACGAAGATCGCTTCGAGGCGGAGTTCTACCCCGGCGGACGGAACATCAACATCTACGACGGCGCCTGGCACTATATCGCGCAGGTCTATTCGCCGAGGGGCGGTGGCAACAACAAGGTAGTATTTTATGTGGACGGTATCCGCCAGACGATCACCCTTATCCACAAAGGGCCGCCTCGGAATCCCGTCTTCTCCGACTTCAACAATCCCCTGAGCGTGGGCGTGATGGATCTCCGCGGCACCGAGTCGGACCACCTCGACGGGAGTCTCGACGAGATGGCATTTTACACCAGCGCACTGTCGCCGGAGCAAATCATGTCCCACTATCGCGCCTCAGGCGCGGCGGATCACATGCGCTTCCCGCGATAGTCATTACGCACGAGTATCAAGACGGGCTCCTCAGCGGCAGCCCATCTCACCAACGCGTTGCGTCGAAATGGCAGTTCTTAAGCCACGCTCTTGGCGCTACCGGACTTTTTCGCCTTCAGCAACGGGAGGATTTTCTCCACAGCCGCCTCGGGCGTGAGGCCGTGCTTCTTGCGGAGAATCTCCACCGCGCCATGCTCGATAAACTGGTCGGGCCAGCCAATACGGACGACAGGTGTCTTGATGCCGGCATCGCTGAGATGCTCGATGACACCGCAGCCGAAGCCATTATGCAGGACGTGGTCTTCGAAGGTGCAAACGACTTCCGCGCTGCTGGCGAAAAACTCAATCATGCCGGTATCCAGCGGCTTGATCCACCGCGGGTTGATGACCGCGGCGCTGATCCCCTGCGCTTCCAGCAACACGGCAGTCTGTTCGGCCATTGCACACATTTGTCCGAGGCCGAAAAGTGCCACGCGCGCCGGCTGCGTGCTGCCGTGCTTGATGACTTCCGCCTTGCCGATCTCGAGAAGCTTGGGTTGCGCCTTGGGCTGGGCGCCAGTACCAACACCTCGCGGATAGCGAATGGCGATCGGGCCGCCGGTGTAGTGCGCCATGGTCCAGAGCATGTCGACGAATTCATCCTCGTCCCTGGCAGACATATGCACGATGCCCGGGACGCCGCGCAGATAGGCGATATCGAAAAGGCCGTGGTGCGTGGGGCCGTCGTCGCCGCTCAACCCACCGCGATCCATGCAGAGCGCGACGTTGAGGTTCTGCAGCGCCATGTCATGAATGATCATGTCGTAGGCGCGTTGCATGAAGGTGGAGTAGATGGCGAGGAAAGGCTTGAATCCCTGCACCGCGAGACCGCAAGCGAAGAGAGCCGCGTGCTCCTCGGCGATGCCGACGTCGAAGTATTTGTCGGGGTGCGCCTTGGCAAAATGGACGAGGCCGGTGCCGGTGGGCATGGCGCCGGTGATGGCCACGATCTTGTTGTTCGTCTCGGCGAACTTGGCGAGCGTCTTACCGAAGAGTTCGCTGTAGGTCGGCGTGCTCGTGGAGGCAGTCTTGCCCGTCTTGGGCTCGAACTTGCCAAGCCCGTGGAATTTGTCGGGCTGCTCGAGCGCTGGCGCGTAGCCCTTGCCCTTTTGCGTGAGGATGTGGAGCAGCACGGGTTCGTTCTGCGTCTTGAGGAACTCGAAGGTCCGGATGAGCAGCGGGATGTCGTGCCCATCGATCGGCCCGTAGTAACGCAAGCCGAGATCCTCGAACATGACGCTCGGCGCGAGCAGGTTCTTCACGCCCGCCTCGATCTTGCCGGCGAGCTTCTTGGCCACCTGGCCGCCGAGCATTTCCACGAAATTAGCCGCCTTCTCGTGAAGGTGCGCATAAGTGGGATGCGTGGCGATCTTGTTGAAGTAATGGGCGATGGCGCCGACGTTCTTCGCGATGGACCATTCGTTGTCGTTGAGGACGACGATGAAGCGCTTGGTGCTGTGGGCAACGTTGTTCAGCGCCTCGTAGCTCACACCGCAGGTAAAGGCGGCGTCGCCGGCGATGCAGACCACACTTTCATCCGAGCCGCGGCGGTCGCGGCCGACAGCCATGCCAAGAGCGGCGCTCAACGCGGTGCCTGCGTGGCCCGCGCCGTAGCAGTCGTGCTCGCTCTCGGTGTGCAGGAGGAAGCCATTCAGCCCCTCGTACTGCCGCATGGTATCGAAGCGCTCCCGACGGCCGGTGAAAAGCTTGTGCACGTAGCCCTGATGGCTGACGTCAAAGACGAACTTGTCCTTCGGCGTTTCAAAGACGCGGTGCAGGGCGATGGTAAGCTCGACCACGCCGAGATTCGGCCCAAGATGTCCGCCGACGGATTTGGGGTTGTCGTCGGAAAGCACGCGAATGAGTTCATCGCGTACCTCCTGGGCAAGCTGAGGAAGGTCTTTCTCCGCGATCGCCTTGATATCGTCGGGGGAATTGATGGTCGGAAGGAGCTGCTGGGTCATGATCTAAAAAAGGCTGACATCGTCGTTGGGCCGGGCCACTGGTCTCTTTTCGGCTCTCTCGGGCTTTTCGGTCTTCTCGGGTTCGAATTCCTCGACCTGTGGCTCGCCCGCGGCGTTGCGGGTGATGATTTCAATACGCTTCTCCACCGAAGAGAGTTTTTGCTCACAGACTTTCACGAGGGTCACTCCCTCTTCGTAGCGGGTGAGCAGTTCCTCGAGCGGCAATCTGTCGGACTCCATGAGCTCGACGATCTGCTCGAGACGCGACATGGCGGTTTCGAAAGTTTCCTCGCTGATTTTGGATACGGGCGTCTTGGTGGCCATGCGTAAGGGGCAGTGTAAGCGCGAATTGGCGCGCGGCTCAATCACTCTTCGCTGTTTTCCCACCGCTTGCGGTCACTATAATAGACGCAGTCGTTATCGATCGGCAGGCCTGTGACGGCCTTCAGAGGGAAGTCCTTGGTATTGACATTGCGCATGATGAAGGGAGCCCACTCCTTGTATTCGCCCTTCATGATTTCAGAAACGAATTCACGATTCCCCGTTACCGGTGTGAGATACAGGCCCACGACCTGGCCCTTGAGCTTGTTGTAATCGTTCAGCTCGATCCAGTCGCGCAGGGTCATGGGCAGCCACAGGCTCTTCCGGTCGGCATACCAGGCCACGGCCCACGGCATATCCGAGGTAATGATTTCATTCTCCCGCGTCCATTTGGACAGAATGGCGATGTACGGCGGCACATACGGGGGCCAACTCACGGGCGGCGGTACCGGCGCGCCGACGGCGAGCTGCAGGAATTGACTCAGGAACGGAAAGCCCGAAACAAAGAGAAGGAGGCCGAGGAAACCAAGCCGGATGAGGCGGATATTGATGTCGAGCCGGGTCCACATCACCAAGACCAGCGCGAGCCCGTAGCAGGTCATCGCGGGAACGAAAAGGATGTGCAAGTCGTTCGCCTTCGTCGTCGTGGTATCCGGCATGCCAAAGACGGCCATACCAAAGACCCCGCAAAGCCACATCGAAACCAGGAACCAGCGAAATACGGAGGTTTCCTGCCGCTTGAACAAATGCAGGAGGGCGATGAAGAAAAACGGCGCCAGCAGCGATTTTCCGAGGAACCCGTAAATCCCTCCCATCTGCTCAATGATCTGATTCTGTATCTTCGCCCGGAAAACGGTCGGCGAGACGCCCGTCAAAGGCATTTCCAGCGACCGCATGATCTGGGTTTCAGTGCCGCGCACTTGATAGAGTCCCGAATACCAGCCCAGACCGACTGGACTGCCGCACACACGGTAATTGCGAATCAACCATGGGCCGTAAAATAGCAGGAAGACGCCAAGCATGATGGCCGCATCGCGACCGCGTGGCCGAAAATAGAACACACTGAAAAAAAGCGCGCCGACAAACATCCAGATGGTGAGTCCATGGGCCAGCGCGAGCAGGCCAAACGCAGCCGCCACACCAATAAGCCATGGCAGGTGATTTCCGCCGGCCACTTTGGCCTCGATGGCACGCACCATCAAGTAGGCGGCGATGCTGAAAAGAAACAGCATCAGCATCTGCGGCAGGCCGGACATGGCGTAATCCCAGAACCGTTCGCACAGGAGCATCATCCACATGCTGAAGATGGCCAGCCGTTCATCGAACAAGCGCTTGGCCGTGAAATAGCTCACCAGCACGGCCAGCAGGAAGAAAATCAACTGCGTAAAAGCGAGGATTCGATCGTAGGCGTAGACCACCTGCTTGGTGGACATCAAATCGTCGTAGGTGTAGCGATCGAAGTATTCCCGGCTGTTCGCAAGATGCTTCATGCCGGAGTTCGTCCAGTCCATGATCTTGAAAACGAACGCGTTGATATAGGGATTCAGCGGCGCGTGGTAGGTATCCGGCGTGCGATCCAGCGGAAACGTCCCCGTTTCCTTTTCGAACTGCCAGAGCGCCGCGGGGCGAATGACTTTTGTGCTAAACCCGTTGCCTCGCTCAATCTCACGCGCGATCTGCGCCTGCTCGATGGCCTTCTCGTGCGGGAGACCTTTGAAGCCGTTGCCCTCCTTGAAAAACCAGAGGTAAGTGACGAAGGCGATCGCCGAGAGCAGCAGGACCTGCTTGACCCGGCGGACCCAGCCCCCCAGCTCCAGGTTGTGCACCATTTGCTGAATGCTGGTTTCATTGACCCGCAGAAACCGGACTAAAAAATAAATGCCAATCAGCAATGGCCCCACCACGACCCCCACCCAGACTCCCGTCGGAATTTCAGCAATCAAAGTCGGCACTACGGAGTCTAACGTGAAATTCATGGAGCAGTATCTTCCTGACCCTTCAGCTCGTTGATCTTCCGGTGCAGTGTCCGGCGGCTGATGCCCAGCTTCTTGGCCGCCTGAGTCACATTCCCTCCTGTTTCTTCCAGCGCCTGGAGGATGAGCTTGTACTCCGTCTGCTTGATATTATAGAGGTTGCCCTTGGTGGGAATGAACTTGGTGGAGGACAGCGCGCCGCCGCCGTCGCTCGACTCGCGCACTTCGGCCGGAACGTTGCGCAGGCCGATCTTCGTTCCGGTGGTCATCACCACGCAGTTCTCCACGACGTTGCGCAGCTTGCGCACATTGCCCGGCCAGTCATAGCGCAGCAGCGCTTCCATGGCCTCGGGCGTGATCTCCGGCACGGGCTTGTTGTTCTCCTCGGCAAATTGCTTGAGAAATGCATTCACCAGCAGCGGAATGTCCTCTTTGCGCTGGCGGAGGGGAGGCATCGTGACCCGCACCACACTCAGCCGGAAAAACAGGTCTTCGCGGAACTTCCCTTCCGCGACCAGTTTCGCCAGGTCCTTGTTTGTGGCCGCGACGATGCGCACATCCACCTTGATCGGGGTATTGCCGCCGAGCCGCTCGAACGCCCGGTCTTCACCGAGCACCCGCAGCAGTTTCACCTGCGTGGCGGCATCGATCTCGCCGATTTCATCGAGGAAGATCGTCCCGCCATTGGCGTGCTCAAAGCGCCCGATCCGGCGCTCGGTTGCGCCGGTAAAAGCGCCGCGCTCGTAGCCGAAAAGCTCACTCTCCAGCAATTGCGCCGGGAGCCCCGCGCAATGCACCGCCACAAATTTCTGCTTTGGCCGACCGCTAAGCGCATGGATGGCATGCGCCACCAGCTCCTTACCCGTGCCGCTCTCGCCTTGGATGAGCACCGTGGCCCGGGTGGGCGCCACCTGCCGGATCGTGTCGAAAATATCGTGCATCGGCAGCGATTCTCCGATGAGTTTTTCCAGCCCAAATTTCTTCTCCACCTGCTGCTTCAGTTCCACCACTTCCTTCTCCACCTTGTTGCTCCGGAGCGCCCGTTGAATGAGGATTTCCAGGCGGTCGATATTCAGCGGCTTGGTGACAAAATCATACGCCCCGCGTTTCATCGCCTCCACCGCCGCGTCCACGGAGCCGTAGGCTGTCATCATGATCACCATCGGCGGATGCGGCAGAGCCAGCGCCTTTTCCACCAGCGCCATGCCATCCTCACCCGCCAGGCGCAGGTCGGTGAGCATCAGGTCCACGTGTTCTCGCTCCAGCACGCTGAGCGCGCCGCCGATATCGGCGGCGATATAGACTTCGAAGGTGTCCTCCAGGGACGCACGCAAACCTTCACGGGTATGCTTTTCGTCGTCGACAATAAGGATGGTGGGATTCACAGGCAGGCGGGGAGCCGGGACATGTAGCGGCGACCGCCCTCCTTGGCAAGGCCCGGCCTGCGACATCCCTGTGACATTTCGCCACCATCTCGACTCACTGGAACCGGGCCGCCTGCAGGGGCAAGTGCAGTCTCGACTCTGGAATCGGCGCGATCCGGGAAAAGACGGCGGCAGCTTCGCCAGACACGACGTCTCGCCGGAAGTGGAGTCGTCGTCGCGACAATCAGTCCCGTCCAATCAGCAGAACGGCCACTGCTGGCCGGCTGCCATTCATCGTGTGCCCGCTTCCAACATCCGGGCCACCTGATTGCGGAACGGCAATCGAATCGTCAGCGTCAACCCTCGGCCCTCGTCGCTCGCCAGGTCGATCTCCCCGCCATGTTCCCGCACGATGCGCCGCACGATGAGCAGCCCCAGCCCGCTGCCGCTCGACTTGGTTGTAAAATAGGGCTCGAAGATCTTGCTCATGTTCTCCGGCGTGATCCCCCCACCCGTGTCCGCAAAGCTAATCGTCACAAACGCATCGTCCATGTCCGTGCGGATGCGCAGCAACCCGCCCGACTTCATCGCTTGGAACGAGTTTTTGATCACGTTGTAGAAGGCCTGCTTGAGCTGATTGCGATCCACCTCCACCAGTGGCAGATCGCTTCGCAGCTCCTGCTCCACCAGGATATTCCGATCCTCGATTTCCGGCTGCAGAAATGCCACCGCCTCCTGCATCAGCGCGTTCACATTTTCCAGCCGCGCCTCCAGCCGCGCCGGCCGGATCGCCCCCAGGAACTGCTGCACGATCGAGTCCAGCCGCGTGATCTCCTCCTTCGCCACATCGAGCGATTTCTGCAGATCCGCTCGTGCCGCCGCCGGCACCTTGCGCAGCTTCCGCTCCATCAGTTGCAGGTGAATGTGCAGCGAGTTCAGCGGGTTGCCGATCTCGTGCGCCACGCCTGCGGCGAGCAGCGTGAGCGCTGTCAGCTTTTCCGATTGGATCGTCTCCTCCGTCGAGCGCCGCGTCTCTGTGATGTCCCTCAGAATCACCGCATATCCCACCCGATCAGGGTTATCCACTCGCGGCCGCTTGGCCGGTACGGGATCCAGACTGAGCGGCACGATGTAAAAGTTCAGGAAACGATGCTGCGGATAGAACACCTCCATGTCGCGCGACACCACCTCGCCCGCCGCCATCAGCTTCTCCCAGTCCAGCCCACGCAACCGCTCTGTCAGCGGCTCGCCCATGCAGGCCTCGCGCTCCAGGCCGAAAAGCGTGCACGCCGCCCGGTTCAGGTAAGAAATGCGCCCGGTCACATCGGTCACGATCACCCCCTCGTGGATGGCGTTGAAGATCGTTTCCAGGAACCCTTTCTCATCCGCCAGACGGAGCAAATAGCCCTGCACATCCTCCGGGCGCACCCGCCCGAGACGTTCGATGAGTTTGTCGAGGAAACCTGAATTCACTCCGCAACGATACCCAGCTTGCCCTGCGCAAGGCCACTGAAACCGCCATTCCTCCGAAATCGCCCATCCGACTGTAAGTCCGGGCCAACGGTCGACAAAATCTGAACGGACCATGAAGGACACATTAAATAGCGGTTAGTCTGCTTGCCCTCCCGGTGGTGGGCCCTACCGTTTGTCATGAAAGTTCATTATCTCCCGCTTGTCGCAACGGCCGGGCTGCTGATGCATCTCACCTCGCCCGCCTCCGCCACACCGACCGTGGTCCGCAGCCCAGAAACTGCCGACACCTATGCCGACAGTTCCATCCTCTGGCACCAGCTCCGCTGGCTGCCCGCCTCACGGCAGCTCGTCGCCACCATCACCTTTAGCAATCTCGATTACGTCTCCCGCGTGGAGCCGCGCCACGATGAAACTTACACTTTCGATCTGCCCGGCGTGAAATTCAGCGGCGACACCGGCGTTTTCTCCGTGGCCGGCGCCCACGGCCAGGCCATTCCCGTCGCCCAACTACATACCGACCTCATCGGCCATAGTGTGGATATCCTCCCGACTGCGCGTGTCCTCGTAACCAAGCGTAGCGGCCACGTTGTCGTCCGCCTGCTCGCGAATCAGACACCTTCCGATGGCGAGCGCTGGGTGGAACGTTAGTGCCAGATGTATTAGAGCGATTGCGAAAAGGAGTTTCCGAATCCAGAGCCGAAGAGGTGAATCAGGAAAGCAGGAGAAATGAGCCATTTTCCTGCTTTCCTGCGTTCCTAATTCATTCAGTTATCCGGAAAGTAATTTTGGCAGATGCTCTATGCGTGTCCGCGCAGCGCGCGCGTCCACTGCTCAATGCAAATCGCCGATCTGGCTGGGCAGCTGCGGTACTTTGCGGAAGCGCGCGGGGTCGTAGCCCTGCGCCGCCAGCCGACTGAGGATTTCACGATAGGTCTTTTCCGGGAGGGTCTTTTCCCGCGCCAGGATCCAGCCGTACTTGCGCTTTGGGTAGCCCAGGACGGCCCAGCGATAGTTCGGGTCGAGGTCGATGATGAGGTAGTCGACCGTGAGCAGCCCGAAAAAGCGCACCTTCCATGCGGCATTGGTTTCATGATTCACCACCCATGCCAGCGCGCGCATTTGCTTTTGCGGGGCGGAAAAACTCTTCTTCCGATAGGTGAAAAAATTGTCGATGCGGCCGTCGGGCCGGAGGCGATAACCCTCGATGGAATCCACGCAGTTCTTTTCTCCGAAGTAGGGAATGTTAGCGATCACCCGCCAATCGCCCATGTAACGGCGCAGGTCCACGTGCTTCACCGTACGCAGGGGTGCGGTTGATTCCTTGGTCACCGTCTTGTTGGCCGGCGACGCTGCTCGCGCCGCTACACAACCGGCGACCACGATGCCCGTTACGGCGAAAATAAGACTGGGAATAAGACGGACGCGATAGGAGCGGGAGAGAGTCATGGCGCAAAGTTTGGTTGCATCGCCGCATACGAGTGTCAGCTCGCGGCTACATCTCCTAATGCGCGTCACATCCCACATTGGATGCAGTGCATGTGGCGGAGAACTCCACGGTCATCGGGCATTCCACGGATGTGTTGCTCAGGCTGTTTACGGAAGGCGGCCTCTTCGTGGGCGTTCGATTGGATACGTGACGGGGTGCGCGTTTCACGGCTCCGCCCCTCTCACTGACCCAAACCGAGTCCAGCCCATGAATCATCTACGCACTCATCGCTCCCCCTGCAGGCTCTCGTCCCGGCTACAGGCACACTACCTCGCTGTCGTTTGCTCCCGGTCACTTTCATTCCGCGCTGAGCTCTCGCGATGAAAACGCCCACTGATTTCGACGCGCTCGGGGCGGACTACGAGCTGATGAAAAAAATCGCCGTCCATCAATCCGACGCCCTCTCCCAGCTCCACGCCCGCTACCATGACGTTCTGCACTACACCGTCATGCAGATCGTCCACGACGACGCCGATGCCGACGAAGTCGTGCAGGATGTGTTTACCCAGCTGTGGACCCATCCCGGCGCCTACTGTGCCGCCAAGGGCAAGCCGCTCTGCTGGATGCTCACGCTCTCCCGGCGGCGGGCGATCGATTGCGTCCGTCGCCGCCACACTTACCGTCGGGCCAGCGAACGTTTCGAACTGGACAGCCGTCCGCGCCACACGCAGGCGCAAAAGGAACTTTCCACCGACCGCGCAGCTTCCCGCGATGACCTGCGCGAGTATCTCGTCTCACTGCTCGGCCAGCTTCCGGCGGCGCAGCAACTCGTGCTCGTGAGAAGCTTCTTCGGTCAAATGAGCCAACGCCAGATCGCGGCGGCCTCGGGCACGCCACTGGGCACGATCAAGACGCGCATGGAACTGGGCCTCAAGAAGCTGGCACAACTGACCCTTCCTGTCCGGGAAATGGTGGAGTGAGCAGGTCGAGGCTACAGGTGGACTCGCAGCAGGAGCGGCTCGAAGTCCTACGGACTTAGCCCAGACACAGGATCACCGCAGCTCTAACTTGCCAAACTCTGCAGGGCAATCACCCGGCTGGGGAGCACTTCATCACCTTCCTGATGCGTGACCCAGTCGATGGCAAAGCGGACCATGTCGCCCGATTCCTTGAAGCCGAGCTTCTCCTTGATGTGCCCGCGATGCGTTTCCACCGTCTTCACGCTCAGGTGCAGCTGCTCCGCGATTTCCCGCGTGCCGTAGCCCTTGCCCAGCAATTGCATCACCTCGAGTTCGCGGTCGGAAAGTTTGTCAATCGGTGAAGAAGATTCGGGAGTGGTGACTTGAATCGCCTTGAAAATGAGCCGGTCGTTAAACTTCGGGCTCACATAGACCTCGCCCGCCGCCACCTTGTGCAAACCGGCCACGATGCACTCGAGCGACTCCGCTTTCATGATGTACCCTTTGGCCCCCGCGCGCAGGGCACGCAGAGCATAGACGGATTCATCGTGCATGGAGAGAACGAGCGTATTGAGATGGGGTTGCTCGGCCACCATCATCTTGATGAGCTCGATCCCATTGGTGCCAGGCATGGAGATATCGACCACGACCAGATCCGGTTTCAAGCGACGCATCGCATCGAGGGCGCCGGGTGCAGTCGAGGCTTCGCCACAGACGGTGAACTGCGCCTCATCAGCAATGACCGACGCAATGCCGCGGCGAAAGCCAGGATGATCATCGACCAACAGCACGCGGTGCGTTGTCATGCAGGATTCAGTGTCATTCGTGGGAGTAACCATTGCGATCATAATTTACGGCAGGTGGAGTTCGGCACGCTGGCAAAGTTCGTCTCCCGGGATTATCGCACGAACAGCCAAACGTGCGCGTAAATCTGCGCAGAAATATCGGCCGTCATTTTTCGTCAAAAACTTCGGCACCGGTCTACTATCGAAGTCGGAAAGACCGACGGATCAACCCTCTGCGACGCGCTTCGCACCGCAGTTCGAGATCGTGCCTTTGCACCAAAAGGCGTCATCGCTGCGCACACGGATTGCGCGGGAGCAGGAGCTCTGGATTGCGGGTCGCACGTTGCGCAAGCTCCTCCGCAATGTGCTTAGTTCTTAGTTCTTAGTTCTCAACATCGCGGACAGCGACCGTTCCTCGAAAGACGGCCTACTGAGCACTGAGCACTAAACACTTTCCCCCATCCACGCCTGGAGATGACGAAGATTTCAGGGTCAGGGAAATTCCGGATCACACGTTCAGCGTTGGTCCTGATGTGCACTGTCGGTTACGCAGAGTTATCGTGTCGACTCATGTCTGCGCTGTATAAGATTCAGGTCCGTAAGCAGCTTCATCAGCCGTTTGAAGATTATGTTGACTGGTGCTCGTGCGAGGATTGCATCACGAAACTGCGCAACATCTTCGATCGTCATCCTGAGTGGGACCTGCAAGTGGTGGACGAAAGGAAAAACGTAGTCACCTCGACCCTGGAGCAAGCCGCGCCACACGGCATGCCGGGCGCGTCTTACAACTGACTTCCCCCGCTCAGCGTGTGCGCGAGGCGACTTCCGGTAAATCCGCCTTGGTGCTGGCTTTCATGAAACGACCGCGCTGCACGAAAGTGTTGTTTTCACCGTAGAGAGCCCATGGGCCGTTGGGGACCTCCCGGGCTTCCACAAACTTCCAGTCGGTCACATCCGTGCTCTGCAGGCCGAGATAGTCGCGCATGGCCGGAGAGACGTCGAGGCCAGCGCCTTGGTTTAGGTTCGGCTTGGGTCGCTCCATGCCAAAGACGTACTGCCAGTGATCCGTGCGGAAGGGGCCGCAGTCGCTCCACTGCGCATAAGCTACGCGACCGGTTCGGCTGCGCACGGCGATCCAGCGATCGCGGCAGACGGACTGCCCTTCCTTGCGATACGCCTCGCGAAACCATGGGATGACGACACGCGCCTCCGGCTTGGTGGTGCCGCGCGTCACGTCATTGTAAGGCAGCGCAACGTAAAAGGGATTTTGTCGCGGGATGAAATTGGCGGGGACGAAATTGCGGCGCGCCTCGGGATTCGGGTTGTCGTAACCGCCGTAATTGCGCGTCCAAATCGGGTCCCAGGAACTGGCGACATTCGGAGTGAAATTCCGTCCGCTCACGGGTTCGCCGATCCAAAAGACCGTGGTAACGATACTGGTTTTCCACGGGTAACGGCCGGAGACGCTGCTGCTACTGTAATTTGCCATCGGCGAGTTCGCCATGCGCCCATAGGCGGCGCTGGAGGAGCCGATGGCCGAGATGCTCCTCGACGGCTGCGAGAGGGACGAGGAGCGAAGATCGGTAAAGCGCGTGTCGAGCGAGAGCGTCTCGCTGCGACGGGCCGGTGTGGGCGTGGCCTTGGCAGTGGCCACACGAGAAGGTGCGGGCGTCGCCGGAGCCGGGGTTGGAGTGGGCACCGCGCGGGCGATCTTGGAGGTCGGGTCGGTCTTGCTCGATTTCGACGCCGCAGGGGTCGGGGATGGGGTGGCCGTGGTGACAGCGATGGCCGCGGTTTTCTTCGACTTGGAGTCGGACGCCTTTTCCTTGGCCGGAGCCGGAGTTGTCGCGGGTGCTTGTGCAACCTTGGCGTTCGCGTCGGCCTTGGTTGACTTCGACGTCGCGGGCGCCGGCGTCGTGTTGGTGGAATTCTCCGCGATGCTCGTTTTCTTCGACTTCGACTCGGCGGTCTTTTCCTTGCTCGGAGCCGGAGTCGTCGCGGGCGCTTGGGCGACCCTCGGGTTCCCGTCGACCTTGGAAGATTTCGGCCCTTGCGCCACCGGTGCCGGCGTGGCGCTGGTGGAGCGGTCGGCGATACTCGTTTTCTTCGACTTCGTGTCAGCAGACCTTTCCTTGCTCGGAGTCGGAGTCGTCGCGGGCGCTTGCGCAACCTTCGAGCTCCCGTCGGTCTTGGATGATTTCGACCCTTGCTCCGTCAGTGCCGGCGTGGAGCGGTCGGCGACGCTCGTTTTCTTCAGCTTCGAGTCGGCGGACTTTTCCTTGGCGGGAGCGGGAGTCGCGGCCGGTGCTTGCGCGATCGTCTTCTGCGCGGGAGCCGGCGTGCTCTTCGCGACCGCCGGATCGGAGGAATGCAATTCCGCCCCACGCAGGCTGAGAGTGCGGGTATCGGAAAATTTCTTGGGTGCGCCCGGAGCCGGCGTGGCCTTGCCGTCGGCCGATTTGCCCACCTGCGCGCGCAGCCACTCCAGACGCTTCGTCAGGTCATCTCCCGAGGCGGCGTCACCGGTCGTCGAGGTCTGTCCAATCGCGAAAGAGATCGGGAGCAAAATTGCCGCAGCAATAAAAGAATAGAGGTGCACTCGGCCAGAGAATCGGGGCATCACGAGGACGATTCGACCGAGGAGTATCAGACTCCTCCACCGATGCAAAGCGATTCCGGCGAGTTGATAAAGTCATTACCAAAAGAGGGTGAAGCGACTTTCCTGCCGCCTACTTGCCCTGGCTCCAGTCTTCTACGTGGACCGTTTGCCCCTTGCCCACCGCGACCTTGGAATAAATCCACTGGTCGATCCCCGATTCCGAATCCCAAGTCACGCCGTCGGCGTCGGTATAGCTGCTGGGATAAGTCCAGTGCAGATGGCTGCTGACGTAGTAGGTTCCGGCGGGCACGTGGCTGAAGGTGAAATGCCCCTCGTCATCGTCCGGATGGACACGGCGCACGTATTTGGCAAAAGCCGGATCGGGCCGCTCCAGCTTGGTCCGATTGAAGAAGCGCCGTGTCACGATCTCTTCCGTGTAGGCATTCGCCGGCATCAGCTTGATGGTCGCCTTGGACGTTGCAATGCGCGTGGTTTCGTTATCTCTCAACACCGTGTAGGCGGTCCCCTTGATTGTTCCGGAACCGGAACCGCCGTAGCCGGCAAAGGACGATTCGTTGAAAGGCACCTGACGCGATTGCGCGCAACCAGCCATGAGGATGGAAACCGTGATGGCGGAAGCACCGAGGAGATTGGAATAATGCATGTTTATTCAACGCCGTTGACTGTTGTATTCTTACAACAAATTTTGCGGCGCCTTCCCTGGAGAGACCCTTTACTTCTCCTTTCGCCTGGAGCGGGCAATGCGTTAACTTTCCTCCATGAATCGAGCCCCGAGCATTGGTGAGTATCTCATTCAGCAGTTGCAAGCTCACGGCGTGCGCCACGTCTTCGGTATCCCGGGCGATTACGTGCTCGGGTTTTACGATCAGCTCCTCAAGAGCGATATGAAGACGATCGTGACCTGCGACGAGCAGGGCGCGGGCTTTGCCGCCGATGGCTACGCGCGGGTGAACGGGCTCGGCGTCGTGTGCATCACCTATTGCGTTGGTGGCTTGAAGGTGGTGAACCCGATTGCAGGCGCCTTTGCGGAGAAATCGCCGGTGATCGTGATCAGCGGCGCGCCGGGACTAAACGAACGCGACAAAAATCCCCTGCTCCACCACAAGGTGCGCGACTTCAACACCCAGCAGCGCGTGTTTGACCAGATCACCGTGGCCAGCGCTGCGCTGGAGGATCCGGACACGGCTTTCGCCGAGATCGATCGCGTGCTGCACGCGGCAGTCCGCTACAAGCGCCCGGTCTATCTCGAGCTTCCGCGCGACATGGCGACAGTGCCCGGGCGGCCCGATCATCGGGCGCGCGATCTGCACGAAGCCAGCGATCCGCACGTGCTCGCCGAGGCCTTGAGCGAAGCCACCTTGTTGCTAAACAAAGCGAGGCAACCGGTGATCCTCGCCGATGTGGAGGTGCATCGTTTCGGCATGCAGGATGACCTGATCAAGATCGCGGAGAAGACGGGCATCCCGGTGGCGGCGACGATCCTCGGCAAGTCTGTATTCGCCGAGCAGCATCCGCTTTATCTCGGCGTGTACGAAGGCGCGATGGGACGCGACGACGTGCGCGAGTATGTGGAGAGCAGCGACTGCTTACTGATGCTCGGCGCATTCATGACCGACATCAATCTCGGCGTCTTCACTGCCAAGCTCGACCCGGCGAAATCCATTTCTGCCACGAGCGAGCGTCTGGCGATTCGCTATCACACTTTCGAAAACGTGCGCTTCAAGGATTTCGTGCGCGGGCTCATTTCTTCCGACCTGCGCCGCCACCCACCGGCGCAGCATCCGCGCCCGCCGCAGCCGGTGGAATTTCAACCGGGCCGCCAGGGCGAAAAAGTCACGATTGCGCGGCTCTTCGAGCGCGTGAACGAATTCCTCGGCGACGGCAGCATCGTCGTCGCAGATGTGGGCAACGCGCTCTTCGGCGCGAGCGACCTGCTCATCCGGCATCGCACGGAATTTCTGGGACCGGCCTATTACGCGAGCATGGGCTTCGCGGTGCCTGCCGCCCTCGGCGCGCAAATGGCGCGGCCCGACCTGCGCCCAGTCGTGCTCGTCGGCGACGGGGCGTTTCAAATGACCGGCATGGAGATCTCCACCATCGCGCGCGTGGGGTTGAATCCGGTCATCATCGTACTGAATAATTTCGGCTATGGCACTGAGCGGCACATTCACGATGGTCCCTTCAACGACGTGCTAAACTGGCAGTATCACAAACTCCCGGAGGTGCTCGGCAAAGGCCGCGGCTTCCTCGTGGAAACCGAGGAGGAACTCGACGCTGCGCTCGACGCCACGGCGAAGCACACGGAGAGTTTTTGCCTGCTCGACGTGCGACTCGACCCCATGGACAAGAGCGCCGCCCTCGGCCGCCTCGCGGAGCGACTGGCGGAGCGGCTCGGGAAGAAGCATTGAGAAAAAATACATCGCCCGTTTCCACACAGGCGCTTTAGTCGCCCCTTTTCAGCTGTCAGCATAGCCCTACACGCCGGCAGCGCCGTGGCTCCAAAGTCGCGCTGCGCCCTATTCTCCGAGCAAAAACCGGAAGTCATCCAGCGTCAGCGCACGCGTGAAGTTTTCTTCGCCGAGGATATCCTGGGCCAGTGAACTCTTGCTCTGCTGCAGTTTGCGGATCTTCTCCTCGATGCTTTCCTTGACCAGCAGCCGGTAGGCGATGACGTGACTGGTCTGGCCGATGCGATGGGTCCGGTCGATGGCCTGATTTTCCACCGCCGGGTTCCACCATGGATCGTAGAGCACGACGTAACTCGCGGCAGTGAGATTGAGCCCAAAGCCACCTGCGCGCAGGGAAATAAGGAAGACCGCCGCACCTTCACTTTGCTGGAAATTCCGAACGAGGTTACCTCGGTCTTCGGTTTCGCCGGAAAGGAAGAAACAGGACCATTCGCGACGATCGATCTCCGCGCGAATGAGCTCGAGCATCTGGAGGAATTGCGAAAACACCAGTACCTTGTGACCTTCCGCAATGATCGGCTCGAGCAGATCGAACAACGCGGTGAGCTTGGCGCTCTCGGCATTTACGAGCTTCTCGTTGACCAGCGCCGGGTGGCATCAAATCTGCCGAAGACGCAATAGCGAGGTCAGGATATTGAAACGGCTCTTATCCAGTTCCTTCGCTGTCTGGATATTGAGCAATGCCGCGCGCGCTCGTTTTAATTCCGCGCGATAGAGCGTGGCCTGCTCGCCCTCCAATTCGCAGAACAGATCTTCCTCGCTGCGTTCCGGCAGATCCTTGGCGACTTCCGTTTTCGTCCGGCGAAGAACGAACGGGCGAACCCGAGCGGCCAACCGGGTGCGGGCAAAGGGGTCCCCACGCTGGTCGAACGATTTGGCAAAGGCGGCGCGCTTGCCGAGCACGCCGGGCATGGCAAAGCCCATGATGCTCCAAAGATCGAGTAACCGATTTTCAATCGGCGTGCCACTCAGTGCCAGTCGGTGACCGGCGCGCAAAGCCCATGCAGCCTTGGCCGTCTGCGAATCAGGATTCTTGATGTATTGCGCCTCATCCAGGATGGCGACGTGCCACGGCACTGCGCAGATCGCTGTCTGAAGACTGCGGAGCTGGGCGTAATTAATGACCACCAGATCAGCTTCTTTGCACGCCTTCTTCAGTGCCTCCGTCGACGCACCGCGCGCGAGCACCTGCACCCTCAAGCCGGCGGCGAAGCGTGCACTTTCCGCGAACCAGTTGTCGGTAACGCTCTTGGGGCAAACAACGAGGCTCGCTCCGCCCGCAAACTCTGGCAGACCGCGCAGCCACAACAGCCACGCCAGCGCCTGCACGGTTTTGCCGAGACC
>JBGGMZ010000336.1:0-9745 GCA_041287745.1 Chthoniobacter sp. | reverse complement strand
GAAGACCGCATCATAAATTGCATAGCATAACGCTACGCAATCTACGACCTCACCCGCCAACCCCAGTTCCACCGTCAACAGAATCCCGACGGCACTACGGGTACCGCTTACATTGCTCGGCAAGCAGGAGCCGTTTGTTTTCAACGACCCGCGATTCAAGAACACGCCGTAGGCCTAAGGTGGATACAGCGGCTTCCCCGGAGGTGGCGGTCGGTCGGGCGTATAGGTCCCATCGACGACCGCGCTGTCGGCCATGCCATTTTTGTAAGCAATGGCTTTCACGGTCATCCCCGGGCGCACGCTAATGACTCCGCAATAAACGTAGCCATTGGTGCGCGTGGGAGTGGTGCCATCGAGCGTATAGCGAAACCACACGCCGGGCGTCGAAGAAGAGAGCGTGATCTTCGTCACCTCCTTGATCGAGCGCGCGGTGGGCGCAAATTCCGGCTGCCCTGCGACCGCCTTGCCCTCTTCGTAAATGCCGCAATCGGGGTAATTCTGAATTACATCCCATGCGAGTCGCTGCATGGCCAGGGCTTGCTCAGGCGTGAGCGTCGTACCTAGAGGCGGGATCTTCCCCTCGGGCGATTCCCGATAAAATGCCGCATACCAGGTGAGGTCCACGAGATAGGCGCCATTGGGGCCGGGGTGCACGGTGTCGCGGAACAGGAAGGGATAGAAATCCGTGGGCTGCACCCCGGGAAATTCACCGCGTTCGATCTGGTTGCGAATCCAGCCCATGGCGAGATTGGTCGGCAGCACGCGCACGCGCTTCGACCCTTTGTCGGTCTCAGCGATGGCCTTCTGCACGTCTTCCACATAGAGCAGCATGGCGCCCATCGACTCCTCCCACGTGAGCGCGGGGAAGACCTTTGTCATCTGGCGGCTCGGCACCAGACCCTTGTCACTCGGGCGCGGGCGGTCGCGCTCCACCCACTCCGCGAAGAGCCAGGGCTGGACCTCCGGTGTCTTGGTTCGCACCAGATCGATGAACTGCTGATCGCCCTGCGCTTCCTCCGCGATGTTGAAATTGCGCGGCTGCAGCGTGACGTGATCGATGCGCTGCAGGATGTCCCAATCGGTCCCCCACTCCCGCTTGCGGCTCGTCGTGTGCTCGGCCCAGAGTTGGTTCGTCCATGCGCCGGGAATTGTATAAGTGCGGTAAACAAGCTCGCGCCCGGTGGTGCGCACGTAGAGCGGAAATTGCGCCGTGATGTCGGTAAGCGTATTGCCGATGTGCAGCGTGCCCAGTGCCGGCTTCGTGCCATCGCCGATGAGGTAAGTGCCGATGAGTGGCGGGCTCGGCGCCCAACCTTCTACAAAGGCCGCCGCGGTCACCGTCGTCGTCTTCTCGATCTTGAAAGGCTTTTTGAAGACCTCCCCCGTCGTCGCCGTGGGCATCGTGCCATCGAGCGTATAGCGCACGGTGGCGTAGGGAGTGAGTTCGTTCAGGTCGACCAGCAGCGGTTTTTGCACGCCCCCGGGCGGCGGCAGAAATTTCGGGATACGTGCGGTAGCTTGCTCGAAAAGGTCGATGCCGGCGTATTGCCCATCGGCTTCCTCCATTTGCACCCACGTCTTCGGGTTGCCATCGAAGGCATAGCGCCAGCCGTGCCCATCCACATCCCCGATCGTGCCAAAGCGATAACCGTCCAGCTTGCGATCGCCGGAGTAAAACTCCAGCTCCCCCAGGCTGCCGTGCGAACCCGGCGGCGCCTCGTAGCGCAGCCAGCGGTAGAGCTTGCTGTTGGAGAAAACGAAGTCAGTCCATTCCTGCTCGCGCGGCTTGTCCTTGATCTCCGCGATCACGTGAAAGCCCTCGGTAGCGGAGACGTTGGAGCCACAGATCTTTCCGCCGACCATGTTTTGCTCACGCGAGGGCGCGGGAAAGAATCGCACGTGGTTGCAAACCGGCGCGCCCATCGGCGGAATGACTTCCGCGGCGTGCACCGGAAGAGTCGCAAGCAAGATAGCGGCAGCGAGGGTGGAGCGAAACGGAGGCACTCTGCATTTGTTGCGCGGCTCTCCGTGCAACGCCAGTCCTGACTTCCTAGACCACCACGAGATCCACATCCGGCAGCTCCTGCAGGAGTTCCTCGTGCAGCGAAGGTTGAAAATACTGCCGCAGTCGCCTCCGCCCCGGCCGACCGACCACGACATGCGTGATGCCGTACTCGCGGGCAAAGGCCACCAGTGCCTGGGCCACGCTCTCGCCCTTCATGGAAAAGACCAGACCGCCCATCTTCTGCGCGGTCTCAAGCGTATCGTTCACTCGTCGCTGCGCCTCCGCATCGATGCGCACGGCGGATTCCGAAGGCGTGCGAACATACACCGCGTACCACTGCGCATTGAGTTGCGAGGCGAGCCGCGCGGTTTTGCGCAACAGCCGCCCGGGGTCGGGCCCCTGGCTGCTGATCGCCACCATCACCTGCCCCAGCGCGCTGGCATTCTGCTCACCGCCGGCATCGCGCTGTTTGCGATCGAGATAATTCGCCGTCTCGGTGAGCGTCATCTCGCGCAGGCGCGTGAGATTCTTCTGCGTGAAGAAATTGGCCAGCGCAGCCTCGATGCGTTCCCTGGGATAGATCTTCCCGGCCTGCAACCGCTCCTGCAGATCTTCCGCGGGCAAATCGATATTCACGATCTGGTCGGCCTTCGTGAGGACTTCATCCGGCACGCGCTCCTTCACCCGCACCCCGGTCGATTCCTCCACAAAGTTATACAGCGACTCGATGTGCTGGATGTTGACCGTGCTGATGACACTGATCCCGGCGCGCAACAGATCTTCCACGTCCTCGTAGCGCTTGCGGTTCTTGCTATCGGGCGCGTTGGTATGCGCGAGCTCATCCACCAGCGCCACCATGGGCCGGCGGGCGATTATCGCCTCGACATCCATTTCCTTGAGTGTGATGCCGTGATAACTCGTGAGCCGCGGCGGAATGACCTCGAGATCGCCGACCTGCGCGCTGGTCTCGGGGCGCTCATGCGGCTCGACGTAGCCGATGACCACATCGACCCCGCGCTTCTTCAGGCGATTCCCCTCCACCAGCATCGAGTAGGTCTTCCCCACCCCGGGACACGGACCGAGGTAGATCTTCAACTTGCCGGCCTGCTGCCGGCGGATGATCGCGAGGAAATCATCCGCACTGGGTCGAGTGGTGGGAGTCTCGGCAGACATAGCTCAACCGGCTCGGGACGTCGTGCCGTTGCGACTCTTGATTTTTTTGTTTTTCACGCGGATCTGAGGGAATTCTTTCTTATCCTTGTGAAAGTAGCAAATCTCCACAAGTGTCGGCCACAGTTCCAGTGATGCGTGGATCACGCTGATCACGTCGTCCACGATACGGGTGACGTTCTGCTGAAAGAAATCCGGTTCAAAGCCGTAAAACGACCGCGCGAGATTCTCCGCAAATAGGGTCAGCGCCTGCCGTCGTTCCCCGTCCTTCGTCTTTCCGGCGGATTCCAGCACCTGCGCATGCACCGCAGTGATTTTGTCCAGAATCTCCTGCGTATCCTTTAGCGTCACCTCGCCATTGTAGCCAAAGCGAATGGTCAGGTCCTCCAACTTGGTCACACTGCCCTTGATCTTTTTCTTGAGCAGCGTGCAGATCTCCTCATTGAAGACATCCATGGCCAGCGGGTTGCGCATGTAGTTGTTCTTGATGTGCGTTTGCACGGCGTCCACATGTGCGGAAGCAAGGCCCGGCTGCTGAATCCAAAGACGATAGATGTAATCTTCGAAACGCAGACGCGTGGGAAAGAACGGCGGCAGGCCGAGGCGATTGTCATAGCCAGCCACACCACAGTCCATCCGCCAGTTCTTCTTCGTCACCACCGGGCGAAAGTTCACCAGCACATAGAGATCGTTGAAGTCGTGCAGATTCGCCTGGTGCTGCGACTCGTCACGCAGGTACATGTGGACGAAGTCCAGTGCATCGATGTCATTCGTTCCGGTGCGGAAAGTCTGCGCCATTTTCACCACCCCGTTCGATGAAACCGGTCCCCGCTTGAGCATCAGGGAATTGTCGCCCGCGAAGTCATTTGAGACGTTCGTCTCCAAGTCCATGGCGGTATCCACCAGCAACTCCCCCTTCTCGTAGTTGCCGGGCAATTCACTGACCCTGCGCCCCAGTACGTCATGAAACGAAGTGAGCAGGTCGAACGATTTCTGCACGAAGCCGCCAGCCTCCGCCTTCAGCAACTTGCCACGACTGATCTCATCGGCCTCCAGAGATTCAGGGCTGCTTTCGATCAACGCGTGCGGTCGCATGTCATCGTCGGCGCTGATCAAAAACGCCCCGAGCGAATACATCAGGGTGAAATTCCGATTTCCGCCATAGCTCGGCCGAAAGAGGTTTCGGACGAGCGACTCGAGCTTCTTGTCCCGCAGTTTGCGATTAAGGAAGCTGAGAAACTGCTCCTTTTCCTGCGGGCCGACGTAATAGAGATCGTTTACCGTCCTAGTCTGTTCGAGCAACCCGTAGTATTTCTCGTGGTTGGCCAGGCTGGAGTCATCAAAGACCATCATCTTCACCGAGTGGCCGTTCCGCGCGAAGTGCTCGTCGTACTTTTCGATGGTCTCTGCCACGTCGCGAAGGCGGTAGGTGGGAACGGTAAATATGGTGGTGCCTTCTTTCATGAATCACGATGTCGGAGCCCACGGGCGCATTCGATACAATGCTGCAGAGCGTGCGCGCGCGTGGTGCCCAGCCGAAGCCGTCTGCGTCCGCGGTAGATGATCTCGAGAGCCAGTGCGCCATCGCGATGAAACCTCCAGTGGGAGCCGATCCGGCGAAATCCCCATCCATAAGCGAAGGGAGACAGAATGATGCGCGTGGTGACCACCTCGGAGAGCAACACCCGGCCACGGATCCAACCGGGACCAAATTGCCAGGTAATGCATCCCTCTTTTACCTGGATGAAAAGGGTACAAAAGCAAACCAGCGCGGCAAGTTGAGGGAGCAGCAACAAAGTCGCCACATAAGGCGGGCTCACAAACCACGTGGACACCAAGGTGACGAAACTGGTCGCCGTCAGCAGATAGATAAGCGGATAACCCTTTTGCACGTCGACAAACACTGCTCTCCGGCGCGGAACGTCTTCCTGAATCACAATGGATGATGGCACGGGTTAAAGAACAGGAAATCTCGGGGGTGCCCGCTGCTGTGCGGGTCAAACGGGCACCCCCGGCCCTGTGTGGGAAGGTTCTAGACAAAAGCCACGAGAAGGGTCGCGACCGCCACGAGCATGAAAATACCGATAAGAAGGATCATCAGAGTACGGTGACTGGTAGCAAGGACCTTCGGGGGCACCACCAACCACGAACTATCCACCACCCACCGCACGCCGAGAAAGCCATCCTGCTCCACATTGCTCATGAATTGATATTGATCCGGTATAAAGCCCTCGGAGGCCAATTCGTGGATAAAGAAGCACTTGCGGCATTCACTATAATTATCCAAAGCGGCTCGAACAACGACGCGACCATCGTCATAATTTTCGACCAGAATGAAGTTTTCCGGGAAACGGCTGTAGAACTCAGTCTCCCTCGGATGGAGAAGCCTGGTTGCCATAACACATAGGCGAAGTTCATTTGGCAGTCAGTTTGTCGAGGGCCAGGTTCAACTTCACCACGTTCACACCGGATTCACCGAAAACGCCCAGGCTCGGACCGTCGGTATTTTGCTTCAACAGTTCGCGCACCTGATCCTCGCTCAACGAACGGACCTTGGCCACGCGGGGCAATTGGATCATCGCGTTCTTGACGCTGATGTGGGGATCCAGGCCGCTGCCGGAGGCCGTGACTGCGTCACCGGGAATGGGTGTTGCCGCCCTGACCGTCAGCGAGTTGGGATCTTCATTGAATGCGGTGATCAGCTTGACCTGGTCATACTCGCCTTTTTCGGTCTTGAAGGTCTTCGGATCCACGACCTTCCCATCGCGCAGCAGCTCGTACGAGATTCCATTCTGCTCGCAATAGCCGATCACACGGAGCTTGATGCCGTCGTAATCCACCACGTCCGGCCCCTGGGCTGGCGCGGCGCCTTCCTTGGCGATGATCGCGGTACTCTTGGTCGTGCCGTTAATCAGCTTCTTGCTCGTCGGGCCGAGATTGCTGCCACTGGAGTTCGCCGCGTCATAGCCGGTGCCGGCCGCAGAGGGGCGCGGGATGAAGTATTTGTCGGAGCTGAAGGGCTGGCCGAGCCACGACGAGCCAACGATCTTGCGATCGGCGCCTTCGATCAGGCTGCCATTGGCCTGGCGCGGGAAGAGCAACTGCCCGGCGCCCCAGACGATGAGCGGATAAATGCCACACAGGACCACGGCGAAAACAATCGTCGCCCCGATGGAAGTGATGGTTTCTTTAATGATGTTTTTCATGGATTAAGCGAGGTGAAGAACCGAAATGAGGACGTCGATGGCTTTGATGCCGACAAACGGGACGATGACCCCGCCGACGCCGTAGATGAGCAGATTTCGTTGCAAGATCATGGCCGCGCCGAGTGGGCGGAACTTCACGCCTTTCAGCGCCAACGGGATGAGCGCGATGATGATGAGCGCGTTGAAGATCACCGCACTGAGAATCGCACTCGTCGACGACGTAAGGTGCATGATATTCAGCGGCGCGATCTGCGGGAATTTGGCAAGCAACATCGCTGGGATGATGGCGAAATACTTCGCCACATCGTTGGCAATGCTGAAGGTGGTCAGGGCGCCGCGGGTGATGAGCAGTTGCTTCCCGATCTCGACGATCTCGAGCAGCTTGGTCGGGTTGGAATCCAGGTCCACCATGTTACCGGCCTCCTTGGCCGCCTGCGTGCCCGTATTCATTGCCACGCCGACATCGGCCTGGGCCAACGCGGGAGCGTCATTGGTGCCGTCGCCCGTCATGGCCACGAGGTGACCGGCATCCTGTTCCTTGCGGATGAGCGCGAGCTTGTCCTCCGGTTTCGCTTCCGCGAGGAAGTCATCGACGCCCGCTTCCTTGGCGATCGCCGCCGCGGTGAGCTTGTTATCACCGGTGATCATGACCGTGCGGATGCCGATGGCGCGAAAGCGCTCGAAGCGCTCGGAGAGGCCACCCTTTACGATATCCTTGAGATAGATCACACCGAGCGCTTTATCTTTCGTCGCCACCACCAGCGGTGTGCCGCCTTGGCCGGAGATCGCGTCCACCTGATGCTCCACTTCCTTGGGCAGCTTCTGCACCCATTCGCGGATCGAGCTGGCCGCGCCTTTGCGGTAACTCGTGCCATTGATATCCACCCCGCTCATACGGGTCTGCGCGGTGAAGGGCACAAACTTCGCCTCGGGCATCTCGTGCAACTCCACGCCACGCAACCCGTGCTTCTGCTTGGCCAGCACCACGATGCTGCGGCCCTCCGGCGTCTCATCCGCCAATGACGCAAGTTGCGCCGCTTCCGCGAGCTGACGCTCGGTGACACCGGGCGCAGGAATAAACTCCACGGCCTGGCGGTTGCCCAGGGTGATCGTGCCCGTCTTGTCGAGCAGCAGCACATCCACGTCGCCGGCCGCTTCCACCGCGCGGCCACTCATCGCCAGCACGTTTTTCTGCACGAGACGGTCGATGCCCGCGATGCCAATGGCGCTCAACAGGCCGCCGATGGTCGTGGGAATCAAGCAGACCAGCAGCGCGACCAGCACGGTGATCGGAAAGTCGACGCTCTGATAGAGACCATACGCTTTCAGCGCGATCAGGACGACGAGGAAGATAATCGTCAGCGCCGAGAGCAGGATCGTGAGCGCGATTTCGTTCGGCGTCTTCTGGCGCTTGGCGCCTTCGACGAGTCCGATCATGCGATCGAGGAAGGTTTCGCCCGGATTGGATGTGATGCGCACCTTGATGACATCAGAAAGCACGCGCGTGCCTCCGGTCACCGCACTGCGATCGCCACCCGCTTCGCGCACTACCGGCGCGGATTCGCCGGTGATCGCCGATTCGTCCACCGTCGCGGCGCCCTCGATGATTTCGCCATCGCCCGGGATGAATTCACTCGCGCTGACGACGACGACGTCATCCTTGCGAAGTTGCTCCGAGGTGATCTTTTCCGTCGCACCATTCTTGAGCCGATTGGCATAGGTCTGGGTGCGCGCGTTGCGCAACGCATCCGCTTGCGCCTTGCCCCGGCCCTCGGCCATGGCCTCGGCAAAGTTGGCAAAGAGCACGGTGAACCACAGCCAGAGCGTGATTTGCACTAGGAACCCGAACGATGCACCCTTGTCGCCCACGAAGAGCAGCGCAGTCGTGACGACCGCACCGACTTCGGTGACAAACATCACCGGGTTTTTCGCCAGCGTGACAGGATTGAGCTTTTTGAAAGCTTCACCGATGGCCGGCATGACAATCGCCGGATCGAAGATGGAATGAGATTTAGCAGCCATTTGAGTAAGTGAGTGATGAAGTGGATGAGCGGGACTTAGAAAAGGGAGCCGCTATGCATGAGGAAATGTTCCACGATCGGCCCCAGGGCCAGGGCCGGGAAGAAGTTCAGGGCGCCGATGATCAGAATCGTGCCGATGAGGAGAATCGTGAAAAGAGGACCGCCGACCGGGAAGGTGCCAGCACTCTGCGGCACGAGCTTCTTGCGCGCCAGCGAGCCCGCCAGGGCCATGATCGGGATGATCATAGCGAAGCGACCGAAGAGCGTAGCGAGCCCGAGCGTGGTGTTATACCAAGGGGTATTGACCCCGATGCCCGCGAAAGCACTGCCGTTGTTACCCGTGCAGGAGCTATAGGCGTAAAGGATCTCCGAGAAACCGTGCGGTCCACCGTTGTTAGTGCCATCGGTGGCTTGGTGCGTCACCGGATCCGCCAGGCCCCACTTGCTCAAGCAAGCCCATGCGGAAAAGCCAAGGATGGTCCACGCCAGTACGAGGATGACGATGGAAGCCATCTTGACCTCGAAAGGCTCGATCTTCTTGCCGAGAAACTCCGGCGTGCGCCCCACCATGAGACCGGCGATGAACACCGCCAGCACGACAAACACGATCATGCCGTAAAGACCGGCGCCCACACCACCGAAGATGATTTCACCGAGGTGGATATTGAAAAGCGGGATCAGGCCGCCGAGCGGGGTAAAGGAATCGTGCATCGCATTGACCGCGCCGCAGGAAGCATCGGTGGTGATCGTCGCAAAGAGCGCCGAGTTGAAGATGCCGAAACGCACCTCCTTGCCTTCCATGTTGCCATCCGCCTGGTCGACGCCGAGCGCAGCCAGAGCCGGGTTGCCCGCCGCCTCATAGTGCCAGCACACGAGCGCCGCACCGATGAAAAGAATGAACATTGCCGCCCAGACCGCCCAGCCGTGCGCCTGGTGCTTGACCTCGCGCCCGTAGTAATAGGTGAGCGCGCTGCCGATGGCGAAGATCGATAGCATCTGTAGGAAATTCGACAGCGGAGTCGGGTTTTCGAAAGGCTGCGCGGCGTTCGCGTTCATGAAGCCGCCACCGTTGGTGCCGAGCATTTTGATCGCGACCTGCGAAGCCACGGGGCCCTGCGCGATGTTTTGCGTATCCACCTTTTGATCGACCAGCACAGGATGCCCCTGGGCGTCGGCCACCGGGTTGTTCTTATCGTCGACCTTGGGGACCTGCGTGGTGAAGGGTTCCACCAGGCTGGCCGCGTCATACGGCTTGAAGTTCTGGATCATGCCCTGGGATACCAAGACGATCGCGTAGACGATGCAAATTGGGAGCAGCAGATAGTAACTGACGCGGGTCAGGT
>JBGGMZ010000335.1:0-4247 GCA_041287745.1 Chthoniobacter sp. | reverse complement strand
TCGGAGCCAGGGGTTCGGCGTGGAGGGAGAGAGCGGTGGCAAGGGCGAGGAGAAAGAGTGGGATGCGCATGGGTGGTGATGGCAAATGGGAAATGGCAGATAGCTGATGGCGGGCACGAATGACGGCGGGCACGAATGGCAGATGGCAAAGGAGGGTCTCCCATTCATCCTAGAAGTCCCATCCCTCCTGGAAGCATCCAGGAAGAATGGGACGAATAGGAGTGCTGGGAACTGAGCGCGAAAATGAAAGCCGGTGTTGCCGGGCTTACACCTTCTCCGGCACCACGTAGGGCGCGCGGTATTCGCGAGTGAGGTGTTTGTCTGCCGCGGCGTTATCGATGAAACGCTCGGTCTTCGGGTCCATTTTCAGGTATTCGCCGAAGGTGAGCTTATCGACGTTGATGTCCACGCCGTTGGCGGCGAGGTGCGCGGCCAGGCGATCGAAGGAATCGAGCGCTTCCTTGTTGCCTTTGAATTTTTCGCGGATGACGTCGGGCGCGGCCGTTTTGCCGAGGCGATAGGAGATATTCGCCGTGTGGCACAGCGCGCTGGAGATGTGGCCGTCGATGATCTTGCCGTTCAAGTCCGCGGATTTCCGGCTGCGCACGCATGAGATGAAATTCCCGAAGTGGCCTTCTTCCTTCGCGGAGAAACGCTCGTCGTTATTCTTCTCCTTCTCGGCATCGGTGATCGGGTTGGATTCCGTCATGCCTTCCACGCCGGGCGGCTTGCCGTACTTGCGCACGAGCTTGTTGTCGTTGTCGTAAACCGCCGCGTTGCTATAGTCGGGAGCGACCACGTAGCCGTGCTCGTATTGCGCCACCACGCCCACGCCGGCGCCGCGATACTTGTCCATCGTTTCCGTGCCCTTTTTCTCGGGCAGGCCACGCACTTCGAAGATGAGCGGAGCCTTGGCGTAATCGTGAAAGACGATCATGGAATTTGGCGTCTCGCCGTCGTCCTTGTAGCCGAGGCGGCCACCGACGGAGACGATCTTCGGCGAAAGCTCCATCTCGCCCGTGAAGCGGCGGGCGATATCCATTTGATGGATGCCCTGGTTGCCAAGGTCGCCGTTGCCGTAGTTCCAGATCCAGTGCCAATCGTAGTGGATGATGCCGTACTTCGGATCATTGCGATGCGGCGGCACGAGCGGCGCGGGCCCCGACCAGAGATCGTAGTCGATTGTATCCGGCACCTGCTGGTCGCCGGTCACGAGGCCGATGCTGGGGCGGCGCTTGTAGCACAGGCCGCGCACGTATTGCAGCTTGCCGAGCGGCTCCGTCTTCATCCAGCTGATGACATCGGCGAGGCCCTTGGCCGAGCGGCTCTGCACGCCCATCTGCACGATGCGCTGGTATTTCTCCGTCGCCTTCACGAGCTGGCGGCCTTCCCACACGTTGTGCGAGATCGGCTTTTCCACATACACATCCTTGCCCGCCTGGATGCCCCAGATGGCTGCGAGGGAATGCCAGTGATTCGGGGTGGCGATGGAAATCGCGTCGACCTCGCCGGAGTCGAGCAGCTTGCGGATATCCTTGAAGGGCTTCGCCTCGATATTCTTGGCCTGAAGCTGCTTCACGCCTTTCTCCAGCACCGCGCTGTCCACATCGCAGAGTGCCACGATGCGCACGCCTTTCATGCCGGAGTAGGCGCTGATGTGCGACTGGCCGCGGCCGTGGAAGCCGATCACGGCGATACGGATGTCGCTATTGGCGCCCTCCGAGGCGGCGCGAATGTAAGCGGGGACCGAGAGGGCCGCGCCGGCCAGCGCGGATTGTTTCAGGAAGGAACGACGATTGGTTTTATGTGTCATGGGGGTGGAGTTAAATTTCGGATTTCAGATTTCGGATTTCGGATGTGGAAAAAGCGGGAGCAAAGGGTGCTTGGTGGGGCGGTTTGTTTGGTTCGGTCTTCGATTAACTGCGGATCAGCGCTGAAGTTTCGCAATGGAACACATCAGAAATCCGAAATCAGAAATCCGAAATGCCACTCACTTCCCTTTCCCAACGTAATCCTGGTAGTGCTCTGCGACCTTCGCCTGGTCGGTGTCGCCCTCGTGGAAATAAAAGCGGTAGCGGAAGGTCACGCTCTGGCCGGCCGGAATCTTGAATTCACCGGCATTCTTGTCCGGCAGCTTTTCAAACTGAGCCTGGCCGAAAGGATTCGCGGCGAAGAGGCCGTAGGTGCGCACATGCCACCACGTGGGATGGCGGGGATTTTCAGGGTTGTCAAACATGGCCACGCCCGCCGTCTTGCCTTCCACCGGGCCCCAGTAGTCGCACCAGTTGGCCTTCGAGCCCCAGGCTTCGGCGTCCTTCTTGCCTTCACTCGTGATGATGTGGCCCTCGCCCTTGGGCACAGTCTTCTCACCCTTCGCCTTGGGCTTGTCCACGCGCATGGATTCCGCCACGCGGATGGCCATCGAGCCGTCCTTGTCATCGCCGAAGACCATCTCCTTTTCCCCGGCCTTGATGGTGATGTTGAAGTCGATCATCGGGCCGTCCTTGCCCTTGTAGAAAGTGATTGTGCGCTCGTCCGTGCCCACGAGTTCATTGGTGCCGTCGATGACCCATTTGTTCTTCGCCCGCAGGGAGCCCTGGTCTTCGCCGCTCTTCACCTCGGCAAAACCGTCGTGGATCATCTGGCCGATCTTGGCATCGGCCTTGGCAGAGTCTTCCCAGAAGCCCACACCGTTCACCATGCGGTGACCCCACCAGAGCCCTTTGTGGTGGGGGTGATCCTTCTCTTCCGTCGCGAGATCGTCCTGGAGCGGCCAGTGGCGCGTCATGGCGCCGCCGGTCGGGCCGATGACAGGATAGAGGTAAGGGCGGCGCGCACCGGTGAAGTGGTATTCGGTGAAAAGTTTACCATCGATGTTCACCGTCACCTTGTCGGACTCCTGTTTGAGTTCCACGCCGGCGAGGGCGAGCGGAGTGAACGACGTGACACAAAGAGCGGCGAGAGACCAGCGGAGCGGATGGAGCATGGGAAAGGAGGGGGTAGGGGCGGGTGAGTGTGGCTGGGGGTGTGAGCGGACAACCTGCGTGCGGGCCACTTTGTTTGGCGGGAACTGCGCGCGACCGCAAGGAGGAAGCCTTTCGGGGAAAAATTCGAGCACGATTAGACACGATTAGGTGCGATTGATCACGATTTACTCTGGAGAAGGCGGCGGTGAGATCGATGAGGGTGGGAGGTGCTGAAAAAGGGGCTGCCTCGGAGCGACTGGCTGCTGCGACTGGTTTTTTCGAGGAAGGAGTGCTAGGTCTTTGAAGCACGACTGAGCACGATGGGTGTGATCAGTGGTATGGTACGCCGATTTTGCGGATTGGGGCGATAGCCCAGTGGAAAATGACGCGGGGAAGCTGCCAGTTTCCTTGCACGAGACGGCGAGTTGTTTTCAAATGTCCATACAATGTCGTGTCTTTCAGTTCCTCAACATGACTCCAAACGCTCCGGGCGGTGTCCCTCTATCGCGTGTCGCGTTCCTCGCCGAAGGCGAGCTGGCATGTATATACGAACACTATTTTAGGACGACTGGTCAAGCCTAAAATGAGCGCCGGTCCCCCGGTGTCCCCGCTGTTCTTCTTTATTTCGCTGATCCACGGGTAATTCAGCGGATCTTTAACAGTTGTTTTAAATTGTATCGCCGTCCGTAACTCGCTCGTGGAATGGCCATTGTAAGACAGGAGAGGAACGCTTCGGTTGCCGGATTTACCATTCCTTTACAATTTTCCGCGCCTTTACAAATCACTCCTTAACAAAAGGGGTATTTACTTTGTGAAGACAAAAAGGCGCGAGGCTTTCAGCCCGCGAAAACGCATCCCTCCGAGTCAGGTCCTCATCCCGTTTGACGCTATGAATCGCATCCTCTCCCGCTCTATCGCTCTTCTTCTCCTTTCCACCGCCGCCGCATCCGCCCAGTTAAGCTGGGGCACGAGTGGCGCCGGCGGCACCGGCACCTGGGATACCACCACTCCCAATTGGTTCAATGGGACGAGCAATGTCCCATGGGATGGCAACGCCGCGGTCTTCAACGGCAGCGCCGGGCCGGTTTCCATCCCCAGCACCGTCCAGTCAAACCAACTCATCTTCAATACCCCCGGCTATGTAATCAGCGGCGGGAGCCTGACGAGCGCGACTAACGGCACGCTGACCGTCACGACCAACGCCGATGCAACGATCGATTCCTACATCCACCCGATGGTCGTCGGTAGCGGTTCAGCCACTTTCGTCAAAGACGGCACCGG
>JBGGMZ010000334.1:0-14766 GCA_041287745.1 Chthoniobacter sp. | reverse complement strand
GCAACGTGCAACGCAGGTTGACCGGCTCTTTATTCTCGGGCTTGGGTTGAAACTTCAAGATCACCCGCCATGTATGATCCTCCGGGTTGAAGATCACCTGGTTCTCGTAGATGCCGGCATTTTCCGAGCATGACGCCACCGCCGTTGGCGGCTCCTTTTCCGGAATCGTCGCCAGCTCCGGCCCGCCGAAATCGATGTGCACCTGCCGTTTCGTTGCATCCGCGCCATCCGCACCCACACGAGTGGCAAGCACATGGTTTTCCGACAAAGCGAAATCCCGCTCGCGTGTCCACAGCAGTTCGTAGCCGAAGTGCACCGGCTGCAGCGGCGCAGGCATCGTCCGCGGACTCCAGAAGGCGACGATGTTGTCCAGCCCTTCGTAGGTCGTGGGCAATTCCACGAGATGCACGTCGCCCTCGCCCCAGTCGCCCTTCGGCTTCACCCACAAGCTCGGCTCCAGGTCGTAGGGATTTGCCAGATCCGCATAGTGCGATTGCTCGCGATCACGCTGCAGCAAACCAAAGCCGCGAATGTTATCCGCCGCGAAAACCGAGTGCCGCATCACCGTGGAGTTATTCAGCGGACGCCACACCACTTCTCCGTTGGGAAAATGCAGCAAAAGCCCATCCGAATCATGCACCTCGGGCCGGTAATCGTCGAACCGTCGCTCCGAATTTTCGCCGAACCAGAACATCCCCGTGAGCGGCGCCATGCCGAGTGTCTTGAGCGGCTTTCGCTCCTTGTTCGCCGCGAGAATTTTCGCGGGCTCGCGGAAAAAAAGCGTCGTCTCGATTGCCGCCACCGTCGTTTCTCCCGGCATGAGGCGGATCTGATAGGCGCCCGTACAACTGACGCAGTCGATCACTGCATAGATGAGCAGCGAGGTCTCCCCGGGCTCCGGTTTTCCCAACCAGAAATCAGTAAAGATGGGAAACTCCTCCGGTCGATCCGGCTCACCGGAATCCAGCGCCAACCCGCGCGCCGAAGCGCCATAACGCTGCTCCTTGCCCAGCATGCGGAAGTAACTCGCCCCGAGGAACGACGCCACCTCCGCATAGTCCCCCGGCTTGTTGAGTGGATACACCAACTTGAAGCCCGCATAACCTGTATCCGCCGGGATCTTGTCTTCGATCTTTAAGTCCGAGTAGTTGAACCAAGCGCGCACAAAACGCACGCGCTGGACGAAGCTCTTCGTAAACTCGAAAATCCGCACGGGCTCCTCGTAGATGTAGCCCGGATGAAAGAACTCCGCGCGGAACGGCAGATTATCCGCGAGCCAGAACGCGCGATCCTGGCGGAACCGGATCTTACGATACGCGTCGTAGTTCAGTTTGTCCGCCCGCAACACCTCCGGCAAGTCTGCCCGGGGACTATGAAACGGTTCATTCGCCCGATCCCGCGCAACCTTCGTCACGTAATCGAAATTGATCTCCACCTTCTCCACTTGCGCGCGGACCGCGGTGGGCAAAATGAGCGACCCGATGAAAAGGATAACGATAAGAGTTCGACGATGCATGATTCCCGCCCCGCACATCGTGACCCGACCAAGCTGCGGATGGATCGAAGCCAATTCTTACCTTCTCTCGAATATTTCGCTTTTGAGTGAATAAGGAGTGTCGATCCCCCGTCTTTATCGGGGTGGGGCGAGCCCTACCACGATGCCTCTTTCAGGGTCCTGCCCCCTCGAAAATAGTTTTCAGGATTACCAACAAAGTGCAGCCTTCCGTCTACACATGCTGCACCCGCTTTCCCTCTCCTTCCTTTGACGATCGACCCTTCCCGGGGCTCCGAAGATGTCGCCATCCGCAAGGGCAAGGTCCCCGGCTTTTCGCTTTCTATCCGATATACATTGTTTTCCTTCCGTCGCATCCGGTTTTGTCGCACCCTCGGTCCTTCAATTAACCCTCTGCGAGATGTCTGAAGCGCTTACCCCATCGCCTGGCGGAGAACTGGGTGGCCGCGAAATGGAAGCCTTGCGCGCTCTCTTCGCCCGCGGTCCCACCGCCATGGCTTTGTTCGGCACGAGCGGCCGCTTCATCTCGATGAACGACGCCTTCTGTGAGCTGATGGGTTACCCGCGCGAGGAATTGCTGCAGCTCGACACACTCTCCCTCACCCACCCGCTGGATCGGGCCAATGTCTCGGAGAAACTGGCGGAATTGCTCAGCGGACGTCGCGACTCAGTGCTCTTCGAAAAGCGCGCAGTGCGCAAAGACGGCACCATTCGCTGGGTGCAAAACAGCGTCGCCCTCACCCGCGACGAGGAAGGCCGTCCGCTCAATTTCATCAAGATCTCCATCGATATCACTGCCCGGCAGCTCGCGGAGGAAGATCGGCGCGATGCCGAGGCACGACTCCTACAGGATCGTGAGCGCTTCAATCTCGTCAGTGAAGCAGCCCAGGTCGGCTTCTGGTTCTGCGATCTGCCTTTCGACGTTCTCATTTGGGACAACCGAGTGAAGGAGCATTTCTGGCTGCCGCCGGAAACCGACGTGACCATCGACCTCTTCTACGAGCGCCTGCATCCCCAGGATCGCGAACGCACCCGCTTGTCGATAGCCGAGTCCATCGATCGCAAGCGCAGTTACGACATCGAGTATCGCACCGTGAGCCCGAGCGGAGCCATCAAGTGGATCCGCGCCATGGGCCGCGGCTTTTACGATGCGGAAGGAAAGCCCATCCGTTTTGACGGTGTGACGCTCGACGTAACGGGGCGCAAACACAACGAGGATGCGCTGCGTGAAAGCCGCGAGCGCCTCCAGGCATCTCTCGACGCGGCGGGCGCCGGCACCTTCCGCTGGAACATCCAGACCAACACCCTCGAATGGGACGAAAACCTCGATGCCCTATTTGGCCTGCCTCGCGGGCGCACCATCCGAAGCCTGGAGAATTTCGTCGCTGTTGTTCACCCGGAGGAGCGCGCCGGCGTCGTCGAGCGCTGCGAGCGTTGCGCCCGGGAGGGCGCCGATTTTTCCATGGAGTTCCGCGTCATCTGGCCCGACGGCAGTATTCACTGGCTCGATGACAAAGGCCGCACCTTTTTCGACATGGAGGGCCGCCCGCTCTACATGACTGGCGCGTGCGTGGACATCACCGAACGGAAAGCATGGGAGACCGCTCTGCACGAGAGCAGTGAGCGTTTCCGCACGCTGGCCGACCACATGTCCCAGTTTGCGTGGATGGCAAATCCAGATGGCCACCTTTTCTGGTACAATCGGCGATGGCTCGAATACACCGGTAGCACGCTCGATGAGATGTTCGCGCGAGGCTGGGAGCAATTTCATCACCCGGACCATCTGGCCCGTGTTCAGGCGAGCTGGACCCGCTCGCTGCGCGAAGGCACCGAGTGGGAGGATACCTTTCCTCTCCGCGGCGCCCAAGGCGAGGAACGTTGGTTCCTTTCCCGCGCCGTTCCCATCCGCGACGCAAAGGGCGAAGTCGCCCGATGGTTCGGCACGAATACCGACATCACCGAGCAGCGCGCCGCCGCCGAGGCTCTCGCGGAAGCCAAGGAGCAGGCCGAACGCGCCAGCCAGGCCAAAGATCACTTCCTCGCCGCGCTCAGCCACGAACTCCGCACCCCGCTCGCCCCGGTGCTCATGACGGCGAGCGCTCTGCGCAGCGACGAAGCTCTGTCGCCGGAGATGCGCGCCGATCTCGCCATGATCGAGCGCAACATCGCCCTCGAGGCACGGCTCATCGACGACCTGCTCGACCTCACCCGCATCGGCAAAGGCAAGCTCTCGCTGCACCGGCAGTGGTGCGATGCCCACCACCTGATCTCCCTCGCCGCGGAGATGGTCCACGACGAAGCTGCCGCCAAGGGCCTTCTCCTCGAGCAGGATCTCGGCGCCACGGAGGCCGGCCTGTCACTCGATCCCGCCCGCTTCCAGCAGGTGATCTGGAATCTGCTGCGCAACGCGGTCAAGTTCACTCCTTCCGGCGGACGCATCCGCGTCACCACGCGCAATCTCGGCACGCCGCCCGCACGCGTGTTGCACATCGAGGTGACCGACACCGGTCTCGGCATCGACGCCTCAGCGCTCGAGCGCATCTTCGCCCCATTTGAGCAAGCCGAGGCCTCTCACGGCCATCGCATGGGCGGCCTGGGCCTGGGCCTGGCGATCGCGCGCGCCATCGCCGAGATGCACGGCGGCACGCTACGCGCCGAGAGCCCCGGACTCCGCCGCGGCTCGACCTTCATTCTCAAGCTACCCGGAGCAATCTCCATCGCTCCCGCGGCAGCGGCCCCTACGACTGGCGGCCACACATCCGGTATCCCTGGCGCTTCCAAAACCGATATCCCCCTGCGCCTCCTGCTGGTCGAGGACAACGAGACGACGCTCAGAGTCCTCGCCACCTTGCTCACCCGTTTCGGCCATCACATCACCACTGCCACGAACTGCGTCGAAGCGCGCGCCGCCGCGCGCCAGCAAGCCTTTGACGCCGTCATCTCCGATCTCGGCCTGCCGGACGGCACCGGCATCGAGCTCATGCAGGAGCTGCACACGCAATACGGCTTTTATGGCATCGCCCTCTCTGGCTATGGCATGGAGGAAGCCATCGCCCACACCACCGCCGCAGGCTTCTTCAGCCACCTCATCAAACCCGTCGACGTCGATCAACTCCGCCACGCCATCACAGATCTCGCGGGACATTTGGGGAAGAGCTAAGGCACGGCCCGCCGAGCAACGCACGTCCTCGCAGGACCCGTCCATAGCCGCGTGGCTTGCGAGGTGAGCCGCCCTTGGGCCAAAAATTCAGGGAAAGCCCCGACGCGGATCATCGGGTGCCGGTGCGATGCATTGGAGAAAAAGGAGACCAGCCATGAAAATGATCACGATGACGGCGACGCTTTCCCTGCCCCTTGCATCCATCTGCGCAGGAATGCTGGCGGTGAGCGCGACGGCAGTACGCGGGCAAGATCGCTCTGCAGATCTGGCAGCGCCAGCGGCACAGGTTCAAAAGGAAACCAGCAAGAAGGCCGCGGCGCCGGCCAAAGTAGATCTCGGTTACCTCTTCCAGCAACTGGATGTGAACAACGACGGAAAGTTGAGCCTGGAAGAATTCAAGAGCCTCTCGACGATGGTGGCCACCCTCGTGGCAGATCCAGAACAGGCGAAGAATGGAAAAACCAAATCAACGGATGTGACCGTGTCCGCAGGAACGGTGACGGGCTTGAACGACCCTGCGGCGCTTTTTCGCCGCCTCGATGCCAATGGAGATGGGAAACTCACCTTGGAAGAGTTCAAGAAAGTGGCACCCGCGCTCGGAATCTCCCCGGGACATAATGAGAAACCCACCGGCGCCAATGGCGTTGAGGAGAAGAAAAAAACCGAAGCGGACAAAGGGACCAATCTACCTGACGTGGGGACTGGAGGCTCAAGTAGCGGGGCAAGGGATTCCGGGACTTCTCGCTGAGCGGCGGGTGGGACGTTGCGGAGAAGTGATCATTTCAAAATGACGGTCGGAAGCTCCGCGTACGGGTTCACATTCGCCGGTCGGTTGGAGGAAGCGGACGCAGTGTCTGACAGAGCGGGAATCTGAGCGCACGTTGCGCACATTGAGATGTCGTTCGGCGATTGAAAATCGGCGCTACTTGAAGTGAGCGCTCCCCTTTCCTCCAAACCACCAACGACTATCAAAAAAGCACAAAGGCTTTTCCTGTCGCGTGTCGCACGCTTTGTTGGGCGGCGTTCTCTTCCCCTGCTGAGAGTTCAGCACTGAGAACGGATCCCTGATTTACTGACTACTCACCCATTTACGCATATGCCCAACCCCTGGACTGGAAAAGGTAACCCCTACACGCGGCAGGAAGTTCGCGACCGGCTGCAAGCAGCGCTCGGGCGCGGGGAACCAATCATTGCAGCGGGAGCGGGCACAGGGATCAGCGCGAAGTTCATCGAGCGCGGTGGGGCGGATCTGATCATCATCTACAACTCGGGTCGCTTCCGCATGAGCGGGCATGGCTCGACTTGCGGGCTGATGGCGTATGACGACGCGAACCAGGTGGCCATGGACATCGGCGAATACGAGGTGCTGCCGGTGGTGGAAGAGATTCCGGTGATCTGCGGCGTGCACGCCACGGATCCGCGCCGGCGGATGTGGCACTGGCTGGGCCGGGTGAAGGAGATGGGCTTCAGCGGGGTGAACAATTTTCCCACGCACACGATCATCGACGGTCATTTCCGTAAGGTGCTGGAGGAGACGGGCATGAGTGTGCAGAAGGAGATCGAGATGATCGGGCTGGCCCGTCGCATGGATCTTTTCACGATCGTCTATGTGGCCACGGCGGAGGAGGCCAAGGCGATGGCGGATGTGGGGGCGGACGCAATCATCGCGCACGTGGGGACGACGGTCGGAGGCTCGATCGGGGTGACCGGCGCGGTGTGCTCGATGGATGATGCGGTGGAGCGCACGCGGAAGATCATCGACGGGGCGCGCTCGACGGGCCGGGATGATATCTTTTTCCTGAGCCACGGCGGGCCGATCGCGACGCCGGACGACGCGGCGTATGTGAACCAGCACACGGAATGCGTGGGCTTTGTCGGTGCGAGCTCGCTGGAACGGTTGGGCGTGGAAGGCCCGCTGGTGGAGCTGACGCAGCGCTTCAAGAAGATTCCCACGCCCGCGGCGAAGCGTTAACCGGCGGCGCGCGCGGTGGCCGGGTTTACTGAACCCGGCGTACGAAGGCATGGATGTGACAAATAGGTCCAACGGGGCCTATGGATTCTGTGTGCCGGTTCGTCTCCACAACGATCCATGGCACCATTGTCCCTACTGCCTCCATTCTCCCGGTTATTCCGATGGGCTCGATTGGCACCATTGCCAAATTCGACCATAAAATGGCGTAATCATCTCGTAGACGGGGCCTTGCTTCGGAAAAGGCCCCCTGCTCCGTCACCGAACTTTCACCGAAGGCGGACTTGACGATTTACTCTGTTGACAGCACTCTCCCGCAGTCCATGTCCCGCCCCTCATCCCAGAAGCGACGTCCCGCCATCCTTGCGACCTCGGTCGCGGTGCTTTTCAGCCTCGGGTTCCTTCTGAGCCCCCAGAAGGCATCTGCCGACCAATATTGGGATGGAACTACCACTGGCGGAAGCGGTGCAGCCAATGGACAGGGAGGAAGTGGCACATGGGACTCAAGCACCACCAACTGGGTGGATAGTGCCGGCAATAATCCGACCACTTTCGACCCCAGCCAGACCTCGATCTTCTCCACTACCGGTGGGACGATCACGCTGGGCAATGATATTACTTTCACCACTCTCCGGTTCGACGTCGACGGCTACAGCATCGACGCTGGCGGTGGGCCCTTCAAACTTGCCGCGAACAGCGGCACGGGCACCATAGTCGCACAGAGCGGTGTCACCGTCACGATCAACCCGCAGCTAACTGGCTCCGGGACGATGGATTTCGAAGGAAGCGGCACGATCGTATTGACCAGCACGGCCAATGACTATTTTGGTGGGACCGTGATCGGCGGCAATGGCGGAGGCCCGACGGTGACCATCAGTTCCGACGCGCAGCTGGGCGCGGCAGGAACCGGCATTAGCTTCGGAATCGGAACACTACACACGACTGCCAACATCACGAACAGCCGTCCCGTCCTGCTGAGTTCCAGTGGCACACTTTCTCCGGACGTCTCCACGACGCTCGAGTTGGACGGCCTGATCAGTGGCGGCGGCACCCTCGTCGTGACGGGCTCCGGAACCGTCGTATTGGGAAATACGGGCAACACCTATACCGGCGGGACCAGCATCATCAACGGCACGCTCTCCATTTCCGCGGATGGCAGTCTCGGTGGCTCCGGCAGCAACATTTCCTTTTCCGGCGGCACGCTCATCACGACTAACAACGTGGCCACGCCGCGCTCCGTCACGCTCAACGGCACCGCAAATCTTGCTCCGAGCGTTGGAACGATTCTTGAAATCGGCGGCCAGATCTCGGGCGCTGGAACCTTGAACATCGTGGATGTCGGCACCGTTAAGCTGGACGCCACGAACAATAATTACACGGGACCGACCAACGTCGTGAGCGGAACGCTCAGCATGGGTGCCACCAATGCATTTTCAGGATCCTCGGCCCTGACGCTGAATTCGGGCACCAACTTTGTCCTCAACGGCTTCAGCCAGAACGTGGCCTCACTCAGTGGCAGCGGCACCGTGAGCACGGGGGGCGCCGTCCTCACCGCAGGCAGCAACGGTCTCCCCACGACTTTTGCCGGTTCGATCCAAGGAGCCGGCGCATTGACGAAGGCCGGCACCGGAACCATGACCTTGACCGGGACGAATACCTACACTGGCCGCACCACGGTGAATGCGGGCAAGTTGCTCGTCGACCCGACCTCCCATCCAACAACAGGAGTGCTCGATGCTTCGTCCACTCTCGCCATGGGCGGAGGCGCCTTTCAACTCAATGGCGTGGCCGGGAGCGACATCGTCCAGAAACTCAATGGTCTGATCGTCAACGCAGGGCAAAATCAAATCATCGTCAACAATCTCGGCACCTCCACCACCTTGGATCTCCGGGGATCAAGCGGAACCGCGGGGATCACGCGCAATGGGGGCTCTGTTGATTTTTCATCTGCCACTGGCCTGTTGAACAAAACCACCGCCGTGATCATGACCCACCAGGCGAACGATTCCACTGGTGTGATCGGCGGCTGGGCCACCGTGAATGGTGGGGCCGATCTCGCGGCCAATGATGGGAACGACATCATCGTCGCCTACACGGGCTATAAGGATATCGGAGCCACCCAGGACATCATACCCGGCGGCAATCTCAACGTCCGGATCAATATGCCGGCAGGCACTCCGCCGACGGGGATTACCAACGACACTATCGCAACGCACCCGGTGACGTCGATTAATACCCTGACGCAAAATACGACGACAGATTCGACGATCGATCTCGCAGGAGGCACGCTGCGCGTCGGCACCTCCGGCGGTATCCTCATTACTTCCAGCGGGACGAATCTCACCATCGGCACCCCGGGTAACGCGGGCACCCTTACCGCTGGCGGCGGCACCGGTAATACGGCAGGACAATTGACACTGAACAACAGTTCCGCCGCTTCGTTGCTCACGATCAATTCCGCTATCACCAACAATGGAACGGGCGTGGTTTCCGTGGTCATCGCAGGCACCAACACGACGGTCTTCGGCAACGCAAATACCTACACCGGTTCAACCAATATCACCACCGGCACGCTGCGGACGGATGTGGCCAACGCGATTCCCAGTCAGTCCGCAGTGCTCGTCAATTCCGGCGCGACGCTGAACCTGAACAATCACTCCGCCACCGTCGGCTCCATTTCCGACGGGTCGGCCGGTGGCGGCACGGTCTCCCTGGGGAGTGCCACCTTGACGGTCGGGACCAACAACCTGAACACCGCTTACTCCGGGTTGATCACGGGCACGGGTAGCTTTGTCAAAACCGGCACCGGCACGACCACCCTTTCCGATAGTAATAACACCTACTCGGGTGGGACCACGCTGAATAGCGGCCGGCTGAATGCCAATGGCAGCGCAGCAGATGGCACCGGCAACCCCCTTGGTACAGGGATCCTGACGATCAATGGCGGCACTCTCGGCACAACCATACAGCCCAGTTCGGGCACTTCGGGGACGACTCTAGCCAATAACATTTCGGTGCACGGTGACTTTTCCGTCGCCACCAACGTGAACGTCGGTTCACCGGGATCCCAGAACCTCACCCTCAGCGGCGTGATCGACCTGACAGGCACGACGCGTACGATCACAGGCATTGTCGATGGCAGCCAGGTTCATTTTGGCGCCGGTGGAATCGGCGCCACCACCAGTGAATCGGCCGGCGTCAATTTCAACACGAGCTTCACCCAATCCGGTGATTACGTCGAGTTCATCTTCGATTCCAACAACACCAATAAATACACCGGCCTGACCACGGTGAACAACGGCGCCATTCTGGGTTTCGAAGGCGCTGCCGCGGATGGCGCCATCCAGGGCAATGTCGATATCGAAGGCAACGGTGTCGTCGCATACTTCAACGGCTCCTCCTCGGTCGGGCAGATCGCCAACACGAAGACCGTGACCGTGAATAGCACCGGCAATTCGTTGGGCGGCGCTCATTACGATGGTCTGGAATTGGCCGGAGCAACCGAGACCATCGGCGCGCTCAATGGCACGGGAAGCGTGGGCCTTGGCTCCGGAACGCTAACAGTCGGCGGCGGCAACTTCAGCGGCGTCATCGAGAATGGCTCCTTCGGGACCGGCGGTTCATTGGTGATGAACAACCCCACGGGGACGCTCATCTTGAGCGGTGCAAATACCAATACCGGGGGCACAACCGTCACCGCTGGCACATTGCGGACAGGCGCGGTCAATACACTCTCCAAAGGTTCAGCCGTCTCGGTTACCAGCGGCGCCACGCTCGACTTGAACGGCTTCAGCCAGAACGTCGTATCCATCAATGGGAACGGCAATGTCACGCTTGGCTCCGGTACGCTGACGGTAGGCGGCACCAATGTCACCAACACATTTTCCGGTGCGATCAGTGGTTCCGGTGGCTTGACGAAGATCGGCACGGGAACACTCACGCTCAACGGCACCAACACCTATACGGGTGCGACCACGGTCACCAAAGGCGGATTGGTTTTGAGCCCTGTCTCAACCACCCCGGTGCTTAGCTCCCTTTCCGGGCTGGTCGTCGGCGGAACCACATCCAACGATGGTGGCTCCTTCCAGCTCAACGGTATCACCGGCACCGCAACCACGCAGCAAGTCAACGGCCTCACCGTCAACGCGGGTAGCAACATTGTCGCCGTGAACAACACGGATCTCACGACGACGACCACCCTCAATCTTGGCGGCATCACCCGCAATGCGAACGGATTCGTCGACTTCCGCGCGATCGCTACCGGGAGCATCCTGGGCACGGATGCCATCATCTTGACCACCCGAGGGAACGATGCCAGCGGGATCATCGGAGCCTGGGCCACGGTCAACAATGGTTCTGATCTTGCGACCAACCAGGGCGGTAAAATCGTCGGCTTAAGCACTGTGTCCGGGCCCGGCGGCTACCAGGATATCGCGGCCACGTATGACACCGTGCCCGATGGCGCCAATCTCAATGTCCGGATTAATTCGGCGATGGGCTCGGGTAGCAGTGTCAACGACATCATCGCATCTCATCCGGTGACGTCGATCAACACTCTCACTCAAAATTTCGGCACTGATTCAACCATCGACCTGGCGGGCGGAACGCTAAAGCTGGGCACGGATGGCGGCATCCTCATCACGCCAAGCGGTGCCAACCTGACGATCGGCACAACGATCAGCCCCGGCGTCCTCACCGCGACCAGCAGCCAGTCCAATCCGGCAACAATCACCCTGGCGAACAACTCCTCGGTAGCGGCAAACAAGCTGACGATCAATTCGGCCATTACCGACGCGGGCGGCGGTCCTGTTTCGGTGCGATTGACCGGCACGGGCACAACGGTTTTCAACGGGACAAATACTTACAGCGGCAGCACGGCCATTCTCGCCGGCACTTTACAGACGAACCTCGCCAATACCATTCCAAGCACTTCCGCCGTGACCCTGAACGGCGGCGCGACGCTGAATCTGAACAACAATTCCCAGACGGTCGCCTCGATCAACGACGGGCCGAATGGGGGTGGAAATGTCGCCCTTGGCACAGCCGTCTTGACCATCGGCGGCACCAACAGCGATTCTTCCATGTCAGGAGTCATTTCCGGCGTAGGCGGCAGCCTGGTGAAAAACGGCACGGGCACGCTGGCGTTGTCCGGCATGAACACCTATGATGGGGGAACGACGTTGAATAACGGCCGACTCAACGTTAACAACAACTCCGCGCTGGGAAGCGGCACACTGACCATTAACGGCGGAACGATTGGGACAAATGTTTCCGGAACCCGCGTTGGCGGTAGTGTAATTGGGGATTTGCAATTCACCAATCCTGTATCTGTTCACGGGGATTTCTCAGTAGCAACAAACGTGAACACCTCGGATGCGGGGCTCCAAAATCTCACTTTTGGTGGAACCGTCAATTTGGGCTCCTCTGGGCCGACCATTACGGGCGTTACTCCAGGTGGGCAGGTTACATTTCGGCAAGTCGTCAGCGGCACGAACGGAGTCACGTTTACGACCGCCCCGAATGTGGCGGCGGATGCTAACTCGAAATACGTGGCATTCATCTACGCCAGTCCGACAGCGAACACTTATACTGGCAAAACGACGGTGCAGGGAAACGCCATTCTGGCCATGCAAGTCGGAGCGCCCGGCGCCGGCGCCATCGCACTGCAGGGCGACGCTGACATCGAAGGAAACGGTGTGTTGGAGTACATCGGCGGGTCGCAGTATAACAACCAAATCGCGGACAACGCCACCGTGACGGTTAACAGCGGAGGACTAACGATTGGAAGCGGCGCCAGCCAACTGCATTTCGATGGCTTCGAGTTGCGGGGCGCCAGCGACACCATTGGCACGCTGAACGGCAATTCCTCCGGCCGCGTGGGCTTGGGTGACGGCACGCTCACGATCGGCGTGGGCGGCACCTTCAATGGCGTGATCGAAAATGGCGACTTCGCCGCCGTGACTGGCGGCAGTCTTGTGATGGCCGGCACCGGCACACTCTCGCTCGGTGGCAAAAGCACCTACTTCGGTTCGACCACGATTAGTTCAGGCAAGATTCTCACCACGGTAGATAATGCCCTCCCCGCATTTTCGGCGGTTTTGGTCAATGGCGGCGCCGTTCTCGACATCAACAATCACACTCAGCAAATTGGCTCTCTCTCGGACCTCACCGTTGGCACTGTTACCACTGGTGGCACGGTGAATCTCGGCTCCTCGAGCGGCCTCCTCGTCGCTGGCTTTGACAACAGCAGCACTACCTTCTCCGGCGTGATCAAGGACGGGGGTAACACTGCCGGGACCGGCGGCAGCTTTTTCAAGGTGGGCTCCGGAACGCTCACATTGAGCGGAGCAAATACCTATTCTGGAGAGACGGATATCTTTGCCGGAACGATTAAGGCCGGCGCGACAAACACCCTCCCGAGCGGATCCTCCGTCGGGGTGAATGCGGGAGCTACATTCGATCTCAACAATCTCAATCAGACCATCGGCTCACTTTCCAATGACTTTACGACGGGCCGAGGCGGGACGGTGAGTCTCGGCACCGCCACTCTCACTACCGGAGGGGACAACACCTCTACCTTTTTCTCGGGTGTGATTCAAGGTACCGGCGGCATCACCAAGGTAGGCACGGGTGACTTCTCACTGGGTGGCACTAACACTTACACCGGCGGCACCACTCTGAACAAAGGCGGCATCGTCATTACCGGCAGCATCACCAGTACCGTGACGGCTAACAATACGACCGGCGTGACCAGGCTGGTCAATGGCGGGACGATCACCGGACAGGGGACAACCGCTGTCGATGCCTTGAACAGCGCGGGAATTACGATCGGCGACTTCGGTAAATTTATCGGCGCAGTGAAGCTGGGGACGGGAACCAACACCGTCGTTATTGCGACGAACACAAAGCGCACTCCCATCTCGGCGCCCACTGGCAAAAACGACACTCTTCGGCTCGTGGGCGGTGGCCTCGATACCTTGAAGCTCGCAGACTTCGGCGGCTACGAATTTCTAGACAAGGCTGGCGGCGGGCAGTGGAACCTGACCGGCACAAATCCATTTTCTGGTGGCACACTCGTGGAAGCGGGCACTTTGAACGTACGCGGCAGCCTCATCAGCAATACGACGATCAGTTCGCTCGGCGTCCTTACCGGATCGGGGATGGTGACGGGCAACGTGCTTAATTTCGGCATCGTGAACCCGGGTGAGCCGACGGCAATCATCACTACCACCAACACCCCGGGCACGCTGACCGTGCGAGGCAACTATCAACAGCAATCCTCCGCAGCCCTCATCATCCAGTTGAATGGCACCAGTGCGAACCAGTTTTCGCACCTGGCTATCAGCGGACGCGCGCAACTGAACGGCGGTCTTCTTCTTCAGAACAACGGTAGCGTCGTTCCGCTCAAACTGGGCCAGAAGTTGACATTCCTCACCGCGGACGCGGGAGTGAGCGGGAAGTTTTCAGCGGTCGACACCACGATACCCACGGGTACGGTGGTGGTTGGCACGGTGGTCTATGGCGCCAACACGGTCTCAGTTGAAGGAGCGCAAGGCTCTTTCCGGTCCATCAATAATCAATACCATCTCACGGCCAACCAAAATGCCGTGGCAGCGACTCTGGACAGCGCTGCAGCGGATAAGCGGGCGGCGAAACTCATGCAGTTTCTCGACAATCGTCCGCTGAAAAAGCTGCCCGGTGATTTCGACCAGATCGCACCGGAGGAAATGGCCTCCGTCTTCCGCCTCGGTGTCACTTTGTCCGACGTGCAGGCGCGCAATGTGCAGCGCCGCACCGCCGACCTGCGTGCGGGCACGAGTGGCTTCAGTGCCGCCGGATTCCAAACGACAGGCAGCCCGAACTACAGCGGCGGTCTCGCGGGTGCCAATGGCCCCGAGGGCAAGGATGGCAAGACCGTCGAAACAGAGGCCGATCGGCGCTGGGGCACGTTCATCACCGGTGTGGGTGACTTCGCTCACGTGGGTGATTCCGGCAATGCACACGGTTACGATTTGAACACGGGTGGTGTGACCGTCGGCGCAGATTACAAGCTCACGCCGCATATCGCGGTCGGCGTCACTGCCGGATACGCGGGCACGAATGCGAACCTGCCCGACGACGGAC
>JBGGMZ010000333.1:0-4521 GCA_041287745.1 Chthoniobacter sp. | reverse complement strand
GGCACGATTCACCACGATTCACCACGATTTGCCCCGACTCCTCCGAGGGGCGGCTCACGCAGGAAAACGCCTAAAAGGATAAGCGGAGTTTTGACCACGGATTACACCGATTGCACGGATGTCACCTCCGTGCGGCTTTGGAAATCCGTGTCATCCGCGTAATCCGTGGTCCTCTCCAAGACAAGTTCGGCAAGCCTTCTCAACACAGCTCAACGAGACGGCAGCGAGCACCCTTTAGGCATGCTTCACTGCGTTCCGCCCTTCGGCTGACTCCGCCCCGCCAACGCTCTCATTCTCAAAGAACAGCCGCCCAAAAAGCCTCACCACACACGTGCATCATTGAACACTATATTACCGCCGGAAGGCAATCCAAATCCCCGCCTTCCGCGAGGTTCACTTCTTCTTCGACCGGTAGTCATCATCCAATCCCTTCCCGGCAAGAATCTGCTCCACGCACTTCTCCACTCGCGATTCCCGGGTCGTCGCCTGCTTCGGCGCGGAGAAATGCAGTAGGTAGGCGCGCTGGCGTCCCGGCGTCAGCGCCTGGAATGCCTTCTTCAAGGCCGGCAGCGCATCCAGCTTTTTCTGCAATTCCTCCGGCACCGCGAAGTCCGTGATCTTCTTGTAAGTCACTTTCAAGCCCGCCTTCTCCGCCGCGATCGCTTCTCGCAGATAAGCCTTCAAAGTGGCCGCCAGCTTCTCGATCTCCTCCACACTGGTGAACCGAATCTGCCGCGCCGACTGCGAATTCGCTCCGGGCTGGATGAGAATTTTCTTCGGATCCTTCAGCAGCGCCCCTTTGCACACGATCAGCGCGCAGTGCTCTTTGAATGCCGCCATGATCACCACATTGGCCCCTTCAGCCGTGTAGCAAGGCTTCCCCCACTTCAGTTCCTCGGTCAGTCCGCAATCGAGAATGATCCCGCGCAATGTCTCCATCTCCGCCTTCCACTTCTTCGCGCGTCCAAAAAATCCATCCACCTTCGGGTTCGTGCTGCTTCTGCTCATGATGTGTTGATTCAAATTCGGATGATCGTGCTAGGTATCAGCTATCGAGTCGAATCAGCCTGAGCCTTTATGGATTTCCAAGCCTCTGCTTCAGCCGCCTTACCGTCGTCTTCGGACGGCCCCACTTTCCCCCATGGGATATCCAACCAATTGGAGGATTTTCGCAATTGTTCAGCGTCGGCCTGCACCTCGGCACGTGTTGGCACGGGAATCGGCTTGGTTCGGAAAACTCCTGTAGCCTCATAACGTGCGAGGAAAGTCTTCACCGGCTCTTTGATTCCGCCGAACTCGGTGGCCTTCACCAAAACAAAGCTCGAGTGTCCCACAGTGGCGACTGGAAACCAGGGAAAGTCAAAGTCAGGGATTTCGTTGTAGGGGGCTTTCCATGGTCCGTTCGTCTTCGGCATGTCGAGCAGCGGCTTACCTTTCCTTGAGAAGAAAAGGAGGCGACAGACCCAGCACACTCTCTCTGAGTCGTAGTTCATCAACTCGGAAACAGCACGCTTTTCACCCATCGCCACGAAATGGTTGACCGCCTCGGCGAAAATTATGGGATTCACCTCCGGGCTGCGAAACAATTCAGGCATCTCAGCACGACACAGACTCGCAACCAAGCATAGCAAAAAGCTGAAGACAAAACGCATAAGGCCGATGGCAAACTAATAAACCGCCGAATGAGGTCGAGGCCAGCGGGAAGTGGCTACGCCGTGAGAAGCGCCGTGAAATGGCGCATGGCTGGCGAAGCTGGTCCAGCCGCCCGGGCGAAGACGTGCTCGATGCGGGGGGCTTTCTGCAGCGGGATGATGGCGGCGGCTTCGCCGACCACGCGGGCCAGCGAGGCGGGAAGCAGGGCGATGCCGGTACCTGCGGCGACCATCACGGCCACGGCTTGGGCGCGCGGAGATTCCAGGACGATACGCGGGCGGAAGCCAGCTTTTCCGCAGACCGCACGCAGGTAGGCGGCGAAGGCGGGAGCGGCTTCGCTGGAAACGGCCACGAGAGCTTCGCCGGCCAGCTCGCGCAGGTCGATCTGGCGGCGTTTGGCCAGCGGGTGGCCGAAGGGGACGAAGGCCGCCAGTGGCTCACGACGCCAGGGAATCAACTGGATGCCGGGCGTGCGAGCCTCGGGCGGCAGGCCGATAAAGCCACCATCGAGCTCACCGCAGCGCAGGGCGGCCAGTTGCTCGGCGGGCGGGCTGTCTTGCACGAGCAGTTGCACGGCGGGATGGTGCTCGCGAAAGGTGCGCAGCACTTCCAACAGTTCCGGGCTGAGCACTGCGCTGACGAAGCCGAGACGGAGCCGCTCCGTTTCGCCGGACACAAAGCGCCGGGTGGTCTCGCCCGCCCGGGTGAGTTGCGGCAGCACGGTGCGCGTTTCTTCATAGAAGACCGCGCCCGCCGCGGTGAGCGCGACCTTGCGCCCTGAGCGGTCGAACAGCGCCGCGCCGAGTTTCTCCTCCAGCGCGCGGATGTGCCGGGAGAGCGGCGGCTGGGCGAGATGCAGCCGCTGCGCCGCGCGGGTGAATGACAGTTCGTCCGCCACTGCGGTGAAGCACTCCAGTTCGCGTAAGGAATAGTCCATACCGAAATGGTATCATAACTCCGCGAAAGTGGTATTTCTGTCATGCAGTGGGCGGGGCGTATTTTCGGGACATGCCCATCAGCGACACTATCAAGCGCGGCGCCCTCCGCGCCCCACACCGCAGCCTTCTCCGCGCGACTGGCGCCATCCAGTCCGAGAGCGACTGGGACAAGCCGTTCATCGCGATTGCCAATTCCTTCGTCCAGATCATCCCCGGGCATGCCCACCTCGATGTGGTCGGGCGCAAGGTGCGCGCGGCGGTCCGGGCGGCGGGCGGCGTGCCCTTCGAGTTCAATACCATCGGCGTGGACGATGGCATCGCCATGGGCCACGGCGGCATGAAGTATTCCCTCGCCTCCCGCGAGATCATCGCCGACTCGATCGAGACGATGCTGCGCGCCCATTGTTTCGATGGCGTGGTCTGCATTCCCAATTGCGACAAGATCGTGCCCGGCATGCTCATGGGCGCGGCGCGGGTGAATATCCCCACCGTCTTCGTCTCCGGCGGGCCGATGGCGGCGGGGCGCAATCCCACCACGGGCAAAGCGCTGGACCTCGCCTAGGTGTTCGAGGCCGTGGGGCAGCTATCCCGCAACGCCATCACCGAAAATGAGCTCGACCAGATCGAGCGCCACGCCTGCCCAACTTGCGGCTCGTGTTCCGGCATGTTTACCGCCAACTCGATGAATTGCCTGTGCGAGGCGCTCGGCCTGGCACTGCCGGGCAATGGCTCCATCCTTGCCACCGATCCCCGGCGCGACACGCTCTTCGAGCAAGCCGGGCGCGCCATCGTGGACCTCGTCGGCCGCAATCTCCGGCCGTCCGACATTCTCACCCGTGCCGCTTTTGAAAATGCCCTCGCGCTCGACATGGCGATGGGCGGCTCGTCGAATACCATCCTGCACACCCTGGCGATTGCACGGGAGGCCGGCGTGGATTTGCGCCTCGAGGAAATCAACGCCATCTCCGATCGTGTCCCGCACATCTGCAAGGTCGCGCCTTCCGGGCTGTATCACATGGAAGACATCGACCGCGCGGGCGGAATTTCCGCGATCCTCCACACGCTCAGCACGCGGCCCGGGTTGTTGCACCTCGATACGCCAACGGTGACTGGCCGCACGCTCGGCGAAACGATCGCCAACGCACAGGTGCGTGATCCCGAGGTGATCCACTCGCTGGACGCGCCCTACTCGCCGCGCGGCGGGCTGGCGATTCTCTTCGGCAATCTCGCCCCGCAAGGCGCGGTGGTGAAAGCGGCCGGCGTGGCTCCCTCCACGATGACCTTTCGCGGACCGGCCGTGATCTTCGAGTCGGAGGAGGCGGCGCGCATCGGCATCCTCATCGGGCAGGTGAAAGCGGGTGACGTGGTCGTGATCCGTTACGAAGGCCCGCGCGGCGGCCCCGGCATGCAGGAAATGCTCGCGCCCACGGCCGCACTCGCGGGCCGCGGACTCGCGGAGTCGGTGGCCTTGATCACCGACGGCCGTTTCTCCGGCGCCACGCGCGGCGGCGCGATCGGCCACGTATCGCCGGAAGCCGCCGCCGGCGGCCCCATCGCGTTGATCGAATCCGGCGACCTCATCGAGATCGATATCCCCCAGCGTGCGATCTCGTTGCTGGTCGATGAAGCCGGGCTCCAGCAACGCCGCGCCGCGTGGAAGCCGCGCTCCCAGGAACTCGGCCGCGGCTACCTTGCCCGCTACGCCAGCATGGTCAGCAGCGCGGACGAAGGCGCGATCCTCAAGCTGTAGGGCGGGTGCTCTCGCCCGCCACTGACCACCTCGATTGCCTCAGACGGAAAGATGTAGTTGAACCACGGATGGACACGGATGGGGAATCGAAGCGGAAGCGCGGCGCAACCCGTTCACCATTCAGTGCGTACCATGGCACCGGCCAATATCACCTCGGATGGCTCAATCCGTGTTTCATCC
>JBGGMZ010000332.1:0-10055 GCA_041287745.1 Chthoniobacter sp. | reverse complement strand
TGGCCGGCGTGCTGGCCAATGCGAACCTCGTGCATCCCGAATATGCGGAGATGGCCGGCGAACTGGAATCGATGGTCGTCCGGCAGATGGCCACGCTGGCCGGCTACGATCCCGCCAAAGCCACGGGGATTTTCACGATGGGAGGCACATTCTGCAATCTCTACGGCTACCTCCTCGGCATCCGCAAATCGCTCCCGCAATCACGCGAGTACGGCCTCGAGACGGGACACGACTACCGCATCATCAACTCCGGCGTCGGTCACTACTCGAACATGACCAACCTCTCGCTGCTCGGGGTGAATATCCGGCGCAAGACCATCCGCATTCGCGCCACGGAGACGAATGACATGGACCTCGCCGAGCTCGAGCGGCAACTCACCGCGTGCTTCCAGCTCGAGTGCGTAGTGCCGACCATCATGCTCACGATGGGCACGACCGATACCTTCGGCGTGGATCGCGTGAAGCCGGTGGTGGAAATCCGCGACCGCCTCTGCGCGCAATTCGAGGTCGCAGTGAAGCCGCATATCCACGTCGATTCCGCCATCGGCTGGCCGCTGCTTTTCTTCCTCGATTACGATTTCCAGCAAAACCCGCTGCGCATCAATGCCGCCACCCTGCCTGGTCTGCGGCGCAACGTGGAGCGCTTCCGCGAGCTGCGTCTCGCCGATTCCTTCACCATCGATTTCCAGAAATGGGGCTACGTCCCTTACACCTCGAGCCTCGTGATGATCAAAAATCGCGATGACATGAAGGCCCTCGAGCACGACCCGGAATACTTCTCCTACTTCGAGAAAAACGTCGAGGGGCAGACCCATCTGCACGCCACCATCGAGTGCTCACGCAGCGCCGCAGGCCTCTTCGGCGCTTACACGGCACTGCATTACCTCGGTGTCGAAGGCTTCCAGCGGCTGGTGGCGAATACACTGCAAAATGCCAACTACTTCCGCTTCTGCCTGAGCGGTGTGCCCGGAGTGAAGCTGATGGCTGCGCAGAACCAGGGGCCCAGCGTCGGCTTTCGCATGTACGATCCCACGTGCGTGAACGATCCCGACGCGGAGTTCGAATTTGAATGCAATCTCACCGACAGCGCGGAGTACCACGCGCGGGTCGATCGCAACAGCCGTCATCATCGCGAGATCTTCCTACGCCGTGGCAAGGTCGGCCTTTACACGAACTGGGTGGAATTCATCGCTCACACCCACTACGACCTGCGCGGCCGCTATGGCGCGATTCCCGGTGAGAAGGCCGTCTTCATGAATCCACGCACGCGTTACGAGGACATCGACCGCTTCATCGAAGTCGTGCGCGGCGGCCCGCTGTAGCCGGCCTTAATGAGGCCGGATCCGGGGTCAATGACCCCGGCTACAACACCTGGCGTGACGCTATCGCGCCAGCGACAATCAATACGGCCCGGAGGCGTTCTGGAAGATCGGCAGCGCGTCCTTGAAAACCGGGCGCAACTTCGCCGCCTCTTCCATGAGATCGAGCGCTTCCTTCTTCTTGCCCGCGTAAAACGCGAACACACCGAGGTGCCATTTGCGGAAACCCATGATCTCGGGCGGCATGTCTGGCTGAATGAAGGACAAACCGATCTCGTAAGCGGAATCCAGCGAGATATCCGACCAAGGCATGGTAGTACGGCTTTTCAATGTGATCTGCTGCTCATCCGCCGTGGCAATGCCGCCGGCGACCGCATCGCCCGACTTCTTTTTGATCGGCTGGGCGTAGCCTTTCTTGGCCAGGTCCTCGATCAGCTGCGATTTGTAGTTCGCCAGCCAGGAGGTTTTCTGCACGAGAAGCTGCTGCTCGTCGCGCGCCTTCTCGGTCTTGAGGTTCGCGTCGTTCATGACCGTCCGAGCCTCGGCAAACTGGAACTTTTCCATCAGCTCGTTGCGCTTGGTCTTGGCATCGCTAAAGGCCTTCTCGTCCGCTGCCATGTCCTCCGCGCTGGCCTTGGCTTTATCCGCCATGATGGCGGAAGCTTTTGGAGCGATGTCGGCGATCAAGCCATCGAGCGTCGCACTCATCTTGGAAGTCATCTTCATCTTCGCCCGCGCGGCTTTGCCTTCTTCCACGGCGGCCATCTGCTCCTCCGGCGTGCTTTCCTTCGAGGCCACCAGCCTTTTGTTTGCCGGGTCGAATTCCTTGTAATCGTTCACGAAGTTGTCACCCATTTCCTTCAACTTCTTGAGATCGGCCGGACCGTCCGCCCAGTCGACCATCTTCTCCGGAGTCACGTCGCCGAACTGGCGGAAGAGCGCCGTGGCGTCGTCGAACTTCTCCAGGTTCCAATCCTTCAATGCAAAGGCGAGCAGGGCAATACCCTCGAACGACCACTTGTCATAGTCGCGACCCTCGGTCGCCGGGATGGGATCCTTCGTACGAAGGACGTGGGCGACTTTCACGAGGAAGCTGGCGATCTGGGAATCCGAGCCGGCCTTGGTAAAGGGACCCGCCTCGTCGATCTTGGCGAAAACGGCCTGCGCCTGCTCCTGCTTGCCAGCCAACATCAGCGCCATGCCCTGGTGGAACTGGATCCAGGCCAGCAGCGGCTGGCGGACCTTCGGTTCCGCGGCGATCGCCTCGAAAGCGGTGGCCGCTTCGTCGAAGTGGCCGTCGATCATTTTGCTCCGCGCCTCTACAAAGCGCACGTCGGGCGAGCCAAGGGATACCTTTTTCTCGACCTTCGGTTTCGGGGTCTTCGGCTTGTCATCGCAGGCGGTGAACAAGCCGGCCAGCAACATGGGGACGAAGATGAGGAGACAGAATTTCCGGATCATTGGGAGAAGAAGCACAGGACAATACCAACAGATCATCGAATGCGTAGGCCGGGAACGTCAATACGATGCAAAATTTGTAATTTCCGCCGCCAAGAGGCTGCTTCGGTGCCCAAACGAGCGCGCGGGAAAGTTTAACCTGTGATTTCGCAGGCACGTTGGTAGGAAAGCGGTTCCGCAGCGAGACACACTCCCGCTTCACATTGGCTCCCATGACCGGTCACCTTCTGTTCATCATCAACGGTCTCGGCATGGGCAACTCCACCCGCTGCCACGCGATTATCGAGCATCTCGCGGAGCGTGGGCTGCAAGTTCATGTCCTCACCTCGGGCAATGGACTTACTTTTTTCGATGGCCGCCACGAGGTGGCCTCGCTCACCCCCACACAGGCGCTGACTTATTCCGGCAACCAGGGGCGCATCAGCGGCTGGAAGACCATGGGCTCGCTGGACACCCTGTTGCGGCTGAATCGAACGAAAGAGCGGGACGTGGAGAGTTTTCTCCAGCGGCAGGCGGTGGATGTGGTCGTGACGGATTCGGAATACTCCGCGGCCCCGGCGCATCGGCGCGGAATCCCCGTGCTGGGCTTGAACAATTCCGACGTCGTGGTCACCGAGTATCTGCGCCGTCGCGGCAAGCCGGCAGCGATTCGCAGCCAGTTCTGGTGTTTTGAATTCATGGATTACCTGTTCCACCGCCAGCGCTGCGACCTGGTGGTGAGCCCATCGCCGATGCAAGGGCGGCTGCGCCATGCGCGCATCCGGCGCGTGGGACTCATCGTGCGCCGCGCAGTGCGGGAGCTGGCGGCCGCCGGGCGCTGCGATTTTCCTCTCCCACGCGAGCTGAAGCGCGTCGTTTTCATGCTCAGCGGCTCCACATTTGCCTCGGAGATTTCGTTCGGCCAGGGCGACTTCCCCTTCCATATCGACGTGGTCGGCCGCTCGGGCGACAACATCGGCAACGTCACCTTTCATGGACGGCTGATGGACAATGCACGTTTCCTCGCTCAAGCGGATGCGCTGGTCATCAATGGCGGCTTTTCCGCGGTGAGCGAAGCGCTGGCGCTGAACAAACCGACCTTCGTCATCCCCCTGCAAAATCACGCCGAGCAGTATGTGAACGCGCATCTCGTGCGCGATCTCGGCCGCGGCTACGTGGTGCGCGCCGAGGAGGTGATCGACAAGCTGCTCCAGCTCCACGCCGCGAATCGCTGGGACGACTTGAAACCCGCAACACCGCTGCTCGGCATCGATGGCGCGCGGGAGTCGGCCGAGATCATTTGCGAAATGGCCGAGCGACACGCCCACGCTCACCATGGCGTCGCACCAGTGCAGGTATGATCGTGTGCGCGGACGATTTTGGAATGGCCGACGACATCAATGAGGCCATCCTCGACCTGGCCCAGCGCAGACGCCTCTCCGCCGTCTCGTGCATGGTGGCGCTGCCCGGATTTCGCACGAGTGATCTCCACGCCTTGGCCAGCATCGAGCCGCGCATCGAGATGGGCTTGCATCTCGTCCTCACGAGCGGCGACACACCGGCCCGTGAGGATAATGTGCAGCCGACCTTTCGTGAATTGCTGAAGAAGAGCCTGCTCGGGCAAATCGATGAAGACGCGATGGCGCGCGAAGTGGAGGCACAGTATCGCCGCTTCGAAAAAGTGGCCGGGCGGCCACCCGATTTCGTGGATGGCCATCTGCATGTGCATCAATTTCCCGTCGTGCGGAATGCTGTCGTTCGCTTCCTGCAGCAGATCGACGCAGACCGACGCCCCTATGTCAGGAACAGCGCGATGCCGATGGCGAAGATCTGGCAGCAGCGCGTCTCGAGAGCGAAATGTTTCGCCTTGGGCTGGTTTGGCGACGCTTTCCAGCGTGCCGCGTGTGCGGCCGGATTGCGCACCAATCGTGGCTTCGCCGGGGTCTACGACTATCGCACCTATGAGGTGTACCCCGAGTATCTACGCCGATTCGTGGACCATATGGAGGATGACACCAGCATCCTCATGACGCATCCTGGCACCCGGGAGCCGTGGCGCCGCGCGGAATACGAGACCTTGCGCGAGACCCCGTTGCTTGCGGGCAAAGTGAATCGATTCACACGCTAGCTCGGCGGCCTTGAATCAACACACGGGCGCCGACGAACATGAGCATCACCACGCTCATCACCGGCCCTCCGATATCTCTCAGCCACGGGCCGATGGCCGGCAGCCGGGTCAGAATATCCACCGCCAAAAATACGACGAGCGGCCACGGCAGCCACCCAAGGCCGCGATGTTCCGGCGGCTGCGCCCAGTGGCGCTCGAGCAATGCTGCCACCAAAGGCAGCAGGAGAAGATGGTAGTAGTTGTGCACGATGGGGCTGACCACCAGTGCGAGGCCAATGAGCAGCCCGGCCAGAATCAGCAGGTCGCGAGGTGAATCATCGCGCCGCCAACCGGCAGCGAAGCCGATGCCCGCGAGCGCCAGCAGGCCGACGATGTAGACCGCGACACGCGCAGCCGGCGCGCATTGGCCCGGGCGGTTGCCGCGCGGAGTATCGAGGTATTGCCAGTTGTGGATCGCCGCGAGCAGCGACTGGTTGTCGGTGGCGGTCATGTCGGTCAATTCCGTCGCCCGGGAACGGTCGCTGCCGGTACCCAGCGCGGGTTTGGCCAGCACTTCAAACCAAGTCTGGTAAACCTCCACCGCCCGCCGCGGCCCGAAGATAGCGGCCGGCACCACCACCAAGCCGAGCGTGAGACCCAGCACGACTCCCGCCGCCATCCGCCAACGCCGCCGCCAGAAGGGATATAGGAGCAGAAAGGGCGGGAACAATTTCACCGCCGCCGGAATGGCGAGGCAGAGTCCTGAACCGAGCTCCCGCCCACGAGCCGCCAGATACAGCGCCGCCGCGATGATCGCCAGCATCGCGATATCCACCTGGCCCCGGGACAAATCCGTCCCGAGTGAACCGGCGCACACGAGCAATGGTAGCAAGCGCAACCCCCACCAACGCTGCCGTGCCTTCTTCTCCGCGGGCGGCGGTTCCCGCAATGCACGCCCCTCCAGCGCAGAGGCCAGCGCGTGTGCGGCAAAGCAAATGCCGGCCACGCTGAGGAGATACCAGACCGCGGTGACGATGAAGTATCGCGCATTCTCCCGATGCAGCCCGAAGAATTGCGATCCCTCGACCGGATAACCCCACGGCGTATTCGCCGGCGTCCGCACTTCCCCGGGAGCAAGCGGCGGCAAGGGCGGTGGCGGCGGATCGCCCAGCGGCACGAACACGATCGCGAGCAGCGGCGGATACTGATAGTGCCAGCCATGGCAGTCGGTGGTGCCATAGAGGTTTCCACCCGTCCGCACCGCCCACGCCGCATTGGCAAAAACACCGAGGTCGGTCATCGGCGCGGTGCGCAAGGCCGTGCGCCGTTCGAGATAGCAGCCGAAGGCCACGATCGCGCACAGGGCAAGGATCAGCCAGCGACGTTCTCCGCAGCTCCAGCGGGCGACTGTGGGACTGGTTGAAAAGCTATCCACCCGTGTAATGCGATAGGCCCGAGATGAAATGCATCAACCCAGCCGTGAGGCCCAGGTTCCCGGGCACGAACCAAGCCAGGAACCAGCGCGGCTTATTTTGCATGAGGCCGATATTGAAGGCCATGGTGACCATGATGGTATCCCGGCAGAAGGACATCTGCTCACCGAAGACCTCGCTGCTGAGAAAGAGCGAGGCGATCGCAAACCCCGCACCGATGCGCCAGAAGGGCGAACGGTACGATCTCGCCACCACCAAAAGGTAGACGATCTGGATGACCAGCGAGACCGGCGCCGCCATCTCCGTAAAAGGAAAGAGCATGTGACGCTCTTGATAGGCGGCCCATCCTCGCAGGAACGCGGAGGCGTAGCCTTCCATCGGCCAGCTGAAGTTTTGCCCTTGGGAAGCCGCTCCCCATTTCCCATACACATAGCTACACCACGCGATGAAGGGCAGCAGTGGCATTGCCAATCTCAAGAGCAGGCGTCCGGCGGATTCCTTCGGTTCCGAGCAGGGACGGAAGGCAACACCCAGGCTCATCATATAGGAATCCTTGGTGAGAATGGCCAGGGCGACCGCCACGACTGCGAACTCGCCGCTGAGCGCTGCGCTGAAGAAAGAAAAGGTGGCCGCGGGCAGATCGAGGAGCGCGCGCTGAATCGAAAACAGCACACCGGAAGTCAGGCAGCACGCGCCGATGCAAAGATAGTCGCGGAGCGTCGCGGGTTTCAGAAAATAGACCATCCCGAAGAGCAGCAAATACCAGAAGAGGAGATTGGCCACCGCATAGCACTGGAGGATCCAGTGGGGATTTCCCAAGCCAGCACACCAGGCCAGCATCGGCAACACGATGCGCCGGGCCCGGTAGGAAGGAATATCGAGGGCCGGTTTCAACTCCGCACCCAGGAGCAGCGGATCCGTGGCGATCATCGCGTAGAATTCCCCGTCGTAGCCCCAGGGAGTTTTCACGGGCGGGGCGGCTGCCTTCACTGCAGAGGGCGCTCTCTTGAGGAATTCCGAACCAAAGCAGATCAAGCTCGTGAAGCCGGTTTCCGGGGAGAAACTCCTCAGGGCGAAACGCACCGGGACCAAGGCCAGGAGCGCCAGTATCCCGATACGGATCGCAACTCCCAACTTTCGATCAAGCAACGTCATTGCCTCATTCCGAACCTGCTTCGGCGAGCGGGGTCAAGCGCCCATTGACCCTCGACCATGAAAACGCGCTGCGGAGGAGTTTGGCCTTCGGCGTCAGGCCCGTGTATATGGTTGGTCCTTGTCCACCACGCTTGCTCCCCATCTTCGATCCGGCCACCTGCCGTTGCCGGCCACGGTGGATCGTCGTCGCATCCGCTGGCCCTATCTGGCCGGAGTGGTGGGCATTCATGCGCTGGCACTCTTCGCTCTTTCTCCGCTGTTCTTCCGCTGGTCGAGTGTGGCGGCGGTTCCGATCGGGCTCTACGTCTTTGGGACGCTGGGGATCAATCTGTGCTACCACCGCCTGCTCGCCCACCGCGCCTTTCGGTGCGATTCCTGGCTCGAGCATTTTCTGGCGCTTCTCGGCGTTTGCTGCCTGCAGGATACGCCGATCCACTGGGTAGCGGCGCATCGCTTGCATCATCAGCACTCGGACGAGCAGCCCGACCCGCATTCCCCGCTCGTCAGTTTTTTCTGGAGCCATCTTGGCTGGCTCTGGGTGGAGAATAGCGAGCTCGATCAATTTGAAACGCTGCCGCGATACGTCAAAGATTTGCTGCGCGATCGCTTTTACCTGAAACTGGAGCGCTACTGGTTTTGGATCGCAGTGAATCTCGCGCAGTGGGGCCTATTTATTCTCATTGGCGCAGTGATCGGCTGGTTTTCAACGCACCGGCTTGAAGAGGCGCTGTGGGGTGGCGCGAGCATGCTGGTTTGGGGCGTCTTCGTCCGCACAGTCCTGGTCTGGCACATCACCTGGTCGGTAAATTCGGTGACGCATCTCTGGGGCTATCGCGGCTACGATACCGAAGAGAGCAGCCGCAACAATTGGCTGGTCGGTCTGCTGAGCAACGGCGAAGGCTGGCATAACAATCACCACGCTCAACCGCGGGCCGCGGCACATGGACATCGCTGGTGGGAGGTGGACGTCACTTACCTCACGATTCGCCTGCTCGCCCTCCTCGGCCTCGCTTGGGATGTGGTGCCAGTGAATCCCAACCAACCCACTCCGGAATAACGCCTTCACATTTTCAGCATGGTTAGCATTTGCGTCGACGTTTTCAATTATGCGCGGTTTTTACCGCAGGCCATCGAATCGGTGTTGGAGCAGACTTACACCGATTTCGAGCTGCTGATTTCCGACGACTGCTCGACGGATGGTTGCTTCGAGATCGCACAGGATTATGCGGCTAAAGATCCGCGCATCCGCGTGCAAAAAAATCCCACCAATCTTGGGATGGTGAAAAATCGCAACGCCTGCCTGGCCATGGCACAGCGCCCTTATGTGAAGTTTCTCCACGCCGATGATTTTCTCTGCGACCGCGAAGCGCTGAGTAAAATGGCCGCGGTGCTGGAAGCAAACCCAGCGGTAAGCCTCGTGGCGGCAGCCCGCAAGATGGTGGACATCGATGGCCGGCAGAAGGACATCTGGTCCTGCTTCCGGGATGAGCGGGCGGTGTCAGGCACCTCGGTGATCAATCGCTGTCTGCGCGAGCAGAGGAATCTCATCGGCGGCCCGAGTGCCGTCATGGTGCGGCGCGAGCGCGCGCTAAGAGGATTCAGTGAAGAATACTTCGTCATGGCGGACATGGAGATGTGGTTCCATCTCCTCGAGCAGGGCTGTTTTGCCTATCTGCGCGAGCCGCTCTGCGCCTTTCGGATGCACGGCACCCAACAGACGCAGAAGGACGTGAGCTCCATGCAACCGGCGATGGAAAACTGGAAGTTAACCACCAGCTATCTGGACCGTCCTTACGTAAAGCTTCGTTCCTGGCAGCGGCGCTATCTTGCTTACGATGCCGTGCATCGCATCGTGAAACGGAGCCGCAAGCTCGGGATCGATCCGATCGAAGGAAATGAGGAAATCGCGCGAGCGCTGAAAGGCTACAATGGACTGAAATACTATCGGCGCCAAGTGCGCCGCGTCTTCTACGAAGCCTTTGTGAAGCAATCGCGGCTCGTGCAACGGCATGTGCTGCCCTGGCTGAATTCGCGGCTGGGTCCGCGAGCCGGAACGCAGCGGCCTCTCGGCATCAATATGGCCGGGTTCGTCCGCGGCGAGTACGGCATCGGCGAATCCTCGCGAGCCCTGTGGCGCGCAGTGGAGGGCAGCGGACTGCCGAGTGCGCTCATCAATGTGCACAGTCGCATGCACAGTAATCGCGACGCCACGTTCACCCGGTTTGCGGCGGACAATCCGTACCGGATTAATTTGATGACGTTCTCCTTCGACTATTCGCGGCGGTTCTACCGCGACATGGGCCGAAAGTATTTCGCCGGTCGATACAACATCGGGCTGTGGTATTGGGAGCAGGAGATCTTTCCCGCCCGGTGGCATTCGGCCTTCGACTATTACGACGAAATCTGGGTGCCCACCGAATTCACGCGCAAGTCGATCGCTGCGGTATCGCCGATCCCCGTGCGGAAGATCACCTACCCACTCTACGTGAACGAAGCGGAGGCAAAGCCGGACCGGCCCAGCTTCGGGCTCGCCGACGACACGTTCGTCTTCCTCTTCAATTTCGATTTCCTCAGCACCACCCACCGGAAAAATCCGGCCGGGGT
>JBGGMZ010000331.1:0-8177 GCA_041287745.1 Chthoniobacter sp. | reverse complement strand
CACGGCGAACAATGCTCCCATCTTTTTCGGCGGCATCCCGGCGACGGTAGTGCCGGAGGGGATGCGCGCCATGACCGCAAAGAAAATTAACCTCGAAGACAAGGCGCACGCGATCACCACGAACTACCGGCAGGTCGATGTCTTTGGGGGCTACACGGCGGCAACGGGGAGCGCGTTCATTTACTCCTCGAAGCTTCCCCCGCGGATGCAAGGCAAGGCCATGGTCTGCGAACCGACGATGAAGTTGATCTCGCTCATGGATGTGCAACCGAGCGGCGCAGGCTATGTCGCGAAAGACGCCTTTAATCTCGTGGCGAGCAGCGATGAGTGGATGTCTCCGGTCTTCGCAGAGGTCGGCCCCGACGGAGCGGTATGGTTTGTTGATTGGGAAAATTTCATTGTCCAGCACAACCCGACGCCGAGCGTGGCCCGCGGCGGTTTTGATGCCAAAACGGGGGCCGGCGGCGCGCACGAGAATCCGCTGCGTGACCATTCGCGGGGCCGCATCTATCGTGTGGTCTGGGACAAGGCGCCGCAGCCGGCGAAGATCCCTTCACTTCGAGGAGCGAGCACGGCAGATCTCGTGAAGGCGCTCGGCAGCGACACGCAACAGTGGCGGCTCACCGCACAGCGGTTGCTCGTGGATGGAAAGAAAACGGATGCCGTGGTGGCGCTGAAAAGGATCGTCGTCGCAAATGACGGCAACATTGCGGCGATTCATGCGCTGTGGACGCTGCAAGGTCTCCACCAGCTCGACGATGCCACGATGAAGGCCGCACTTTCCGCCAAAGACTCCGGACTGCGGCGCAACGCCATTCGCGCGCTCAGCGCTGACGACGGGGGCTATAAGTCACTCACCAGCGCGGGCGTCATTTCCGACCCCGATCCGGCCACGCGGCTCGCATCGATGGTGAAGCTCGGCGAAATGCCAACCACTCCAGATATCAAGAATCTCGTCGCGAAACTCGCGCCTGATTCGACCGTTCAGCGCGATGAATGGCTCAAGGAAGCGGCGCGCGTGCTCTTGCAAAAGCACAAGGTAGTCACCTACCAGGAGGAGGAGAAGCTCTTGGCGGGCGATCCGAAACGTGGCGAGCAAATCTTCTACAAGCATCAAGTCGCCTGCGTGCTTTGTCACACCCTGCACGGGCAGGGCAGCACGGTCGGCCCGCCACTCGACGGCATCGCCACGCGTGCCACTCCCGCTTACATCAAGGAATCGTTGCTCGAGCCAAGCAAGGTGTTGGCCAAGGGGTATGAAAACCTCGGCACTTCGCCGATGCCACCGATGGGCTTGGTTCTCAAGCCGCAGGAGCTCGAAGACATTCAAGCATTTCTTCAAACGCTGAAGTGACTCGCGGCCATCTCCCGCCTGCGCGCCCCGGAAGTACAGAACCCCTAACATGACCGTTATCGCGATTTGCCCCTATTGCAGCCAGGACATCGAATTCTCCCGAGAACACTCGGGAATGGATTTTGAGTGCCCGAACTGCCATCAGCCGTTGAAAGCGCCAGGGCTGGCAAGCTTCACACGACCTCGGCAGGCGGCACAACGTGCGGAAAAGCCCAGCAACAGCCCTCTCAAAGAGAGGAGCTTTGGATCACCGCGTCCGGGAATGCCAACGCCTGCGGGTCGAGGTTCTTACATCCCGCCCCAATCGAAAAAAACAGGCGGTGGGGTCGGGCGTCTTCTCCTCTTGCTTGTCCTGCTCGGGGGCGCGGTCTATTGCTTTTTTACCTCTAAATACGAGGAGACACCGAAGCAGCTTCGGAAGCCAATAGTAAGTTCCCTTGAGCTGCGTGCAATGCGGACTCCGGTTCCTAAAATCGCGACGGTTGCAGCCCCTGACTCCACTCCGGTTCCGATTGAAGAGTCCGCGATTAATGCGACCCTGGCGCCGAAGGTACCCACTGAGAACACCCCGGCGCCCTCGCCTGTGGATCCGATCGTCTGGCTTTGCGATCACCGGGAGCGCGCGCCAAAGCAACTCTTACTGAAAGTGCCTGTGACTTTTGCCCTCACCTTCGATCGTAAGGAAAGCGGCCAAATGGAGCTCCCTGCTGGTGCGACTGCGCAGATAGTAGCCTTCACACCAAAGACAGTGGACCTGCGAGTCGTCAATGCGACTGCCCGAGTTTCGGTCGACGCGACCAACCTGCGCACGCTTGCGCAGACGGCGATGGAGGCCCAAAACCCCGCCGTGGCGGTTTCCGCAGAGGTGCAGCCTGTTCACGTAACCTCTCGAACAGCCGTTCTTCCCCGGATGTTCACTCATCCCAGTGCTCCGCTTAATCTCGAAGAGCTGAAGACGCTGAAGGCAAATTTGGATAAGGAACCATGGAAAAGCGGTTACGCTGCGCTCGCGGCGGATCCACACTCGCGATTGGGAGGGCGAATTTCCGGGCCTTTCGCGGAGGTGGGCCGGGCTCCCCATGTAAATCTCCAGCCGTGGCGGAATGATATGACTTCCGTCTGGTGTCTCGCCCGGATGTGGTATTTCACCGGCAACAAGGCTTACGCTCAAAGGGCGCATGATATTCTAATTGCCTGGGCCACTACCCAAACCGTCTTTAGCGGTCGGGAAGCCGCGCTCGATCTTGGCGATTACGCCTACAAGTTCGTTGGAGGGGCGGAAATTCTGCGCGGCACCTGGCCGGGCTGGACCGACGCGGATACGGCCACGGTTAAGAATTATTTCGGCAAGGTTCTTCTGCCCGCCACGAACAAGTTCGGCGAAAATATGTATGGGGCTGCTAACAAGGGCGCGCTTGCCATGGTTGCTGCCGCCCTCATGGAGATTTTCAATGACGACGCCGTCAAGCTGGAGGCCACCGTATGGCAATATCGTGCGCTACCCCACATCGGAATTCGTAATTCCAATCCCATTGGGCAACTCGGGGATTCTCTTCGCGACCAAGGCCACTTTCATGGCCAATTCCTCTCTCTTGCCATGCTGGCTGAAGCGCTCTGGAAGCAAGGGATCGACCTTTATGCAGAGCAGGACGATCGCCTGCTGCCCGTGGGCGAATATTTCGGGAGGATCAACTTGCTAGTCCCTACTCCATTTCTCCCCTTCGGCACCACAGATGCCTACTATACTGCCGATAACACCAACCGTGGTTGGAATCATGGCAGAATGGCCCTCAACCTGGTCTACGGCGCTTATGTTGTCCGCAAAGGACTCCAGGCTCCCTATGTCGATATGAGGCGCCAACAACTGCCGATCGACGGGGAAAGTTTTATGTTCGAGAAGGTGGCTGATCGATCGACTGCGTTGCCGCTTCCCGCACTTTCCTTTCCTAGCACAGCTTCTGTCACCCGGAGTATGCATGATGTGGACATTGGACGTACGGGTTCTGCTGGGAGCAGTTCTTACTCCGGCGGAACATGGAAGATCAAGGGTTCGGGCGATCCACGCCGCCCCGACCAGAATTGCCACTTCACCTACAAAGCAGTCAGCGGAGATTGCGCGATTATCGCCAAGGTCGAGTCGATCGAAGATAGTAGCGGGGACGCCAGATCGGGCATCATGCTGCGCGCTAGCCTCGACCCGACAGCCCCGCGCGGCCTGATGGTGATTAACAAAAAAGGTCAGGCGGAACAGAACCTCCAGGGATTCAGCATCTATGGGGGGGCCAACTACGGCACCAAGGCTCTTGGTATCAACCAAACCTCCTATTGGGTGAAGCTTGAACGGATCGGCAGGATTCTCGCTGGCTACATCTCCCATGACGGAACTAATTGGGCGGCGACCGATGTGGGTCAGTGCGACGAGATGCCCGAGACCGTTTACATTGGTTTGATGGTATGTTCGGGAAGTAGCGGGGCACTGAACTCAACCACCTTTACCAACGTCCAGATCACCGGTAGCGATGATGAGGCTCCGGCTACCATCCCGGCGCCTCCCGCTGCACTACTGGCGTCGCCAGGCGAAAAGTCCGTTCCCCTGCGCTGGCAGCCTTCACTTGGGGCGAGGTATTATTTCGTCAAGCGCGCCACGACCAGTGGTGGTCCTTACAAAGCCATCGCCAAGGTCGCGGGCTCCCATTACGTGGATACTTCTGTGACCGGCGGGGATAACTATTACTATGTTGTTAGCGCCGTGAATTCCGCCGGCGAAAGCGCCAATTCGCCTGAGGACAACGCCAGGCCGGAGGGCTGGCGGCCCCGCTGACCGGATGGAGTTGACGCAAATTGAACGCTAAAACACCTGCACTGACGTCTGCCTGCTCTCTTGGCCGCGATATAGGCACTCGTCCTCGGTGACGGCTTTGCGATCACACTCGAAACTCCCTACGACTCGCCGCTTTCACCGTATTTTCCTCAGCCGCCGAGGAACGGCCGAGAAGCGCGAAGACCGTTCCTGCCTTGTGGCTAATCCGGGTAAAGCCAGCGAAGACTGTCGGCGCGATCGCCCGGAAGTAGCGGCTCGACCTCGGGCCTCGGCAGACGGACATGGCCGAATTCAACTGACGCGATACTAGGCTTGCGGCGACCCTTGCGAGGATGTGAACCTCGATGAGCGTTGCGGAGGGTAAGACTAAGGACGACGATAAAGGAGTGGCGGATTGGCGTAGTCAGTTTGTGCGACAAGACGAATGGGAGAGGACTATTTGGTAATAGGCATGCTTAGGTCGCCCTCCCTCGAACACCATGACGCCCACTCCAGTCCATCCAGCCGTTCCCTCGCCGAAGTGTGGCGGTTTCGGGTTGTCCGACAGGTCATGCCGGCTAGTTGTGCCGCTGTCTTCTGCGCCGCATTCGCGTTCGGCGCCGTGAGAGCGAGTGAGACGCCAGATTCTTTTCCGACGGCGAACGCCGACGGAGGGACCTATTATTTGACCGAGCGCATTTCCGTGACGCGGAGCGACGGTATCCAAAGTGTGATGCCCGGCACCAAAGTGACTTTCGTCCGGAGGGTAAAAGGCGGTATGAAAGTGAAGCTGGCGGATGGAATAGAATTGGCCGTCGCCGCCCGTCAAGTCACACAGAATTCCGCCGCAGCGCAAATGTTTGCGAACCGGGAGCAGGCGCAAGCTGACGCAGGCGCGGCCGAGGCTCGTGCCCGCACCGAGGCTCGTGTTGCGGAAGAAACCGCGCGTCGTGAAAAGGAAATGGCCGCCGCCATAGAGTACGTGCGTCAAGCTCAAGGCGCGACCCCCAATGCACCCGAAACTCCGCGGCCATGGGGGTTGACCGGTGGCGCGCTGGATGAAAAACCAAGGGTCGTCGCCACCATCCGTCGGCCTGCGAAAAAGAAGTAAATGTAAGCGGGGGCGGCTATCGGCAGTGCGCCCCGATCCGGGTTTGTCACAGATCCATGTGACTTTGCAGAAGGCGATTGGCGCATAAGGTGTGTACGAATGGCATCCCGCATGTCCCCCCAGCATTCGACCGTATTTCTGTGCAGTCTTCAGCCCGTAGCACAGCCAGTTGTTCGTTTGCGGTTTCCATGCCGAAAGCCGGATAGCCGTCACTGCCCCGCGCATGGCCTCAAGGTCAGCCGTTACATACCCAGAGTGCGATCCCGCATCAGCGTGGCCGGTGATCGCCCGTGCGATGTCCGCCCGCACGCCGTTCGATGCAAGCTGCGTCGCCGCGAAGTGTCTCAGACTGTGAAAGGATTTTTGGCTGGTCATACGGCCGCGGCCCTTTTCTGTGGCCGAGCGTGCGACACCGGCCGCCACTTTGGCCTGAACCATTAGCCGCTTAAAAGCCATGCTTAGGCCGTTTTTCCGGGACCAACCTTGCTCGCGAGGCAGGGAAACACAGGGGCGGCTTTAATCCCTCGCGGTTGAATTCCCAGCCACTTCTTGAATGCGGGGTGAATCGGCAGGGTCAGCTTTGCTCCGGTTTTGCTGGTGGTCACTTGAATCAGACCGGCATCAAGATCGAGATTCCTCCAGGTTAGCCGTGCTGCATCCATGAGACGGCAGCACCAGACTGCCTTTATCGCAGGCACATGCGGCCAAGGATATCGTGGGAGCCGTTTGAAGGTCGTGATTACTTGTGTCATTTTCGATGTCGATGGGACACTGGTGGATTCCGTCGATCTACATGCCCTCGCATGGCAGGAAACGATGCGAGAGTTTGGAAAGGATGTGGCCTTCGACAAAGTGCGGTTTCAGATTGGCAAAGGAGGCGATCAACTGATGCCCGTCTTTTGGAGCGAAGAGGAACTGGCCGAGAAGGAAGACAAGATCAGCAAGCGGCGCGCGGAAATTTTTAAGAATAAATACTTGGGAGAGGTCCGCGGGTTCCCCTGCGTGCGAGAGCTTTTTCAACAAATTCTATCGGACGGAAAAAAGATCGCCCTCGCTTCCTCCGCTGCCGGTGAAGAGCTGGAGACCTATAAAAAGTGCGCTCGGATTGAGGATTTGGTGGAGGCCCAAACCTCCGCTGACGACGCCGAAAAATCGAAGCCACATCCGGATATTTTCCAGGCTGCTTTGCATCAGCTCGGCGATCCGGACTTAGATGAAACAATCGTGGTTGGCGACACGCCATACGATATCGAGGCGGCCACGAAGGCTGGGCTGCGAACAGTAGCCGTCCGCTGCGGCGGTTTCGCCGAAGAGACTCTGCGCGGCGCGGCAGCCATCTTTGATGACCCCGCCGATTTGCTCAAGCACTACGCACAATCCCCGTTAAGACGCGAAGACGGCTAATGCGACGAGTCTCCGGTTACCTCAAAATATCTTCCAGCTTTGCGCGGGCGAATTTCCGGATTTGCTTGGCGAGAGCGGGGACGTTTTCCTCTACCTCCAGGTGCTGGATGGATTCCTTGGCTTTGGACTTCACCCGGGAAAAGTATGCGGCCGTAGCAGCGGCGCCGGCCAGTGCGAGGGCTTTGGATCCCGCTTTGACTTGATCGCCCGGCGATAGGTGCGGACCGGCTTCGAACTGGCGAAGGATTAGACCGACTGTCAGCCCTCCCCCGACCGCGCCTAACAATGCCGTGACAGGGTTCGACTCTATGAACGCAGAGACCGGGTCGACCGCTTCGGGCGGTTCAATTCTGGAGTCCGCAATTCCGAGAATGATGCGCGGACTTTCCTTCGCCGGTTGATGTGCGAGAGAATGTTCCACCTCGACTTGTTTGGCTGTGCTGGGGGAGAGCCCTTCCTGCGCTCGAGTCTCGGGCATGATTGTCTCGGCATTTGCAGCAGGGACGATTTTCGAGCCATGGGCTTGCGCGTAGGCCAGTGTGAATTCCGCCCCGAAAAGTAAGATCAACGACGCATAGTAAACCCACAGGAGCAGCAGAACGGCCGAGGCCGCGGCACCGTAAGCGGAAGCGGTGCTTTCGCGCCCGAGGTAGAAGGCGAGGAGGAATTTGCCGATTTCGAAGAGAAGGCCTGTGACCGCGGCACCGATCCACACATCGCGCCACTTGACCTTCGCATCCGGGAGAATTTTAAAGACCGCCGCAAACAGCAGCGTAATCGTCCCAAAAGATAGGCAAAAACCCAGGATGGCCGTGAGGGCCTTCGAAAGAGGAAACGCGGAGCCCAGATAGGCGGTGAGGCCGGCGAGAGCAGTCGTCAGCGTCAATGAAACCAGCAGAAGGAATCCAATCACCAGCACCATCCCGAAGGAGAGCAATCGCTCCCGGATATATTGTGCCACTCCTTGTCCGGGCTTGGCCTTCACTCCCCAGACGGTATTGAGCGCATCTTTCAGCTGCCCAAAGACGCCCGAGGCGCCCAGAAGCAACGTGACTGCGCCCATGATTCCGGCCAGCACGGAGCTGGCGGGCTTGCTGGCGCTCTGCACCATCCCTTCGATTCCTTCAGCGGCTTTGCCACCCACCAAATCACGCAACTGCTGGGCGAGCATCCCCTGCGCGGCCTCGTGGCCGAACATCCATCCCGCGATCGCGATGGCAATGACAATCAGTGGAGCGATCGAGAAGATGGAGTAGTAAGCCAATGCTGCGCTCAGCCGAAGCGCATTATTATCCGACCATTGGGTCATGGCTTGCTTGAAGATCGAGAAAATCCCTGGTTTCGCGGGTGCAATCATACCTTTCATTCGTTCGCCGTTGCCCGAGCGGCGGCAAGCCTCCGACACCGGGCCGATGCCCATCTTCACGCCCCAAATTTTCGAGCAGCGAAATATCATTCGCAGTCGCAGCGGCCAGATGGCGAATGGGAGACGTATATCTTTGTGAGGA
>JBGGMZ010000330.1:0-4329 GCA_041287745.1 Chthoniobacter sp. | reverse complement strand
CTCAAAAGCTGCTGCTCGAAGAACTGCTGCTGCTCGGCGTCGCGGAACTGCTCCAGGGAGAGTAAGAAGAGCTACTCCACGGGGAGTGAGAGGAACTGCTCCACGGGGAGTGGGAAGAACTACTCGGGGAGGAACTGCTACTGCTGCTTGGGGTCGAACTACTGCTTGGGGTCGAGCTGCTGCTTGGGGTCGAGCTGCTGCTCCAAGGAGAGTGTGACGAGCTGCTCCACGGGGAGTGAGAGGAACTGCTCCATGGCGAATGGGAAGAACTGCTGTGCGAGGAACTGCTCCACCAGGAAGAGCTACTGGATGAGGAAGAGCTACTCGGCGAGGAACTGCTGTGCGAAGAGCTACTGGGCCACGGGGAAAACGAGGACGAGGAACTGCTGCTGCTCGGTTCCGAACTGCTGCTATGTGAGGAACTACTCCACGGCGAGTGAGACGAGCTGCTCCATGGAGAATGTGAGGAGCTACTTTGCGATGAACTGCTCGGCTGCGGAGAGGAACTGCTGCTGCTGCTGCTACTCGAGGAAGAACTGCACGCTGAAGAGCTAAAGCTTCCCATCGGCTCGTCGCCGGACATCGCTTGATTGACCCATTTTTTCAGTGCCTCCAACATGGGGGCGGTTGATAGCAGGCCCGGTTCTCTCTCCGCAAGCGCAATCCGTCCGTTCGCCGACAAACATCGTTATCTGGCCGAATTACTTGTGATGATAGGCGGCGCATACAGTACAATGCTGATATTCCGCACGGCGCGCTGCCGTGCTTCTGCGTATCACTCCGGATCCGCTTTCTTCTTTTTCTTCGTCCCTTTGGCGCTGCTGTTCTTCTTGCTCGGCGTGGGTGTCGGGGTTGTGGCCACAGTCTCCGTCTTTGCAGTTTCCGTCGCTTCCGGCTCGGCGGTCAGTGGGGCTGGCGCAGGGCCGCGCAGACCCGGGATCCGGGCATAGCCCACGAATTCCGCTTTCCCCTTTTCCGGGTTTGCCGCGTTGCCATTGGGCATCTTGAAATCGAACACGCTCACGCCCCAGCGCTGAACGCCATTGTAACTGCGCCCGTCGCTCGCGCCAAACATGATGCGCTTGCCCGAGCCCTTCTCGCGCCCGAGATACATCATCACGTGCGAGATGGGGATATCGCGCCCGGTCTCGTAAGTGCCGGTCCAGAACATCAAGTCACCGGGCAGCAGTTCCTTGAGCTCCGGGCTCTCCGCACTCTTGCTCACCACTGGAAAGAAGGCGCCGCTGCGGCGCGCCCACATGTACTGCCCGCTGGAATCACGGGGCACGTCGGCGAAACTATGGGCATGGAGCAGGTAATAGATCGTGCCGGAGCAATCCATGCCACCACTGTCCGGATCGGAGCTGCCGAAGGTATAGGTGAGGTTCAGACGCGTGAGGTTAATGGCGTCGCGGAGCAGTTGCTGGATGCGCGGGGGTTGGCTGGCAAATTCATTGATCGCATCTGGTTCGACCGTGGCATTCGGTGCGTGCTCGGGCTTTGGCTTGGTTTCCGCCCCAGTCTTCTCGCTGGATTTCTCCGCCGCCTTCTCCGCTGGTTTTTCGGTCGCTTTCTCACTCTTCGCTGGCGTTTTCGTGGCCGGTGCTTCGTCGCTCTCCGTCGATTTCTTTGGAGCCGGCGTGGAGTCCTTTTTCGTCTCGCCCTCCGTCTTCTTGGCCGGAAGCGGCAAATCCAGCGCGGGCGTGGAGGGCTTCTTCGGCGCTGGCGTTGAGGAGGTGCTGTCGTCGTCCGAGGATTCCGTCGCCGGCTTCTTTTTATTCTTCGTCGCGGCATGCATGTCCCCAGGGTGACCCACGGCCAACACCGCCGCGGCAAAAGCCGCGATCCATACGGAATATCGGTTCATGGAAGGAAGCATAGCATGTCGCCCACCGATTCGGGAGCGGACCGTGCGACGGGTGCAACGGTCTAAGTTTCGATCCTGGATTCGCAATGCGTATCGCGGAGCGATGCACCGATCCGTTCGTCACGCACGGCAGGCCTCTCACTAAAGCATCACTACCTCTATCCCCGCGCCAGTTCCTCGAGCAGCGCTCGGTTCATGGCGATGCCACCGAAGAAATTGGCCAGCGGGAAGTTTTCGTTCGGCGCATGCGCGGCGCAATCCGGCAGCGCGAGCCCGAGCAGCAGCGTTTCCACGCCCAGCACGCGCTTGAAGGTATTGACGATCGGGATGCTTCCACCCTCGCGGATGAGCGCCAGCTCTTTGCCCGGAAAGGCCCGGCGCAACGCCCGCTGCGCGGCCTCGCCATCGGTCGATTTGGGATCGGTCACGTAGGGCTCGCCCGCATGCCCGCCGCTGATCTCCAGCCGCACTCCCGGAGGGCAATTCGCCTGCAGATGCGCTTTGACCTTCGCCATCACATCATCCGGTTGCTGATTCGGCACCAGCCGGAAAGTCAGCTTCGCAAAAGCCTTCTGCGGCAACACCGTCTTCGTGCCCACGCCTTGGAAACCGCCGCCAATGCCATTCACCTCCGCTGTTGGCCGTGCCCACGTGCGCTCCAGGCTTGAGAACCCCGCTTCCCCGAAAAGCTCGGTCGCCCCGGTGACCTTGAGCAGATCGGCATCGCCAAAAGGCAGCTTAGCCCAAGCCTCGCGCTCCCAATCCTGCAGCGGCGCCACGTCGTCATAAAATCCCGGCACCGCCACATGTCCATTTTCATCGTGTAGGCTCGCCACGATCCGCGCCACCGCAGTAGCCGGGTTTGCTACTGCGCCGCCATAAATGCCCGAGTGCAAATCGCTCCCCGGCCCCGTCACCTTCAACTCCAGCGCTCCGATCCCGCGCAATCCGTAGGTGAACGTCGGGTAACCTTTCGCAATCATCCCGGTATCTGAAATCGCGATCACGTCGCACTTCAGTTCCTCCCGGTGCGCGAGCAGAAATTCCTCGAGATGCGCGCTGCCCACTTCCTCTTCTCCCTCGATGAGCAGCACGAGATTGATCGGCAACTCGCCTTTCTCCCGCAGCGTCTCCTCCAGTCCCAGCACGTGCGCAAAGATTTGCCCCTTGTTGTCCGCCGCCCCGCGGGCAAACACGACCTCGTTCTCGATCCGCGGCTCAAACGGCGGCGTGGTCCACAACTCCACCGGATCCACCGGCTGCACATCGTAGTGCCCGTAAATCATCACCGTCCGCCGCCCCGCCACATGCTGGTTCTTTGCCAGCACGATGGGATGCCCCTCCGTCGGCACCACCTTCGTCTCCAGTCCCATCCCCGTCAGCTTCTTCTCCAGCCACCCCGCACAAGCCGCCACATCCCCCTTCCGCTCGGGATCAGTCGAAATGCTCGGGAAGCGAAGAAACTGGAGGTACTCAGCAAGGCGCGGGTCGGGCATAGGCCGAAGCCTAGCATCCGTCGGGCGGAGCTGACTACTGGATAAGCTCGAACCAGTGTTTCATAAATGCCATTGCGTCGGCATTGATCGGCTCTTGAGTGATTTGCTTGTCCATGTTGTCCTGAGCCGCATCGGAAAGAGACCAGCCGAGCGGAAGAGGAGCTCCATTCGTTTCCTTGATAACACTGAATTGAATGTAATTGGGCGTTTGCGCAGGGCCGAAGCCGTCCTGGTAGGAAGGATTCAAGCCGGGAAAGCTTTTTAAGACTTTGCTGTCCAGATTGGGTTTCAGCAGGAGGGACGACAAGGCAGCTCTCTGATGCTCATACAAGCTGCGGCGGGCGAATGCGCCGCGAGAGGAACGCGTTTGCATGAGTGCTTTGGGCGGGGACAACAACTCGGGTGCCCACGGACTGTCCTCCGATTTTTCCTCGGGGGTTTTCTTTGATTCGGTTGCGGCCTGTTTCTTTTGGGCTGCATGATCGTTGTCAGGATGTTGCTGGCCGCCGCTGGGCATAGTGCGTGGATCGTTATTGATAACCAGAACTACAGGAACAAAAAGGACGCCGGTTGTGCTGGATTGGTCGTTCCACGTCTCAATCAATTGAATCAACTCCAGAGCTGTAGTCGCCCCGGAATCTTCAAAGTAACCCCCGTCCACGAAGTGCTGCCCGTTCGGCAAGGTGCCAGGCGGATTGGAGTAGGTAAAGCGAGCGCTGGCGTGACCAGCGGTGCTCAATGGAATGTCATAATATACGGCGCCCTCTTTGGTCTTTTTGTGGAGCAGGGCATGTGCATCCACAGCGTCCATGAAATAGGGCTTGGGTGGGCTTGACGTGATAGCCACGTCGCTGAAGATCAAGCGTTGGCCCGTTTCCACGAGAGTGCTGTTTAGCAACAGGTGGGGGATGAACCGGCCCGGAGCTTTTTTCGAGGGAGGCCAGAGGTCGCGCATGGAGCCCGATA
>JBGGMZ010000329.1:0-19636 GCA_041287745.1 Chthoniobacter sp. | reverse complement strand
CCCTGACTGTTGCGGCCAATTGACCACTCACCCGGCAGGTTTGCTGACTGGAGACAGTCAGTGCGCTCGGCATGGAGCCACAGGCACACGTCAGAACGGCCCCATTGACCACGATGAATGGCATGACCGAGCGGTACTAGTCTTTCTCCGAAAAGGCGAGAAATTTACCGCCGACCCACCATGGATTTGGCGGTGGCTTTGCCTGCCTAATAGCCCTCGGACAGAGTCGATATTCCTCGACCGGGTCGCGATGGATAGGTAATGGGATGGGTGTCGAGCTGGCCGCCAGCGGCTCTTCTGAATATGCCACATATTCCCGAAACTGATGGGGGCTCAGCCAGCGCTCAGGAACGGCTGTTTCCTGACTCGCTCTCGCATCTGTTGGCGGAACTGGAGCGGATCGATCTCTTGCTGCAGCTCCAGGTGCGGCGGGCGCGGGAGTTGACGGGTGCCGACGGACAGTTCCACGGGCTGTGCATTAGCGAGGCGGAGGTGGATGCATTGCTGGAACGCCCTTGCGGGCTGCCGGCGTGGGCCCATAGCCGCACTGGGGATGAGCAGGTCGCGCTGGAGCGGTCGCGGGAACTCCTGGAGAAGCAGGCGGAGGCAAGCGCTCGCCGAGGCGTGGATTTGCGGCTGCGAAGGCTGGCCCAGCGTCTGAGCTTGTCGCCGCTGGATATCGAGATCGTGCTGCTCTGCCTGGCACCGGAGTTGGATCTCCGTTACGAGAAACTTTACGCCTACCTGCAGGACGACGTGACCCGAAAGGAGGCTTCAGTGGACCTCGTGCTCAATGTACTCTGCCCGACTTTCGTGGCCAAGACGGAGGCCCGCGCGCGGTTCGAGCCGGATAGCCCGCTGCGCAGGCACGAAGTCGTGCAACTTTTCAGCGATCCAGCCCAGCCGGAGCAGTCGCTGTTGCGGAAAGTTTGCCGACTGGACCCTGCGATTGTGAATTTCCTGCTCGGGCGCGATGCGCCGGATCCCCGCTGGCAAATAGCCGCCGAATGGCGGCGCGCCAGCCAGGCTTTGGTGGAGGCTTCTCTTTTGGGTGCGCAAAAGGATCGGCTGCAGGCGCTGGCGCGAGAGGCTGAGGCTGGGAAGGGGCCGATGGTCCTGGCCTTGCAAGGGACGGACGGGGTGGATAACGCGGCAATTGCGGCGAGAATGTGCGGGGAACTTCAGCGGCCGCTTTTAATCGTGGATGCTCCACGGCTGAGCGGAGCGCTCGCGGGAGAAATGGGCTGGAGGATGTTGCAGCGGGAAGCGCTCCTGCGCGGCGCGGGAATTTTTTGGCGCGGTTTTGCGGCCACGCCGGGCGAGGCACAAAAGCCGGCGCTGGAAGATTTGTTGCGCCTGCTCGGTCGCGGGGCCGGGCTGCACTTCGTGGAATTGGAGCGCGCCTGGGAGCCTCCGTCCGGCTTGGTGGACGGTGGGCGCTTCGTGCGTGTGGAGTTGCAAATGGGCGGGGCGGAGCGGATCGCGCTCTGGGAAAATGCATTACCGCTGGCAGATCGCGCGGAAGGGGTGGACCTCGTGGAACTCAGTAGACAATTTCGCCTGGAGGCGCGGCAGATCGCCGGGGCCGCTGCTTCAGCGAAAAATCTCGCGCGTGCACGGCAATCGGGCCCGCCGTCGGTTACCACCGAGGATCTTCGCACCGCCTGCCGCCTGCACTCCAACCGGAGCCTTGCGTCGTTGGCCCGCCACGTTCAGCCGCGCTATCGCCTCCGCGACATCGTCCTGCCGCCGGCCGAATTAGCGCAACTTCGGGAGACCATTGTCCAGGCCACCTACCGGCACGTCGTCCTTGGGGACTGGGGCTTTGACGGAAAGCTCTCGCTGGGCAAGGGGCTGAACGCGCTCTTCTCCGGGCCTCCCGGAACGGGCAAGACCATGGCCGCGGAAGTGATCGCGCGGGAGCTCGGCCTCGATCTTTACAAGATCGATATCGCGCTGCTGGTCAGCAAATACATCGGCGAGACGGAGAAGAATCTGGACCGCATCTTTCGCGAAGCGCGCGGGAGCAATGCCGTGCTGATGTTTGATGAAGCAGACGCGCTCTTTGGCAAACGCTCGGAGGTGCGCGATTCTCACGACCGCTACGCAAATCTGGAGGTGGGCTACCTGCTGCAAAAGATGGAGGAGTACGAAGGGATCGCCATCCTCGCCACGAATCTCCGGCAGAATATCGATGACGCTTTCTTGCGGCGCCTGCATGTGATCATCGAGTTTCCCTTCCCGGATGAAGAGCATCGCCTGGCCATGTGGCAGCGCGTGTTTCCCGGCGATGCGCCGCTGGGAGCGGACGTGGATTTTGTGCGGCTGGCGCGTGGGGTGCGCCTCGCCGGTGGCAGCATCAATAACATCGCACTCGCGGCTGCGTTCACAGCCGCGGGTGAAGGCGTGACGATCCAGATGGATCACCTCCTGCAGGCTTCGCGGCGCGAGCATCAAAAGCTGGGCCGCACCTGGGGTGAACACGACATGACCAAAAGCCGGGAGGGCCGCGAATGACCGCAGCCAAAGCCCACGCCACTTCCGAAAAATCCGCCGCACGCGCGGTGGCCCCGCCTTCCACCGAAGTGAAGCGCTCGAGTTCCTCGCTGGAGACGCTGGCCCGGCTGGCGCATGAGCAATCCGCATCGCGCGTGCAGGAGCACACTCGACAGCCGGTCACCAGTGCCGCCGCGATGCTGGCCTGCCAGCGGCTTTATGGAAATGCGCATGTGCAGCGGATGCTGGCCGGCAAGGAGCGCAAAGAACCGGCGCAGCCGGAGGTGGAGAAGCGTGCCCCGCAGAACGACCACCACCTGGTATCTCTGAGTGCAGAAGAGCCAGCGAGGCTGAGTGTTGATGAGCGCCGCCCGCAGACCGTACAGCGCCTCATGCGCGTGTCCTCGCCGCATGATCCTGCGGAGAAAGAGGCCGTCTCCGTCGCGCGCCAGATCATGCGGGACCCGGCGCCCAATCCGCCCGCGCCGACTGCGGGCGGGGAGTCGAAAGTTCAGCGGAAAGAGACGGGGCCGCCGCAGATGAAGGCCCAGACCCACACGGCCATCCAAAGCGAAATGGGCGGAGGCGCGCCCCTCCCGCCGGCCACACGGCGTTTCATGGAGCCGCGGTTTCACGCCGATTTCAGCGCGGTCAAAATCCACACGGATGACAGGGCGGTGCAGTTGAGTCGCGACCTGCACGCACAGGCATTCACCGTGGGGCAGCACATCTTTTTCGGTCGGAACCGATTCCGACCCGAGAGCGACGAGGGACGCGAGCTGATCGCCCACGAGCTGGTGCACACACTCCAGCAGGGCGGCGCGAAACCGGCCCCGCGGGAAGCGGCCCGCGCCGAGGCGACGCACACCACCGAGCCCCACGTCCAGAGACTGGGAATGGATGACGTCCTGCAATTCATCGCCGGCAAAGCGAATTGGATCCCGGGCTTCCGGCTGCTCACCATTCTCCTCGGCTCCAACCCGATCACCCGTGAACCTGTCGAAGCGAGCGCAGCCAATCTGCTGCGGGCGCTGATCGAACTGCTGCCCGGCGGCGCGCTGGTCGCGGAGGCGTTGGCCAACGCGGGTGTTTTCGAGAAAGCCGGCGCGTTTGTCGAAGGCCAGCTCCGCAAACTGGGAATGGCGGGCGCGGCGATTTACAAAGCCGTGCACGACTTTCTGGATAGCCTCGGCATCACGGACATCGTCCATCCCTCGGAGGTGTGGGAGCGCGCCAAACGGCTGGTCACGGAGCCGGTGGACCGCTTGCTGGCCTTCGGCAAAGGGCTGGTCACGGGGCTCGTGCAAATGATCAAGGATGCCATCCTGCAGCCCATTGCGCGCCTGGCGGCAGGCACTCCCGGCTACGATTTGCTCAAGGCGGTGATGGGCAAGGATCCCATCACGGGCGAGGTCGTCCCGCGCACGCCGGAGACGATCATCGCGCCCTTCTTGAAACTGATTGGCGAGGAGGAGATCTGGGAAAATATGCAGCGGTCCAAGGCAGTGCCGCGCGTCTGGGCGTGGTTCCAAAAAGCGCTGGCCGGAGTGGAGAGTTTCGTCATGGCGATTCCGGGACTTTTCGTGGCGGCCTTCCGATCCCTGGAGTTGGTGGATATCGTGATCGTCCCGCGCGCCTTCGCCAAACTCGCGGGCGTCTTCGGCGGTTTCCTCGTACGCTTCGCGACCTGGGCCGGCGGGGCCGTCTGGAATCTGCTGGAGATCATCTTCGACGTAGTCAGCCCCGGCGCCCTGGCCTACGTGAAGAAAACCGGCGCTGCGCTCAAGGGCATCCTGAAGAATCCCGCGCCCTTTGTCGGAAACCTGGTGAAGAGCGCGAAGAACGGCTTCCTCAACTTCGCCGGCAACATCCTCACGCATTTGAAGGAGGGGCTCATCAACTGGCTCACCGGCTCACTGCCAGGCGTTTACATCCCCAAGGCGTTCGAGCTGGGCGAGGTGGTGAAATTCGTTTTCTCCGTGCTCGGCCTGACCTGGCAAAATGTGCGCGGCAAGCTCGTGCGCGCCATCGGCGAGCCGGCGGTGAAAGTGCTGGAAGTGGGCTTCGACGTCGTAGTCACCCTGGTGCGCGATGGCCCGGCTGCGGCCTGGACGAAGATCAAGGAGCACCTCGGCAATTTGAAGGATATGGTGCTCGATGGCATCATCGGCTTCGTGGTGGAGACGATCGTGAAGAAAGCGATCCCCAAGCTCATCGCCATGTTCATTCCCGGCGCGGGTTTCATTTCCGCCATCCTCTCGATTTACGACACCGTGATGGTCTTCGTGAACAAGCTGAAGGAGATCGTGGCCGTGGTCACCGGGTTCGTAAATTCCATCGTCGACATCGCGGAAGGGAAGATCAACGCCGCGGTGGAGAAGGTGGAATCGGTCCTCTCGGGACTACTCACACTCGCGATCAATTTCCTCGCCGGCTTCCTCGGTCTGGGCAACGTGGCCGAGAAGATCAAAGGCGTCATCGAGAAGGTGCGTGGCTTCGTCGACAAGGCGCTGGATCGATTGATCGGATGGATCGTGGGCGCGGCCAAGAAGTTGATCGGAGCCGTCCTGGGCAAGGGCGGGGCAGGCGCTGCTCCGGGCAGTCCGGCGGCAGGCGGTGCCGCGGCGGACGGCGGTGCGGAGGCGAAAGTGCAATCCTCCTTTGCCATGGGGTCGGAAGACCACGTCATCACGGTGAAGACCGTGGGCAAAAACTTGGTCATCACCATGGCGAGCGCCCGCGATCTCGACCTGGAGACGCAGATCAAGTCCGCCATCAGCGAAGTGGAAGCGGACAACGGCCGGACACCGAAGGAAAAGAGGAAGATTCTCGAGGATTTCCTCAAGCCCGCGTTGATCCGCACGGGGAACATCCGCCTCGAATATGAGCGCGAGGGCCGGACCATGAAATTCGACGCTTTCGCGATTCCGCGAATCGCCAAAATTGTGGCCCTTCTTTCCGGATTGTCGAAATTCAATCCGCCGATCACCAGCCTTCAGCACATCATCTCCCGCGGACGTCCGCGTTTTCTCCCGCGTGGCTACAAAACACGGAAACAGCTCTACGACCGGGCATCAAACTTTGGCTTCAAGGATATAAGCAAAGACATGCGCGACAAAGAGACGTCGAGACTCCGAGAGATCTGCCGCAACATCTGGGTCCGCCGGGATGACAAATCCAAGCCAACAAACTATGCGGAAGCAGAAGGGGAATGGAATGCGCTCTTCACCTCCTCACCGCCGCAGCTTGCGCGGGAACGGGCGACCACGTTTGCCTCCTACGATCATCCGAACCAGTTCCAGCTCTTCCAGTTCGAGACCGACCACGATCCCTCCCTGGGCGCAGCGTGGAACTCCGGGGAGAATGATACCGCCGACAGCGAGCGGGCAGCGACCAATCTTGGCAGAGGCCGAAGCACATTGAGAGTCCTCACGAAACAGGAAAACCAGGCGCGCGCGAAAAACAAGAGCGTCAATCCCAACTACACCTCGGAAGTCGGGCCAAACTTCGAGAGCGCGGTCGCCAACTGCCCCAAGGGCTCGATGCTGATCGACGGCGAAGAATTTTCCCCCACGCCCCCATGATATTGGCCCTTAGTTTCCTATGATCCAAGAGCTTAGCCAGGCCCTGCGGGCGATGTTGAAAGAGGCGAAGCGGCTGCCGCTCGCCGAGGCCTATATTTCCTTTGAACGGCCGGGCGAATCCTTCAAGCCGCGCGACCAATCCACGGTGAATCTTTTCCTCTACGACATCCGGGAAAACACCACCCTCCGCAGCAACGAACGCGCCGTGGAGCATGGCAACGGGAACGTCACTATCCAGCGCGCGCCTCTCCGCGTGGCGTGCTCCTATCTCGTCACCACATGGTCCACCGAGGCGGGCGAAATCGGCCTGCTGCAGGAGCACGAGCTTCTGGGCCAGGTGCTGGAGATCCTGGCCTCGCATGAGACCATCCCGCGCCGCTTGCTGGTGGGCGCGCTCGAGTCGCAGGCGGCCCTGCCGCCGCTCGTCACGGCCATGATCGATCCGCAGAAAAACTTTTCCGAATTTTGGACAGCCCTTGGCAACCGGCTTCGACCCTCGATCACCCTCACTGCCACCATCGCCATCCCGGTGACCGAGCCGGAGGTTGCACCGCAAGTGCTCTCGGCCACTGCTGTTTTCGCGCCGCCACTGCAGGATGTGGCCGTCGGCCGGGCGCGGGAAAATCTGCCCACGCCGCCGGCTGGGAGTGAAGCCCAACTCATCCTCCACACCGTGAGCGGCCGGCTCTCCGATGCGCTCGGCAATCCGCTCGGAGAAGCCGCCATCATGCTGCCGCAGCTCGACCGTGCCACCACCACGAATGCTACTGGACACTTCGAATTTCGCGGGTTGAAACGCGGCAAGTGGACCGCGCGAGTCAGGCACGGCGGCACGCAGCGCGACTATCAAATCCGCGTGCCATGCGAAGCCTGTGACCTGCGATGGGCGCAGTAGAAAGCGTGCGTCGTTTTGTGATTGCATCCGATAATGAACGCTTCACACTCCCGGCCAGCACAAAGGCCTTTTTGACGGAAGCTAACTGGGTTACCTAATTATGCCGCTGCAAACAGAGTACGAGTTCATTCTGCCGAATGGCTTCGTGGAGGACGGCACCGTTCACCGTCAGGGAAACATGCGCCTCGCCACGGCGGCGGATGAGATTTTACCCCAGCGCGATCCGCGCGTGCAGAACAATCCCGCGTATCTCACGGTCATCCTGCTCTCGCGGGTGGTCACCAGCCTCGGCTCGCTGCCGGAGGTAAACCCGCGAGTCATCGAGGGGCTGTTCATTCAGGATCTTACTTATCTTCAGGAACTTTACCGCCGGATCAATGGCGGCGAGGAACTGATGTTAAAAACAAAATGCCCACATTGTGCGGAAACTGTGGAGGTCAGTATTAGCCCGGGGGAATCCCCGGCTACCCCCTCGGCCGCATCTACGAGGAGGTAGCCTTCCTAGGGTACTATATGCACTGGGAAAGCGACCGGATCCTTACAATGCCGCATCACGAGCGGCAGACCTGGTGCGAGGAAGTCAGCAAATTGAACCGCCGCACCAGCGAAAGCGCGGACCGCTGAGCCCCAGCGAGGTGTGGGGCCCGAATTTCAGTCAAAAACCCAACTGAACCAAAGGAGAACCAATGCCAGAATATCTAGCGCCCGGTGTTTATGTAGAAGAGATCGAAATGGGCGGGAAGCCCATCGAAGGCGTCAGCACGAGTACAGCAGGCTTTCTGGGCGAAACGGAACGTGGCCCGGCTGGCGTGCGTTTCCTGACCAGCTTCACCCAGTACGAGCAGAGCTATGGCGGTTACTCCTGGGCCTCCACCAAAGGAGAATCCAAGTCCTTCCTCCCCTACGCGTTGGCCGGCTTTTTCGCCAATGGCGGCAAGCGCTGTTTTGTCGGCCGCATCACCAGCAAAGCGGCCAAAACGGCGACGCTTTCCATCGCCGGCAAATCATCCATCGGCGTTTCCGCCGTCAGCGCCGGCGAATGGGGCAATCGCATCGGTGTTTCCATTCGCCCAGTGAGCAGTGCGCGACCGGGCAAAGCTGATCCCGGCTTCAAACTCGTGGTCTTCTATTGGTCCAAGCCGCCACCCACGCCGATCATTGATCCGCTGGACCGCGAGAAGCTCAAAGAGCCGACTCGGCGGGACCCCGCGGCGCAGGAAGTTTTCGACGAACTTTCCAGCGACCCTGAATCACCCAACTATTTTGTGAGGCAGATCAATCAGCTCTCGCATCTCATTCGAGTCGAAGCCGGTCCCGCTCCGAAAAAACCGGCAGAAGGGAAAGCCCCCGATCCTGTCCCGAGCGAGATCACTCTGCTCACCGGCGGAACGGAAGGCGACGCCCTCACTCTGCCCGACTACGAAGGCAGCTCCAGCGACGATGCGCCCTACGGCCTGGCGGGCCTGGCGGAGAAGGAAGATATCTCCATCGTCTGCATTCCAAATGAAAACGACCTCGCGGGCTTGAGCGACGCCGTCGTCACGCATTGCGAACTCTTGAAAGACCGCATCGCGGTTTTGCAAAGCAAACAAGACGCGGGCGAAGTAGGTGATCTTGTCCCGCCTGTCACTTCCAAGTATGCCGCTTTCTATTACCCGTGGATCCGGATCAATGATCCGGCCACGAACCTGCCCCGGCTCATCCCGCCGGGCGGTCACGTCGCCGGCATCTATGCGCGCAGCGATACCGAGCGCGGCGTGCACAAGGCGCCCGCCAATGAGGCGGTGCGCGGTGCGCTCGATCTCCAGTTCAACCTCAACAAAGGCGAACAGGAGATCCTCAATCCGCGCGGCGTCAACTGCATCCGCTCTTTCGTCGGCCGCGGCATTTTGCTGTGGGGCGCACGGACCACGAGCGACGATCCGCTGTGGAAATACGTGAATGTGCGCCGACTCTTCATCTTCCTCGAGAAATCGATCGAACGCTCCACCCAGTGGGTCGTTTTCGAGCCCAATACCGAGCGGCTTTGGGCGCGCGTCCGGCAAACCATCAACGACTTCCTCCTGCAGGTCTGGAAGGACGGTGCGCTGATGGGGCTGAGCCCCGAGCAGGCCTACTTCGTGAAATGTGACCGGACGACCATGACCGACAACGACATCGAAAACGGACGCCTCATCGTGGTCGTCGGCGTCGCGCCGGCGCGCCCGGCCGAGTTCGTCGTCTTCCGCCTCGCCCAGTGGCGCAGCGGTTCCGCCCTGACTGAATAACCTTCACCCAACTGAGCCATGCCTACCGGAGAACGCAAAGACCCATACAAAAACCACCGCTTCCTGGTGGAGATAGACGGCATCGTGCAGGCGGGATTTCGTGAAGTCACGATTTCCGACAGCACGCAGGACGCCATCGAGTACCGCGAAGGAAACGAACCCGCCACCGTGCGCAAGATTCCAGGACTCATCAAACACGCCAACGTGACCCTCAAGTGGGGCATCACGGATTCCGCGGATCTTTTCAAGTGGCGCGAACAGGTCGAATCGGGCGCGACCAAAAAAGCCCGTCGAAACATGGCCATCGAGGTGCTCGACGACGAAGGCAAAACGGCCGCGCGCTGGGAAATCAGCGGAGCCTGGCCCACGAAGTATACCGCACCCACGCTCAACGCCACAGCCAACGAAATCGCCATCGAGACGATCGAGATCGCCCACGAAGGCATTCGCCGGACGAAATAGCCCGGGGGAACCATGGCGCTCGGCAACCGCACGGATCCGTACCTCGCGCACCGTTACCGCGTGGAGATCGACGGCATCGTGATCGCCGGCTTCTCGGAAGTGACCGGGCTGCAGGCGGAGATCGAGACCGAGGACTACCAGGAGGGCGGGATCAACACGTCGCCGCACAAACTGCCGAAAGGGATGCGACATCCAAACCTTGTGCTCAAGCGCGGCTTCACCGAAGCACGCGAACTGTGGGATTGGTACGAGTCCTCCGGGCCGGGCCGGTGGCGCAAGAAGCTGGAACGCCGCTCGGTGCGCATCATCGTCCTGGATAGCAAGGGCGAGGAAAAGTTGTCGTGGCGATGCCTGCAAGCGTGGCCGGTGAAGTGGAGCGGGTCCGATCTGAAAGGCGACGCCAATACGGTGGCGATTGAAAGCCTGGAGCTAGCACATGGCGGCCTCCAACGAGCCTAAATCCACACTCGGCCTGGCCAGGGACATGCACCCGGCACAGTCGAGTATGCCCGGACGGAACACGCCCGTCGGGGAGGCCGCGCGCGACTTCGCCGAAGGCATCCTGCGCCGGCGCTACCATCGCATCGTGCAGCAGGGGCCAGCCCTACGACACCGTCTCGCGCCATTGCTCGCCCGGCACACGACGATCGTTTCGCAACGGGTGCAGAATTTCCATCTGTCACTCCGGTTCGTCATTCCGCCGTCCGGTAAGCCAGGTGAGAAGAGCGGGCCGGCAACGATGCCGAATCCGCGACGGGCATCCACGCACAGCTTGGAGACGATCCCCGTGGCGCCGCCACGTGGGTCGCACGCGGCATCCGCCACCCCGGCGAAGGTCACGGGAGCGCAGTCCCCATCAGTACAACGCGACCTGCCAGCTCCACCGGGAACGTCGCGCCAGGAGCGTGTGGCCCGCCCGCCCTCCGTGAATCTGGAAAGCGTCGTCCTCCCGCCGGGCTCTCCTTCCCGGGAACCTCGGTCTCCCACGAGCGCGAGTGGCGGTGACGATCTACCTTCATATCGGCAAGGATTGCCAAAAGCACCCAGCCAGGCGCGCCTTCATCATCCGCCAGCGACCAGCGCGCCGGAGCATCTCACACCAATGGTCGCACCAAGCGCGATACCCGCGCCGCGAGCGGTTCCTGTGCTCTCGCTTCCGCTCAACCAATGGGCCCCTGCGGCACGCACGGCGCCTCCCATCCGGCTCACGCCGCATCGCGCCGGCGACGCTGGCAACTCAGCGGACACCGACCCCGCGCCCGCCGTCAATTTCGCGACGCCGATCCGCAAGCGCTTTATCCCCTCGCCGGAAAACTCTTCGCACGGACCTTCGGTGACCGCTGCACCAAACCTCACGCACCTCGCGCGACCACAGCCCGTCCCGCCCAAGAACGCCAATGCCGGTGCCTCACGCGACGTGCGTGTCACCGATGGCACGCCGGAGACCTGGCCCACTGCGGCGAACTCCGCGCCGGCAACGATGAATTTTCAAAGCGTCAATCCACAGGAAATCCAGATGCTCTCCAAGGTTCTCTCGCAGCGCGTTTACGAGATGATCGTCGACCGCGTGCGCCGGGAGCGGGAGCGGCTCGGTCGCTGAACTCATCATGGCTACCCAAAAGGACAAGCTTATCATCATCCGCGGACGCTTCCGCGGCTCGCGCGCGGAGTTTTCCCCGCACGACGACGGCTCGACATTCAAGGTCTGCTTCAACCCGACGGAGTATACCGTCAGCAAGAAAACCAATTTCTCCGAGGCCGCAATCCCGGGCCTCGATTCACCGGTCATCCAATTCAACCGGGGCGATGCTGCCAATCTCTCGCTGGAACTGATGCTCGACAGCTATACCTACGGCGAGGTGGGCGATGTGCGGCGCCTTTACCTGGACAAGCTGAAAGCGTTTCTACTCGTGGATGGCGATCTTCACGCGCCGCCGCCATGCAAGGTCGTCTGGGGCAGCCTGGAATTCGTGGGTCTCTTGGAAAGCCTGTCCCAGCGCTTCGTCCTTTTCCTCGACGATGGAACTCCCGTCCGCGCTCGCGTTAGCCTCAGCTTTCGCGAGTACCAGCCTGTGGAGATGCAGCTCGCAGCCACGCCGCGCGCCTCACCCGACCGGCGGAAGATCCACACCATGAAGCGCGACGAAACTCTTTGGCAACTGGCCTACGAGGCCTACGGTGATCCCGAAAACTGGCGGCTCATTGCCGCGGCCAATCGCATCGACAATCCGCGCGAGTGTCAACCCGGCCGGCAGCTGGTCATTCCGGCGCTGCCGCGAGAAGGAGGAATTTTTGCCGATGGCAAATAACGGCACCAGCGTCGGCTATTACGCGCCCGGCTTCAAAATCGAGATCAACGGATCCGAGTTGGACCCGCAGGCGGCGCACGCCATCCTCAGCGTCAAGGTGGAGCAGGAGCTCAACAAGACGAACTCCTTCACCCTGGAGGTACAGGACGAGTACCGCGACGGACACTTTCACTGGCTGGAGACCGGCCTTTTCCAGGTGGGCAATCCGGTTTCCATCGCGCTCGGCTACACGGACCGGGTGGTGAACGTCCTCCACGGCAAAGTGCAAAATCTCAACGCCAGCTTTCACCTCGGCAGCGCTCCCACGTTCACCGTGGAAGGGACCGACGCCTCCTACGATCTTCTCACCGCGCCGAGCGAGGCCCACGTCTTCCGCGAGAAACGCGACAGCGACATCGTGCGCGAGATCGCGCGGGACATCGCTCATTTGCAGGCCGTGGTGGACGAAACCAAGGTCATCACCCCGGTCAAGACGAAGCAGGGAGGCAAGAGCTACCTCGAGTTTCTCACCACCCTGGCCAGCGACAACCACTTCGAGTTTTTCCTCGGTGGACGCCGGCTTTACTTCCGGGCCAGCTCCTACCAGGAGAGCGCGGCCAATCTCACCTGGGGCAAGGATCTCATTCGGTTCGAGCCGCAACTCAATACCACCGCCGCGGTCACCGAGGTGGTGGTCCGCGGCTGGGATGCCAGCGGGAAGAAGCTGATCGAAGGCCGCGCCCGGGCCGGGGAGGAAAGCACGCACGAGAGCGAGAAACGCACCTCCAGCGAGCTCATGCGCTCGCTCTTCGGAGAAGTGGTGAAGGTCATCACCGATCGCCCGGTGCGTTCGCAGGAAGAGGCGCGAACCATCGCCGTCTCCGAGCTGAACAATGCTAGCAACAACCTGATCCAGGCCACCATCGAAACGATCGGCCAGCCGCAGCTCACGCCAGGCGTCTGCGTGGGCGTGGCCGGCTTCGGAAAACTTTTCTCCGGCAAATACTATGTGGTGAAAGCCACCCACTCCTTCGGCGCGGAAGGCTACCGCACCTCGCTCACCGCCCGCCGCAACGCCCTATGAACCTCGGCGAAATGCTTTCCGGAAAGGCTGAGGCCCACGCCCGCACCAATCGCATCTACGGCGTGGTCTCGGGCATCGTGACGAACAATCACGACCCCGAAGGCCGCGCCCGCGTGAAGGTGCATTTCCCCTGGATGTCCGATCACGCCGAGAGCGACTGGGCCAAGCTGGTCACCTTCATGGGTGGGCGCCAGCGCGGCGCTGTGTTCCTCCCAGAGCCGGGGGACGAAGTGCTCGTCGCTTTCGAGCACGGAGATTTGCAACATCCCTACATCCTCGGTGCCCTCTGGAATGCCGACGATCCGCCGCCCGAAACTAATCAAGACGGCAAGAATCACCTGCGGGTGATCAAGTCCCGCAGCGGGCACGAGATCATTTTGAATGACACTCCGGGAGCCGAGAAAATCGAGATCCGCGATCAGTCGGGGCAGAACGTCATCAGCATCGACACGGCCAAGGGAGAGCTGACCCTCTCCAGCCAGACCAAGCTGATCTTGCGCTCCCAGCAAATCGAAATCGAAGCCAGCTCCACGCTGAAGGTCAGCGCCTCCGCCGCGCTGGAGCTCAAGGGCGCAACCGTGAAGATCAACTAGCCACCGGCGACACATGACTCCTTCCGAAGCAGAACACGACGAAGCCCTGGGGACCGGCCTGGCGTTTCCCCTGCGGCTCAATCCCCACGGCGGCCTGGAACGCGCACGCGGCGAGGACCGCATCCGGCAATCCATCGTGCTCATCCTCTCCACCGCCAAAGGCGAGCGGGTGATGCGGCCGGATTTCGGGTGCGACATCCACCGCTTCGTCTTCGCCACGCTCGATACGGTCAATCTCACCCTCATCAAATCGGCCGTGCGCGAAGCGCTCGTCCTATGGGAGCCGCGCATCGCCTTGCAGGCGGTGGAAGTGGAGGTGGAGCCCGCAGGGAGCCGGCTCCTCATCAGCGTCGAATACCAGATCCGCCTGACCAACGCCCGCGGCAACCTCGTCTATCCATTCTACCTGGACAGCGCACACACATGAACCTTCCCGCCCCGAATCTCGACGATCGCACCTGGAGCAGCCTGGTGGAAGAGGCCAAGCGGCGCATCGCCGCCAAATGCCCGGGTTGGACGGACTTCAACCCCAGCGACCCCGGGATGGCGTTGGTCGACGTGATGGCGTGGATGACGGAGACCGTGCTCTACCGGCTGAACCGGGTGCCGGATTTGAATTACGTCCGCTTCCTCGAACTCATAGGCGTGCGCTTGCAACCTGCGCGTCCGGCTCGCGCCTGGATCTTCTTTTCCGTACAGCCCGGCACGAATGAGCAGGCTCTGCGAGTCATTCCGCGCGGCACGCGGCTCTCTACCAAGCCGGAGGGCGATCTGCCTCCGCTGACTTTCGCCACTTGCCAGGCGCTGCACCCTACTTCGCGACAAATCATCGCCACCGGCTCCATGTACGCACCGAGTCCGGCAGCGGAAGGCCGCGCGGTGGTGGAAGTGAGCGAGGTGCATCGCCTGACCGGCAATTCCACCTGGGAAAACGAGATCTTTCACCTCGGCCGGGACCGCCAGGCCGGAGAGCTGGCCACCGTGCCACACCGCCTTTACCTGGGCGATTCGGATCTCGCCGTCTTTGGCACGCAGACGGATGTGAAGGTGTTCGTGCAATTGGCCGGCTCTGCTGCCGACGCCATCTATCTGCAATGGCAGGCGTGGGATGGCCAGACGTGGCAAAACGTCACGGTCGACGATGAGACCGATCACCTGCAGCGCTCGGGAGAAATCCGCTTTCGCGATCTGACCGCGCTGGCAAAGGCCACCCGGAAGCAGTTCTTCCCCGGCGCGCTGCCCGGCGAAGCGCCGGATGCCGAGCCGCCTCCGCCTGCATGCTGGCTGCGCGCGAATCTCATCGGCTCCGCCATGTCTGGACCGCTGCGTTTGCAGCGCCTCACGCGCAGCATCAGTTCCCGCGGTTGCATTCGGCCACCCTCCGCGGCCTTCTACCGCGCCCCGATTGATTCGGTGCCCGCTTCAGGGCCCGGAGGAGCCCCGCTCCCGCCGCCGACCTGGACTCCCGTGGATACGAGCGCTTCCTTCACTCCCTTTGGGCCGAGGCCGCAGCAAGGCAGCCTCTTCGCCCTCTCCAGTGAGCTTCTAAAGCGTGCAGGCGACACCATCCTCCTGCAGTTCCGTTTCGAAAAACCGTTCCCGCCGAAAAACGCGCACAAGATCGCTTGGGAGTATCGGGCTCTCAATTCCCAATGGACTCTACTCGGCCGCAGCGACACCAGCACCGGCAGTCGCGAGGGAGGTGACTTCGAGGATGGCACCAAAGCTTTCACCCAGGACGGCACGGTCTCTTTTCGCTGCCCGGATCAATTTGACATCGAAGGCTGGTCCGGCCAGGCCGGACCGTTCATTCGCGCCCGTGTGACGGAGTACCATGGCGCAGGCGCCCTCGTGGAGTCGCCTGCCACCCCGGAATTTACGCCGCTCGTCGCGAAATCTCTCCTGCTGGGCGTGGTCGGCAATTTCCGGCCATGGCAAACGGTGCTCGCCGAGAATTACAGCCAGGTCAAATCCTTGCCTGCGGAAGGGGCGTTCACTCCATTTGAAATCCAGCCGGAACAGGATCCCGCGTTCTATCTTTGCCTCGATGGTCCGCCCGACGACGCGCGTGGTCCCTATTCTCTCTTCCTCGATATCGTGCCGCATCCGCTCGATGTCGGTGCATCGGAGCTGGTCTGGGCACGTGATGGCCTCGGCTGGAACTGGCAGCCCGCCTCCCCCGCACTGCGATCGTACGCCCCGCAGCTCGTCTGGGAGTATGTCACCACCGACGACGACGATGGCACGGTGATATGGCAGCCGCTCCGCATCCACCAGGATGGCACCTCCTCTCTCACCCGGCCCGGGGCCGTGGAATTCTTGAGCGGCGCCGACTGGGCGGAAAGCCGTCACTTCGGGACAAAGGGGTGGTGGATGCGGGTGCGCTGGCAGGTAGCGGAGTATCTCCGGCCACCACGACTCCGGCGCGTGGCGCTAAACGCCGTGGAAGCCGAGCAGGCCGTCGGCCGCGAGTGGCTGCTGGGCTCCAGCGATGGGTCGCCAAACCAGAGCTTCTCCCTGGAATTTGCCATCCTCGATGGCCCGGAGGTCTGGGTCCGCGAGGATGAGCTTTCCAAATCCGAGATCGCGCTCCTGCGGGGCAATGCCGCCCAAAAGCGTGAGTCCAAAGCGGATCTCGCCACCGAGGCTCGCATCGTGAAAGAGGACGACGGCTGGTGGGTGCGCTGGGAAGAAGTGCGCGACTTTCACCGCTCGGCCGTCACCGGGGCAGTACTGGTGCGGCACTTCCGCGCAGACCTCGAGACCGGCACCATTTTCTTTGGCGATGGCGCTCACGGCTCCATCCCGCCGGCCGGCAGCCGCAATATCAGCCTCGTCTATCGCGAATCCGCGGGTGCGCGCGGAAATACCGGGCGAAATACCATCACCATCCTCGAGAAATCCATGCCCGGAATTTCCGCGGTGACGAATCTCTTTCCCGCACAAGGTGGGTGCGACCGCGAGGATCTCGACCACGCGCGCGCCCGCGGCCCGTGGGAAATCACTCACGGAGATCGCGCCGTGACCGGCCAGGACTTCGAAGCGCTGGCGCAAAAGGCATCGGCCCTCGTTGGCAAGGCGTTCTGCCGGTCGGTAGACGGCGAAATCCGTGTCGTGATCGTCCCGCAAGATCCCGATCCCGCTCCCCGGCCGAGTCAGCGGCTGGTGGAGCAGGTCACCGCTTATCTCGACGAACGTCGCCTCATCAACACCCGGTTGCGCGTGGAGAGTCCGGCCTACCAATTGATCGAACTGAAAGCGCAGCTCGTTTTGCGGTCTACTTTCGAAGGTGAGTTCAGCGCCGTGGTCTCGGAAGCCGCGCAGGCACTGCGCGCCTTTGTTCATCCTCTCACCGGCTCCGACGACGGTGCGGGTTGGGAACCTGGCCGTGCGCTGCACAAGTCCGAGCTCTACTATCTCCTCGAGCAGCTCCCGGCGGTGAAATATGTGGACCTGCTGGAGATCCGCCGCCCCGGTGAGCAACCGGAGGATCGCATCGCCATCCAGCCATACGCCTTTCCGTGCTTCCTCCAGCAGATGGAGATCGAGCGAGTATGATCACCTTTTCCGCTTCCTCACCCGAAAGCCTGAGCTACCTGCCGGCGGTATTTCGTGCCCAATCCGAGCAGGCCGGGGAGGGCAGACGGGAAGATCCGCTTCCCATCCTCCTCCGGGTGTTTGAGAGCAATCTGCACCTCGTGGAGCAGATGATCGTGCAAAGCCATCGCTGGTTTGAGCCGTGGCAAAGCACCTCGTTCGCTTCTGCCGCCAGTCCACCCTGGTTTTCCCCGCGCGATTTCACAGATCTCGCGGGTCTCGCCTACCGGCTCGCCACTCCGGATGATGGCGATCCCGTCTCCGCCTTTCTGCGTGACCGTCTTTCCCCGGAAACCGCAGCAATCGTCCAGCGCGTGACGGAAGGTGACACGAAGGCGCGCACGCTCGAAGACTTCGGCGCCGCGCTCGCCGCGGATCTCAATCGCCTCCTCAAGGCAGGCGACCTCTACGAACGGCAGCGTTTTTCTCACGTCCGTTTCGCCCCGGAGACGAAGGAGCTGCTCCCGCACAGGAATACCACCGAAACAACCAGCCCCCGCCTGGGCCGTCTTCTCCTGCAGGATGCCTTTCCGCGCGAGCTCGCCGCGCTGCCGGCGGCCCCTGCGTTTCTCAAGAAAAATTGGGAGCGTGAGTTTCTCGGCTGGCTGGCCGGCTGGCTAAACCTGGAGCCCAACCGCGATTGGTTCGAAGATCCGCGCACGCCCGGCAGCGCGGAGGGCAGCCTCGCCGGCGAGCGCTATCCGCGGTTCAAGCAGATCCTCAGCGAGATCGCCGGCCTCTATCGCTTGCGCGGTACCTGCCGCGGTCTTCGGGAGATGGCACGGGTCCTACTGGGCCTCGAGGTGGAGATTCGCGAACGCACCTGGCCGCGCGGCATGGAAATCGGGCGTCATTCCATCATCGGTCTCCAGACCCTTCTTCTGGACCAGCCCGACCTCGACTCGCAATTCGTCCTCGTCGTCCCCATCGCCGGGCCGAACGGCGCGCTGCTTCCCGCGCCGGGCGCCGGACGCGAGGTCAGTCTCCTTGGTGAAAAGCCAGGCACCGTCTGGTTGCCGGAGTTCAGCGAAGCCACCACCGAGGAACGCGCCAACGGGCGGGCCTGGTCGGCTGTCCTCCATCGGCTGAATCATTTGGTGGAGCAAAACAAGCCCGCCCACACCCGTTGCTTTCTCTCGTTCCTCTATCACGTGTCGCCAACCCCAACCCTGCCTCCTATGGTCATCGGCTGCAGCTCGATCGTTTCACAATTCCTCATCCTATGAAGCAATTCACCCGCATGAATTTCTACAAGGGCTTGGTCACCTCTGCTGAGGACTGGCAGATGGAACAGGCCTACCACATCGAAAAGCGCAAGCTCCACCTGCGCGGCCTCCATCACCCCGGCATCGTGCCGGGCGAAGGCAGTGAGCTTCGGGTGGATCCGGCGCCCGACGGCGGGTGTACCGTCCAGCCCGGTTACGCCGTTGATTCCGCCGGACACGATCTCTATCTCATCCATCCGGAAAAAGTTCATCCCCCGGAAAAAAGCTACAAAGGCGATTCCTACATCTACATCTCGTTTGCCGAGAATTACGACAGCGCGCGAAAATACGAAAGCTATGAAGGCTATGCCCGGACTGTCGAGGAGCCCAAGGTCAGTTGGGAGACCGAGAAAAATACCGATGGTTTGAAGATCGAGTTGGCCCGCTTCGATCACAAACAGCCGCAGCTGAAACCCAATACTCAGCATCGGACATACATTCGGGCCCGGCTGAGAGGAGCTTTCCGCTCTTGGCAGCCCAACAATCTCACACTCGACGGCAACGAGACGACGAGTTTTGATTTCGATCAATTCGACGACGTGGATGAAGCGGCCGACGCGGTTTACCTCGTGAATGTCTTCCCTTTGCCTTCTGCAAGCTATACAGCAGGCCGCAATGCGCAGGTCGATTGGCGTATCGAGTCCACCGCGGACGATAAGAGCATTCGTTACCGTATCCATGTCACGAATCGTTCGGACCAGAAGGGTGTATTCCGATGTGTCATTCAACGCGTGAATCTCAAGGCGCTCCTCTAAGATATTCCGGATCTTTCCACACACATGAACGTCTCGGGCAAACTGATCAGCAAAAACTCCGCTCCCGTGGCAGGTGTCAAGGTCCAGGTCCTGGACGGTCAGGGCATCATCTCGACAAGCCCGCCTTCCGCCGCCGACGGCACTTTTCGTTGTATCGTGACCGAGCAATGGTACGACAGGCCACTCACGCTGCAAATTAATGCTCCGGGTTACATTCCCCTAAAGCACGATCTGAAGGTCCAGGATGGGGCCGGCCCCTACGAGTTCACATTTGAACTAATACAATCTGTCCCCTCGCAGCCTAACCCTCCGCCCCCTCCGGAAAAACCACCCAAGGGTTGGTGGCCACC
>JBGGMZ010000328.1:0-7191 GCA_041287745.1 Chthoniobacter sp. | reverse complement strand
GTCCGACGCCGGGACGGCGCCGCTACAGGCAGATGAAGGCGATCTGTCGGTATGAGCACCTTGGAAAATGAGCTTCTCCCGGCCGATGGAAACGGGCAGCGTGTTGACGATGAAAATTCGCCCCCTCGCTCTCTCGCTCTTCCTCTCTCTCGCTGCCGTGGTCGTTTCTTTCGCGGACGAACCGAAACTCGAGCCGCTCTTCAACGGCAAAGACCTCACCCATTTCAAGGCCGAGGCATCGAAAGACTTCTGGCGAGTGGAGGATGGAGTCCTTATCGGCGAGAACGACGCGGCGAAGAAGGGGAATTACCTTTGGACCGAGAAAGAGTACAAGGATTTCGTCATCGAGTTTGACGTGCGTTGGAAAGGCGTGACCGAGCGCGGCGTCGACACCGGCGTCGAGATGCGCAAGCCGAATATTCAGTGCCAGCTCGGCATCTCCGGCAGCTTGAAAGTGGATATGTCCGGCTCGTGGTATGTCGGCAAGGCGGGTTACCCCGAGGTGGGCCAGGCCAAGGAAGCGAAGACGCTCATGAAGCCTGAGGGCGAGTGGAACCACTTCCGCATCCAGGCCAAGGGCGACACTTTCACCTGCTGGATCAATGGCCAGAAGGCCTCCGAGTATACCGACGCGAAATTTGCCGGCCCCGCCCCGCTTGGCTTGCAGATTCACCCCGGCGTGGTGATGAAGTGCGAGTATCGCAACATCAACATCGCGGAACTGTAGATACGGCGGTTGAGAGTTGAGGATTAAGATCGGGGAGTCCGTCGCTTCGCTGCGGATCGGATCGCTCCGCGCTTGTTTTGGAACGCCTTTACCTCGTAACCACGAGCACGATGGCCGATGTCATGAGCGCTGCGCCGGCCAATCGCCAGCGCAAGACGCTGTGGCCGAGCTGCCCCTCCGTGTTGGCAAACCAATGGCCGATAAACCACACGGCCACGACGCTCCAGACACCGCGCGCGCTGTAGACGACATTCATCGATGTGGCGTCGCCGAACATCGCGACGCCGGAGACAAAGGCAAATGATTGCAGCGCCATGAAGAACGCGCCGGCACCCATTGCGGGCCACGCCGCGCGTGGCACGGCGCTCCACGGCTCGCGGATGAATGGCAGGAAGACCAGCGACATCGTCGCCGACAACGCAAACATGATTGGCAAAAATCGGCCCGTACCCCACGATGGCGCCCACTTTTGCACCAGCACATCGAAGAGCGCGTATGAGGCGGCCGCGAGCAGGGAGAAGAGGAGTGTCTGCCCGAGCCGCCGATGGTGGTGAGGATGACTGGCACCTTCGGCGGCGGGGCGGGGCGCACGATTCAATAGCACGATCGCGCCGAAGCTCAGCCCTGCCGCGCACCAGAGCTGCCATGGCAGCCGCGTCGCGAGTAGCAGAGTGGTGAACCAGGCGACGAAAATGGTCTTCGCGCCGAGCGCCGGTGTGGCCACCGAGACATCGCCCAGCGAAAGGGCGAGGACTGAGAAGACCTGCCCGGCCACGAAGAGTGCGGCGACCAGCGCGGGCTGCCAGAGCAGCGACGATGGCTGCCCTTTTCCGCCCATCGGCAGCAGCGCGGCAAAGACCAGCGCGACAGCCACGTTGGCCACGAAAGTCGTGCGCAACACACCACCGCCGAGTTGTTGCGCGCGCTTCAAGAAAAGCGCCGCAGCGATGTAGAGGAGGCTGGCGGTAATGGGGAAAAGCAGATGCCACTTCATGGTGCAGACGGATGGGCGGGCAGGGGCGTCTAACAGGTCGCGTGACGGAATAGAAGCGCTCAACACGCGAATACGTTATCCGGTGAAAAACGTTGCCCCGCGAGGGCGCGTGTTGAAAATGTCTGGCTTGCACGCCAGACGATGACCATCCCAGCCAAAACCGCTCTCATGGTCGGCCACCCTGGCCACGAGTTGCGAGTCTTCCATTGGTTGGAAGTGTATCGGCCGCTCGTGTGTTGCCTCACGGATGGTTCGGGCCCGTTGGAAAAGCCTCGCATCGATTCCGCGCGACGGTTGCTGGCGAAAGCGGGTGCTTCGGTGGGATCCATCTTTTGCCGCGTGTCCGACAAGCAGGTCTATCGCTTCATCCTGGATGGAAACGCCGAGTTTTTCGCTGGGCTCGTCGATGACCTCGCGCAGGTGTGGATCGCCGCGGAGATCGATGTCGTGGCGGCCGATGCCGCGGAAGGATTCAACCCCGCGCACGATCTTTGCCGGTGCATCGTGGATGCCGCGGCGGCCCGCGTGGGGTTCTTGTGCGGCAAGCAAATCACCAATTATCAATTCCTCCTCGAGGGTCGTCCGGATGCCTGTCCGGCCCATTTGCGAGAGGCGGCGATCTGGCTGCACCTCGACGAGCAAGCCCTCGCGCGGAAGATGGCCGCAGCGCTCGACTATCCGGAGCTCAAGCCGGAAGTCGAACTGGCCATCCAGCATTTCGGCACGGAAGCCTTTGCCTTGGAGTGTCTCTATCCAGCGGATACGCGCTCGATGCTGGACCTGTGGGAACATGAAGCGCCGGGCTACGAGCGCTATGGCCGTCTGCGAGTGCAGGAAAGCCGTTACAAGGAAGCCATCGGTTATCGCCAACACATCCGGCCCATCGTGCAGGCCATTCAAAAGGCGATCGAGGCATGACCGTATGAATGGTCGCCTCGCCACGCAAAGTGAAGCTGGGTCGCCCAGTAGTATGGCTGCCATCTTCACCGAGGTTTATCGTGAGAATGCCTGGCTGAATCCCGAGTCTCGATCCGGCCCCGGCTCCACCATCGAACGCGGCCGCATTGTCCAGACAGGTCTCGAGAGGCTCATCGCAAAATTGGGCGTGCTCATTTTGCTCGATGCACCGTGCGGCGATTTCAACTGGCTGCAGCATGCGCCCCTCACCGGCGTTCACTATCTCGGCGTGGATGTGGTGCACGAGCTCGTCGCGGAGAATACGCGGCGTCATGGCCAAGCCGGCCGGGAATTTCGCCTCGCAGATATCACGCGGGACGCATTGCCCGCGTGCGACCTCATCCTGTGCCGCGATGCCCTCGTGCACTTTTCGGACGAAGACGTGTGGCGGGCTCTGCGCGTCTTCCAGCAAAGCGGTTCGCGATACCTCGCCACCACGACCTTCCCTGCTCAATCGCGCAACGAGCCGATCCCTACCGGCAGCTGGCGCCCGCTGAATCTCGAGCTCGCGCCCTTTCGCTTTCCACCGCCATTCCTCGCCGTCACCGATGGTTGTCCTCATCCTGGCTACACCGATAAGCTCCTCGCCGTCTGGCAACTGGAAGATCTCGTCGTCGCCGCTCCCGGCCAGTCCCGGCCATGAAACGCATCCTCATCACGAACAATACGCTGGGACCGCGCGCCGGTTCGGAGATGTATGTGCGCGATATCGCGTTTGGATTGCTGAAAGAAGGCTGGCTGCCGATGGCCTTCAGCACCGATCTCGGCGCCGTCGCCGAGGAACTTCGCGCGATGACCATCCCCGTCGTCAGCGATCTCACACAGCTGCCTTGCCGCCCGGATGTCATCCACGCGCATCATCATCTGGATGCCATGGCGGCCATCCAGCAATTTCCCGGCGTCCCGGTCATTTACTTTTGTCACGGATGGCTGCCTTGGGAGGAGACGCCACTGCGCCACCCGCAGATCTTCCGCTATGTGGCCGTGGATGAATTATGCCGCGAGCGACTCGTCATCGAGCACGCCATTCCCGAGAGCCAGGTGGAGGTCATTCTCAATTTCGTGGACATGAGCCGTTTTCACTTGCGACCGCCACTGCCGGCGAAGCCGCAGCGTGCGCTCATTTTCGGTAACCAGCTCGGCCCGACGCATCCCGTCTATCTGGCCCTGCACGGCGCTTGCGAAGCGCAGGGCATCGCGCTCGAGATCGCCGGAGCCGGTGGCGGTGCAGCCAGCAGTGAGCCCGAGCTGCAGTTGCCGCACTACGATCTCATCTTTGCCAAGGCACGTTGCGCGCTGGAAGCGATGGCGACGGGGTGCGCCCTCATCGTGTGCGATGCCATGGGAATGGGCGGCATGGTCACACCGGAAACGTTCGACACCTTTCGCCCGCTCAATTTCGGCGTCCGTACCCTGCGCCGCAATCCCGCTCCCACGCAGCAGGACGTCGAAGCGCAGATCGCTCTCTACGATCCCGAGAAATCCCGGGAGGTAACGCAACGCCTCCGTGCAGAAGGCGACCAGACATTGGTGTTGCGACGCCTCATGGCGCTCTACGAGGAAGCCGCGGCCAGCGCTGGTCCAGCGCCCGCCACCGGCGTCTCCACGCCCAGCGCCGAAGCGCAGGCCACCGCCGACTATCTGCTCTTCCTGGCCCGCGATACCAAGGAGGCGCGCCGGGCTCTCGGCACTCTCGCTCTATCCCAGCAGCTTACGGAATCGCAAGCGGCCCAACTGGCCGCCATGCAGTCCTGGCTCTCCGCAGTGCAAGCCTCGCATGCCGCCTTGCAGATGACGCATGCGACCTTGGAGACTACTCACGCGAGCTTGGATGCCGCGCACGCCACCTTGCAGGTGACCCACGCGAGCTTGGAGACGAGTCACGCCGCCTTGCAGAAGGCGCACCTGGACCTGGAGAACGCGCAGGCCGCGCTGCGCAGCGAGTTGGCCATTTCGCAGACTGCGCACGCTGCGCAATCGGCCACTTGCGCCAGCCTCGAAGCTGCGCGCGCCGATTGGCAAGCGGAGCGCGCGGCGCGAGCCAGCGAACTCGGCGCGGTACAGCGTTACGCTCGAGAATTGGAAACCAAGGTCCGCCGCTACAAAGGACTCCGAAGATTCCTCCCCCGCTGGCTCGCGAGAAAGTGGTAGAGCGTCTGCCAAAACTACCTCCCGGATAAACGGATTAAATTAGGAACGCAGGAAAGCAGGAAAAGGCACATTCCTTCCTGCTTTCCTGCGTTCCTAATTCGCATCGTTCTAGGCCGCCCGGTGAACGCCCGACCGCGGCGTCGTGTCGAGGTCCGCCTTGGACTTCGCGGGCGCTGTCGGCAGCGGGGTATGCCGGGGAGCATGCGACGTCCTGGGGTCCGCCTTGGGCGGATTCTGGAGCGCAGGAGGGATCGTCCCGCCCCGGGCTTCGCTCGCCACTTTCACCACCAGGCCTCGCAGCCGCTGGATTTCCGCCCACGAGTTTTCCAACTCCTGGCGTAGCGACCTCACTTCATTGCGGTTCACATGGGTGGAGGAGGCCGCAGCCGTTTGCTCCTTCTGCTTTTGCTGGCCCTTCTGCTCCTCCGCCTCGGCAATCTTCTCGCGCAGTTGGTCATTGTCCGCCTTGAGACCGGCCATCGCTGCGCGCAATTGTTCGAGCTCCGCCTTCTGTCCCTGGAGCTGTTCCTCCAGTGTGCACGCCATCGCTTCTGCGCGCTTCTGCGCGGCCCTGGCTTGAGCCAGCCCCACTTGGCTGCTGTTATTTTTGGCCGGCACGATCATCACCGGGCGACTCACGTGGGAATCCGCCAGCCGTGCCTCCGCCTGCTTCTGCGAAGCGCGCACCCGCGAGAGCTCTTCTTCAGCGCGTTTCAACGCCTGCACCAGAGCATCGCGTTCTGCGGATACTTTTTCGAGATTCATGGGAAAGGGGGCTGCCTGCCGTAACAATACGCATTACGGTTGTTTTCTTTGGCGCATTCAAGAAAACTTTCGGCAATCGAGGGTAGTTTCTCTCGTTTCTGACGGAGCTTCGGGAACGCCCGCCTCAGAGGCGGAAGTTCTGCTCCGCGGTCAAGGAATGGTGCCATTCGCTGTTGGCCAATCTACCGCCGGACGCGCAACGGCGATGCTACAGGATAGGTGTGTTACTGAACGTCTCCTTTTCGCGAAGCAAAACTTCAAGACTATAAATAACAGCTTTGTCATGCGCGATACGGGCGAAAACATCGAAGTAAAGACAGCTAACGCGTCGGGGAGAAACGATTCCGCCTCGAACCGCAGATGCGGATCGACCCCTTATCACTATGAAACGAATCTTACTCTTGTTAGCCATCGCCTGGTTTGGCGCGCTCGTGCCTCGGACGCAGGCGGCCGAACTCACCGTCGACCTTTTTTACGATCAACTCTCGCCCTATGGCGACTGGGTGGATGCCGGTGAATACGGCTACGCCTGGCATCCCCGCGATGTCGCTGAAGACTGGCGCCCGTATGCCGATGGACGCTGGGCTTACACCGATGCCGGCTGGACCTGGGTCTCTGAGGAACCTTACTCGTGGGCCGTGTATCATTATGGACGCTGGACCAAGGTGAACGACATCGGCTGGCTCTGGGTGCCCGGTCGTGAGTGGGGCCCGGCGTGGGTCTCCTTCCGCCGCAGCAATCATTATGTAGGCTGGGCTCCGTTGCCTCCCGAGGCCAGCTTCGGCCGGGAAGTGACCACCATCAGCTCGTGGTCGGATTCCTATTACGATGTGGGACCGACGCAATACACCTTTGTCGAAGTGCGGAACTTCGGCGCGCCCCGTCTGCGCCAATACATCGCTCCGCAGCGCGAGAACGTGACGATCATCAACGAGACGACGAACATCACCAACATCCGCTTCGAAAATAATTCGGTCTACAATGGCGGCCCGGATTACAACGTGATCACCCGCGAATCCGCGCAACCCATCCAGCGCCTGCGGCTCGATCGCCGCACCGATGTGGTAGTCTCGGATCGGAACTCCTTCCGCAGCACCGTGCAGGGCGATTCCCTGCGCGTCGCCGCGCCGATGCTCCAGTCTTCGTCGACCACCGTGGTCGCGCCGAAGAACGTCCGCCGGCTCGACCGCGTGGAAGTGAACCACGGCTGGCGTGATGCCGGCGATCAGGCGGCCACGGAAAAGCTGCGCGCCAAGATGCAGGCGGAAGCCAAAGTGCCGGCCGGCCTGCCGCCGAAGCCGACCTTCCAGAAGGCCAGCGCCACCGCCGCCGGGGGCGCAACCGAGGCCCCGGCCAGCACCCAGCCCGGTCGCACTCCTCAATCGACCGCGGAAACCGCAGCCACGCCGTCTCCCAAGACTTCGACCACCGGGAATGAAAAAGCGACGTCCTCGACGAAGCCCAACTCCCGCAACGAGTCGCCCGTAGCCACCGATCCGAACAGCAGCACTCCTACCGCTACCTCGGCGGACAAGAGCGCGACGCCGCAACCCACCGCCAAAACGGCCAAGGGCAAGAAGGGCCAACGTGGGGCCGC
>JBGGMZ010000327.1:0-13982 GCA_041287745.1 Chthoniobacter sp. | reverse complement strand
TGTGGAGAGTGAAAGTGGAAAGAGCCGGCTGTAGCGGCGCCGTCCCGGCGTCGGTCGCATTGTCCGAAGATCTCCGACGCCGGGACGGCGCCGCTACAGCGTTTCGCTCGTTCCCAAGCTCTGCTTGGTAACGCCCTTGGGAGCGAAGCTCTGCTTCGCATGGCGGGGTGTCTGCGGATGGGTGGTCACGGAAAGACGAAGCAAGAGCTTCGAAGACATTGGCATTCCCAAGCTGGAGCTTGAGAACGAGCGCGCAAGCGCGCGACGCTGTGACTGCGCCGCTACAGCGTTTTCAACGGTCGCAAGAGGCTTGCACTTCACCCTCACCTTCCATTTCCCCCCTCAGACCGGGTTCAATGAATCCGGCTACAGCGCCTCAGTTCGCGGCGTTCGTCACCACCGTGGGCTGCGCTTCGTTTATGGTCGGCTGGGCGCCGCGGAGCATCGGAGTGTTCGTCTCCACGCGCGGACCTTCCGTGGTGGTGCTGCGGGCGGCGACGTTGTCGCCGGCCTGCGTGCCGACTGCACGGCGATAATTCTGCACCGCCTGCAGGATGCTCGCGGCCATCGATTGCCGATAAGCTGGGGTGGCGATGAGACGTGCGTCGTAATCGTTGCTCAGGAAGCCGCCCTCAATGAGCACGCCAGGAATCATGATATCGCGAATGACCACGAACCGCGCCCGCTTGATCCCGCGGTCGTACATCCGCGAACGCACGATCAGCGAGGCGTGTGTGGCCGTGGCCAGCGCGATATTCTGCGGGTCGTTGACATTGCCCGAGCATGGGTCGAGATCGGAAATGCGCGGGCCATCGGCCATCATTGAGGGCACGCCGCGCGGCGCGAGGGTGTAGGTCTCGAGTCCGGTTCCGGCACCGCCGGAATTGAAGTGGATGCTGATGAAGAGCGCGTTCGAATACTGGTTGGCAATGCGGCACCGATCGCCCAGCGGGATGAAGGTATCGTTGCTGCGGGTCATCACCACGTGATATCCGGCCTGCATGAGGAGCATGCGCGCGCGGCTGGCCACGTCGAGGGTGAAGGATTTCTCGTTGCCGTAAAGGGAGGTCGCGCCGTTGTCGTGTCCACCGTGGCCGGGGTCGAGGATGATCGTTTCCACTAGCTCTCCGTTTTTGATCTTCTGCGGACGCAGCACGGGCTCGATGACCTTCGTGAGGTCCATACGCGAGATAACCGGGATGCCACTGTATTCCACGATCGGGTAGCTGAGGTTGAACTTCAGCCGGTTGATATAGAACTCCACGGAGTTGATGCTGCCCTTGAGGCTGCGAGCGCCGAGTTCCATCACGGCGTCATTGCCCTGCTTCACGCAGTGGCCGAGACCGTAGAAATTGGCCACATTCTCCAAAGGCACGTAGTCGCGCCCGCTGATTTTATACAACGTCCACTGAGCGTGACTGGAGGCGGCGATGCACAGTAGCAGTGCGATCGCCACGAGGATGGCCCGAGGCATGGGCGCGGAACGTAGCGGAGGGAGCCCCAATCGCAAGTGATTTTACGGCTTTTACAATGTAACCACAGAGGCGGAAGGGACGCGGAGATGCGGGGACGCGGCGAGATCGTGACGGGGAAGAATTAGCCACGGATGGACACGGATGAAACACGGATGGGAAGAGAGCAGACGTCCCCCCGTTTTCCCTCATCCGTGCTGATCCGTGTTCATCCGTGGCTAATTTTCCCCGCGTCTCGGCGTCCTCCGTCACCTTTCCGGGTTTGCCAAAGGGCTCTCTCTGCGGCAGATTCCGCGCCCCTAATTTTTATGTCCGAACTCGCGAAGACCTACGAACCCGCCGCCGTGGAGGCGAAGTGGTATGAATATTGGCTGCAGCACGGCTGCTTTACGGCCGATCCCTCGCGCGTCTCGGCCCAGCGGCCGGCGTATTCCATTGTGATCCCGCCGCCGAATGTGACCGGCGTCCTCACGCTCGGCCACGTGCTGAACAATACCATCCAGGACATCCTGGCCCGCCGCGCCCGCATGCTGGGCAAGGAAGTGCTCTGGCTGCCAGGGACGGATCACGCCGGCATCGCCACGCAAAACGTGGTGGAGAAGACCCTACGCAAGGAAGGCGCGATGAAGCATCGCGACGACCTCGGCCGCGAGGCGCTGGTGGCGAAGATCTGGGAGTGGAAGGAGAAATACGGCGGCATCATCATCCAACAGCTCAAGAAGCTGGGTGCCTCGTGCGATTGGTCGCGCGAGCGTTTCACCATGGATGCCGATTACTCGCAGTGCGTGTCGCGGGTGTTTGTGGACCTTTACAAGAAGGGCTGCATCTATCGCGGTAAGCGCATGGTGAACTGGTGCCCGGCCTCGCTCACCGCCCTCTCCGATGAAGAGGTGGAGATGAAGCAGCAGAGCGGCTTCATGTATCACTTCAAGGTGGAGGTGGCGGAAATGCCCGGCACCTGGCTGACAATTGCCACGACGCGTCCGGAGACGATTCCCGGTGACACCGCGGTGGCGGTGAATCCGAAGGACGCGCGCTACACGCATCTCATCGGCAAGCACGTGCGGCGTCCGCTGCCGTTGGAAGCGACCGACGAGCAGAAGCTCATCCCGATCATCAGCGATGACTATGTGGATTTCGAATTCGGCACCGGTGTGCTGAAGGTGACACCGGCGCACGACAAGAACGACTTCGATATCGGCCAGCGGCACAAGCTGCCGGTGGTGGACGTGATGAATCCCGACGGCACGATGAACGCTCTGGCCGGCGAATCTCTCTCAAATCTCGACCGTTTCGAAGCGCGCAAAGTGGCCGCGGAAAAGCTGCGCGAACTCGAGGTGCTGGTGAAGGAAGAGCCCTATCAAAACAACGTGGGCTTCTCCGAGCGCGCCGGCGTGCCGATCGAGCCGCGGCTGAGCGAGCAGTGGTTCCTGAAATACCCGAGCGTGGCCGAGGCGAAAGCCTGCGTGGCCGACGGGCAGATGAAGTTTTTCCCCGAGCGCTGGGCCAAGGTGTATGACCACTGGCTGGAAGGCATTCAGGACTGGTGCATCAGCCGCCAGCTTTGGTGGGGGCATCGCGTGCCGGTGTGGAGAAAATCCGATGACTCGTTCTCGCTTGGCTCGGTTTTCGTCGACGTGTCGGATTTGCTGTCGCTTTCCGTACGCACTCAGAAATTCATCGGGACTGACTCGCCGACGGTGGCTGTCACCATCGATGGAAAACCAGTAACAGCAGACGCAGGAGAATTGCTCAAGATTGGCCGCCAGCTTCAGGATTCAGATCCTGAAATTCGGGAGATAGTCACAGCCATTAGCACGATCGATCCTGCGGTGATCGCTCAGCTCGAAGCTCAAGGTTACGTTCAGGACCCCGACGTGCTCGACACGTGGTTCAGCTCCTGGCTCTGGCCATTCGCCACCATGGGCTGGCCGGAGAAGACCGAGACGCTGGCCAAATTCTACCCGACCACCGATCTGGTGACCGGGCCGGATATCATCTTCTTCTGGGTCGCGCGCATGATCATGGCGGGCTACGAGTGGATGGGCGATCTGCCATTCAAGAACGTCTATTTCACCGGCATCATCCGCGACAAACAGGGGCGCAAGATGTCGAAGTCGCTCGGCAATTCGCCCGACCCGCTCGACATCATCGCCAAGTATGGCGCCGATGCCCTGCGCTTCGGCGTGATGCGCAGCGCCCCGCTCGGCGCGGACATCCTCTTCGACGAGAAGAACGTGGAGCTCGGCCGCAATTTCTGCACGAAGCTCTGGAATGCCACGCGCTTCCGCCAGATGCAGGGCGGCACGAGCGAAGGCGAGATCCAGCCCGCACTGCTGAACAGCGACGACCGCTGGATCCTCGCGCGCTTGAGCGATGCCATCGGCGATGTCTCGACGGCGCTCGACGAGTATCGCTTCAGCGACGCCACGGCCACGCTCTACCGCTTCTTCTGGAATGAATTCTGCGACTGGTATCTCGAGACGTGCAAGGCGGTCTTCAACAGCGGCGATGAAGCGCGCAAGGCGAACACCCTGGCGGTGATCGACTTCGTACTCGCGCACACCCTGCGCATCTTCCATCCGTTCCTGCCGTTCATCACGGAGGAGCTCTGGAACAGCCTCGGCTTCAACAGCGACCTGCCGGCCAATCAAGGCGGCGAGACGATCATGGCCGCGCCGTGGCCCAAACCTTTCGGCGAGGACGAGCGCGCTTACTTCGGCATCGACGAGACGTCGGAGAAATTTGCAAACGCCAAATACGAGGTGGTGAATCTCGGGCGCGGTTTGCGCCGCGATTTCAATATCGCCTCGAGCAAGCGCACGCGCTTCGTGCTGCGCCCGAATGGCGAACTCGCTCCGCACGATAGCGAGGTGCTGCGCATCCTGCTCAATGCCGAGCCGCTCGACGTGCTCGCCGACTACGCCGCGCCGAAAGGCACACCCGTGGCGCTCACGCCGCTCGGCGAGCTGCACCTCCCGCTGGAAGGCCTCATCGACGTAGCCGCCGAGCGCGAACGCCTGGCCAAGGAGCTGACCAAGGTGGAGCAGGAACTCGCCAAGGTCCGCGCCAAGCTGGCCGATGAAAACTTCGCCGCCAAAGTCCCCGCCAAGGTGCTCGACGAGCATCGCCAGCGGGAGAGCGACTGGGCAGAGAAATACGCGCAGCTCTCGAAGATGCGCGAAGCCCTTGGTGCAGCGTAGTCCAAACCGGACGGTGAATTTTTAAAACGCGGAGACGCGGAGACGCAGAGGAAAACGGCTGCTTCTGATCTCCGCGCCCTCTGCGTCTCTGCGCCTCTGCGTTAAAATCCGAGCCGTCACGAAAGGAGATTCGTCGCGTGTTGTGCGCAAATTTCGCACTCGCGTTGCCACCCGTATGGCGCTACGCGGGGAGCATGCAACGCACTCTGCTCACCCTGCTGTTCATCGTTTCTGTCTGCATCCTCTCACCTATTACGAGTCGCGCCGCGGGCGGCGATGACGCGGCAATCGCGGAGGCGGGCAATACGTTTTTCAAAAAGTATCTCAGCAGCAAGGATCAGTTCGCCTACCTCCTCAAGTCCCCGCTCGTGACCCCGGCAGCCAAGAGCGCTTTCCAAGTCATCAAGAAAAAGGCCGACAAGGACGGCGGCCTCGATTACGACCCGGCGCTGAAAGGCCAGGATCACGCCGACAGCTACACCGTCGCTAAGATCCACGTGCAAGGCACCACCGCCTCCGCCTCCGCAGAAGCGAAAGGCTGGCCCGCCATCCCTGTGCGTTTCGTGCATGGCAAAGACGGCTGGCAGATTGACGGCGTGGGAGAGATCAATATCCCTTCAAAGCACTAGGCCGACGAGGCTGAATCAGGAACACAGGAAAGCAGGAAGGGATGCGCACTTTCCTGCTTTCTTGCGTTCCCAATTCCATCCGTTTACTTGGAAGGCAATTTTGGAAGACGCTCCAAGCCACGAGACGCGCCTTCCCGGGGGGATCCAGGGAATCCTCCCTTATCGCGGCGCCCACTTGTAAGCCATCGAACCGCTTGGCGGGGCGGCCTTACCGCGCGCCCGCCTGCGCCGCTGGTGCAACGCCCGGCGCGCCGGCACCATAAATCGGCCGCACGCGCAGGTTGCGGAATTCCACTTCCTCGCCGTCATCGAGAATGACCAGCGCGGTCTTGAACTTCGTGCCCATGCCCTGCCAGGGCTTCACGCCGCTGGCCTTGATCTGCTGGAGGAATTGCGGCGAGCCGAGATCGTATTCCACGACCTTGCCGCCATTGAGCCAGTGCTCCACATGATTGCCCTGCACGAGGATGCTTCCCTCATTCCATGAATCGGGGCCGTTCAATTTCTTGTCCGCTGAGGGCGGAATGATGTTGTAGAGGCCACCGGTGCGGCGGATCGGGCCGCCCTTCAGGCCGTCCGGATTATGGACATCGTCCATGATGGTATAGATGAAACCCTTCGGCTCCTTCGCGGTGCCGGTGGCGAAGTACATAATGCCCGACTTGCCGGACACCGAGAGCTTCCACTCGAAATGGAATTCGAAGTCCTGATACTGATCGAGCGTGATGAGGTGCCCGCCGGTTATGAGGCCCATGTCCTTGATTTCCTTCACGCAAAAGATCGAGCCGCGATCGATGTGCCAACCGCGGTTGATCCAGTCGTTGTAGGTCAACCCGCGCAACCCTCCCTTGCCCGTGCCGTCACCGTTAGTGTGGCCATCGAAGATCATGCGCCACCCGGCCGCGCGCTCCTCGTCGGTGAGCTTGAAGATTTTTTCCTCCTCCTTTTGCCCGCCGTCCTTCTTCTCGTCGGGATTGGCGGCAGGCGGAGGCGGTGTCTGCGCAACAGCGAGACGTGCGACAGTGAAAAGGATGGCAAAGAGACTCAACAGCTTCGTGTTCATACGGGAATGCGCGGAGATGACTACGGCAGGGTGTGGTTTCTTTGAAGCGGAAAAGCGGAATTGCGGGTTTTGCAGGCGGAAGGAGACAAGAGCGGGGATTTAGACATGCGCAAGCGTCGAAAAATGCGCAAAATCTCACATAAGCAAAGAGACGGGCGGAGGCGCTCGGTTCTTAGAGCGAGGCGGTCACTAAAAGGCCCAATAGGGCCTATGAGTCCTATAGGACCTATGCATCCCATTCGCATCGCATGGCGCGAAAACCACACAAAATATCTTCCCACCCGCCCGCAAATTTCCATCCTCGCACCCATGTCTCTCCCGCCTGTCACCCTTTACCGCTCTGCAGACGACCTCTTCGCCCAGCGCGGCGAAGACTGCTTTCGCCTCCCCGCCCAGGAATTCGACGTCCTCTTTACCCAAGCCGACCCAGCCCGCTGGGTGCACGACCTGCTCGCCAGCGCGGAGCCGGTGACACGCCCGGCCGAACTGCTCGCGCCCATCGGCTCCCAGGAAGTGTGGGCAGCCGGTGTGACCTATCTGCGCAGTCGCGATGCGCGCATCGATGAGTCGAAGGATGCCGGCGGCGGCACTTTTTACGATCGCGTCTACGACGCCCCTCGCCCGGAGATTTTCTTCAAGGCCACGCCGCAGCGTGTGGTCGGCACAGGTGCGAAGGTGCGCATCCGCAGCGATTCAAAGTGGAACGTGCCGGAGCCGGAAGTCACGCTCGCCATCAATAGCGCGGGCCTTATCTTCGGCTACACGATCGGCAACGACATGAGCTCGCGGGATATCGAAGGCGAAAACCCGCTCTATTTGCCGCAGGCCAAAGTCTACGCCGCCTGCTGCGGGCTCGGGCCGGGCCTCGTGGTGCGTGACCCGCTCCCTCGCGAGACGAGCATCGATCTCGATATCACCCGCGGTGGCAAGTCGGTCTTCAGCGGCTCGACCGCAATCAACCAGATGAAGCGCAACTTCGAGGAACTCGCCGAGTACCTCTATCGCGACAATACCTTCCCGCAAGGCGCCTACCTGCTCACCGGCACGGGCATCATCCCGCCGGGCGAATTCACCCTGCTCGCGGGCGATGTCATCCGCATCACGATTGCCGGACTCGGCACTTTGGAGAACATTGTTGCCTAAATAGAAGCTGTAGCGGCGGTCTCTGATCGTCGATAACGCCTGTCACAAATGTATCCGACGGTCAGAGACCGCCGCTACAACCATTCTCTCACCCGCACCCACTCTATGTCTCTCCACGGAAAAAGCCTCATCGCCGGCGTCCCCGCCGAAACCAGCACGCGCACGTTTCGCGCCGTCAGCCCTCTCGACAGCAGCGAACTCGAACCGGCCTTTCACGAAAGCGGGCAGGAGGATGTGAACCGCACGCTCGCCCTCGCGGAAGAAGCCTTCCCTATTTACAAAAAGCTCAGCGCCGAGGATCGCGCCGCCTTCCTGGAGAAGATCGCCGAGGAGATTCTCGCCATCGGCGATGACCTCCTCCAGCGCGCCCATCTCGAGACCGGCCTGCCCATCGATCGCCTGACTGGCGAGCGCGGGCGCACCGTCGGCCAGCTCCGCCTCTTCGCCGAAGTCGTGCGCGAGGGCTCGTGGGTGGATGCCCGCATCGATCCCGCGCTGCCCGATCGCAAGCCGCTCCCGCGTCCCGATCTGCGGCGCATGCTGCGTCCGCTCGGCCCGGTGGTCGTCTTCGGCTCGAGCAATTTCCCCCTCGCCTTCTCGGTGGCCGGTGGTGACTCCGCGAGCGCTCTCGCCTCGGGCAATCCGGTGATCGTGAAAGCGCATCGCGCCCACCCCGGCACGAGCGAACTCGTCGCCGGCGCCATCCTGCGTGCGGTGGAGAAATGCGGCCTGCCCCACGGCGTTTTCGCCATGCTGCACGGTGCGGGCTCGGAAATCGGCATCGCGCTGGTGAAGCATCCCTATACGCGTGCCGCGGGTTTCACCGGCTCGCGTTTTGCCGGCCGCTCGCTCTTCGATGCCGCCGCGGCACGTCCCGATCCCATCCCGGTCTTCGCGGAAATGAGCAGCCTGAACCCGCTCTTCATCCTGCCCGGCGCGCTCAAAGAGCGCGGCGCGCAGCTGGTCGAGGGCTTGAAGAATTCGGTGACGATGGGCGTCGGCCAATTCTGCACCAAGCCGGGCCTGGTCTTCGGCCTTGGAGGCGCGGAGTTTGAGAGTTTTGCGGAAAAGTTTGCCGCTGCCGTTCGCGCCGCGACCCCGGCGACGATGCTTTCTCCGGGCATTTGCAAATCCTTCCACGAAGGACTCGATGCCATGCACAAAGTGCCCGGCGTGGTCGTGCTCGCCGAAAGCGAGACGGATCCCGAGCCGAAGCGCACCCAGGGCGAACCCACGGTTTTCGCCACGGACGCAGAAAATTTCCTCAACAACCACGCCTTGCACGAAGAGGTATTCGGCCCCTACACACTGCTGGTCGATGCCCGCAGCTTCACCGATCTCCTGCGCGTTGCGCACCAGCTCGAAGGCCAGCTCACCGCGACGATCCACGCTACTCCGGAGGATCTCGTGGAAGCTGCGGACCTGCTCGCCATCCTCGAGCGGAAGGCCGGTCGCCTGATCATCAACGGATTCCCGACCGGCGTGGAAGTGTCCCCGGCGATGAACCACGGCGGCCCCTACCCGGCCACCACCGACGAGCGTTTCACGAGCGTCGGCACCGCAGCCATCCAGCGCTTCGCGCGGCCGGTCTGTTTCCAAGCGTTTCCGGGCAGTTCTTTGCCACCGGAACTCGCCGATGCCAACCCACGCGGCCTCATGCGGCTGGTCAATAACAAGCTCACCCGTGAACCGCTCGGGACGTAAGTCCCGGCGCGGCAGGTGAGCTTTTCTTGGCAATCCCCAGCGGGGCTAGCCTACGCTGCCACCGACGCTGACGTGGTGGTGCTTGGTGCCAACTTTGGCGCTGGAAGAGCAACCGGAGGCGAGGACCAACGCACCGGTAGCCAACAAAATGAGCAACAGGTTTTTCATGAGCATTTGCTTTCTGTTTCGCACGCGCGCGCCATGCTGCGCGGGTCCCCTCCCCCATGTTTTTCCATCGCCTGAATGACCGGCACAGCTTGCGCCAGCTCGCACTGAGCGACGCGGAGGAGCTCTTTGCCGTGGTCGATGCGAATCGCGCGCACCTGCACCAATGGCTGCCATGGCTCGACCGCACGCGCTCGGTCGCCGATACCCGGCAATTCATCACGGACGTGATGCAGCAGGCGGAAAACAACCACAACATCCAGACAGCAATCCTGCTCGATGGGCGCATCGTCGGTGTGGCCAGCTATCACCGCATCGACTGGCTGAATCGCAGCACGTCGCTCGGCTACTGGCTCGCGGCCGCACACGAGGGGCACGGGCTCGCGACCGCGAGCTGCCAGGTGCTGGTGGACCACGCGTTTGCTGCTCTGAATTTACATCGGCTCACCATTACCTGCGCCACGGAAAACACGCGCAGTCGCGCCATTCCACCGCGTCTCGGCTTCGTATACGAAGGCCGCCAGCGTGACGCGGAGTGGCTCTACGATCACTTCGTGGATCACGAAGTCTATGTGCAATTGCAGCCTGAGTGGGAAGGGCGCATGATCAAGCGCCTCGCGAATCTCTTTCCACCAGGCGCCGCGAATCCGTAGAGCGCAGATTGCTGTCGCGTCGGAATTTCACTACCTTGCGCTACGATGAATGAAGCCATCCAAGCCGGCCTGCAGAAAGCCGGTGTCGAACGCGCTGAGCGCCATCTGTTTCTCTGCATCGGCCCGGACTGTTGCGCACCGTCCGACGGCGAGCGCGTCTGGGAATATGTGAAGCTGCGCGTACGCGAGAGCGGGCTGAAAGCCATGCGTACCAAGGCGGGCTGCTTTCGGATCTGCGCCGGCGGACCCTGGCTCGTTGTCTACCCCGAGGGCACGTGGTACGGCGATATCACGCCGGAGCGTTTCGAGCGCATCCTGCAGGAGCACCTGCTTGGTGGAAAACCAGTGGAGGAATGGCTGGTCGCCCGCAATACGCTCGGTTGTGTCGAGTGAGCCAGATCTCTGCGATCTGCCATCTGCGATTGACCATCTGTAATTCTTTTCTGCGGTCCGGACTACAAGCTCTCCCGCAACGCCCCCACTCGCCGCTCCAGTTCCGCCGATCCCATATAGGTCGTCCGCACCGCCCACCACACCCGAGGCAATCCCCTCGGAACCACTAGATTCCGCCGTAGCAAGGCCACGATCTCCGGTCGGCCGTAGCTCGCTAAAAATTCCTTCGCGACGGGCAGCCATAGCTCCGCGGCAATCCGCCCCACCACATCCTGCAGGAAAATCAGCAGATCGTCCGCATGTCGTGCGTCGGCGTGGATCGTCGGATGATGCATGACTTCAAAGTCGATCAACCGCGCGCGACCGCTCGCTTCCTCGTAGACAAAATTTCCGGAGTGCGGATCGCCATGCGACCACCGCCCCCGCAGCGTCTCGCACTCCGCATCATGAGCGCGTCGCAGCTCGCGCGCCGCAGCCTCCACCATTGGTAAAGTGAGCGTCCCGTGCTGAAGATGATGCGACAGACTTTTCCCCGGAACCTCTTCCGCCGCCACCGTGGCATCGCCCTCGGCAAATGCGTGGTACTCCCCACCATGCAACTGCAGGAAACACTCCACCTCCCAGCGTTGCCACACAGCTGGCTCCTCCAGCGCCCGGATGGGATTGCCCGCGAGGCGGAAAAAGCGATTCGCACAGGCCATGATCGGGCGGGCTGTCCAGCGGCGGCGTTTGATCCACAGCGCCCGGCCGTCGCGGCATTCGCGCGAAACGGCGTTGATTTTGATCCGGTCCACGAGGGCACCGGCGGAGCTGAAAAACTGGCTCATGGGCAGTCCATCTTATGCGTCTGCCACAGAGGCGCAACAGAGAGGATTTACCCCGGAAAAGAACCGGCAACAAAACCAATTGGGCGGTGTTGCCATCTCCACGTCCCCAGATAGCCTTAACCCCCAATGCGCCCAGGTGATGTCAGCATCGTGCTAGCACTCGTGGCCCTGCCGGCTTTCGCCGCCCAGGACCCGACCGCATTGTCCTCCGGAGGCGCCAAGTTCCACCGGACCGATTTCCGCCACGATGTCCTGCTGCGCGACGGCGACGGCGAGCAACCTACCCCCACGGCCACGCGTGCAACTTTCCCGCTGCCGCCGGGTGGACGAGAACTCGAGATGCAGCCCACGTCGTTCACGCCCTACGATCGCTATTTCGGCAGCGTCCGGGCCGTGCTCGCCAGCATGGAGCCCCGTACCGCCTCCATGGCACATGCCTGCCACTTGATGAAAGTGGGGCACAACTTCGACTATCTCTCGCGCGACCCCTACCGGCCCGATCCACCGAAACTCACCGAGATACAGCGTTCGGGAGATTGTAAGTCAAAGGCGCTCTGGCTGTTCGACAATCTCGCCGATAGTGGCGCGCTCTTCGTCATCGGCAAGGCCGAGAAAAGCCTGCGCACCAGCCACGCCTGGGTCTACTGGCGCTGCGATGGCCGCTGGTGGATCCTCGACTGCACCGATCGCGCCGACCCCATCGCCGCCGATACTGTTTCTCCCGACCGGTACGTTCCCTACTACTCCTTTAGTAAACTCGGCACCTACCGCCACGCCGCGACCAAACTCGCCACACCTCCTGCAAATCCCGTGGCAGCGAGCGTGGTGGCGAGTTCTCCCTCCAGCGGGCAGAAAAAGCAGCGCTAGCGCACGGTGGTTCCCGTGCGTAAGCCGGCTCCGGGGCGGCAAAGGGAGAATTTCACCACGAAGGCACGAAGGAAGGGAGGACCATGGCTCTTGCTGAAGCCCTCTGTCGTTTTCGCTTCTTCATTCCTTCGTGCCTTCGTGGTGAATAACCCGAGTCCGGGAAAATACGCGCATTTTCGAGGTTGATCGCGCAGGGTAATCGTTGTTTGGCTCCCCGCCGCCCCATGAAATTGCATCTCTGCCTTTTGATCCCCGCTTTCGCCACCGTGGCCCATGCGACCGACTGGTATGTCGCCAAAAACGGGGACGACCGATGGTCCGGCAAACTCGCTGCGCCGAATGCAGACATGACCGACGGGCCGTTCGAGACCGTCTACAAGGCGCGCAACATCGTGCGCGAGGCGATCGCTGCAGGCGACACCACTCCCAAGACCGTGTCCATCCGTGCGGGTTTGCATGAGCTTTCGCTCGGCCTTGCTTTCGACGCCCGCGACACCGGCACGGTGGAAGCGCCGGTGGTGTGGCGCGCGTACGAGGGCGAAAAGCCGGTGCTCATCGGCGGCTTCGAAATCGGTCATTGGGATGGTCCCTCCGACGGCATTTATTCGACCGACGTGCGCATGCAGGGCTTTCGCGGCAAGCCGTTCAAGCAGCTCTTCTTCGGCGGGAAACGGCAGATCCTCGCCCGCTATCCGAACTACGATCCCCAGCATCCCTACAGCGGCGGCTGGGCCTATGCCGATGGTGAGATGTGGCCGATGTATGCGGAGAAGGAGGGCGAAGACAAACACACCCTGCAGGTGAAACCGCAGGACTGGCGCAAGTGGGAGCATCCCGAACAGGTCGAGGTCTTCGTCTTCCCGCGCTACAACTGGTGGAACGACATCCTGCGCGTGAAAAGCGTGGACGCGGAGAAGCATACGATTACAACGGCGAAGGATGGCAGCTACGCGATGCGGGCAAATGACCGTTACTACTTCCAGGGCGCGCGCGAGGATCTGGATGCCCCAAGCGAGTGGTATCTCGATCGGGCCGAATGGACGCTCTACTTCATGCCGCCGGCGCCGATCAATAGCGCACCCACTTACGCGCCCACGGTGCGCGACATCATCACCGCGGAAAATGTGAACTACCTCACCCTGCGCGGGCTCACGCTGGAGTGCGCGGATGGCAGCGCGATCGTCTTGAATAAGGCGCACCACTGCCGCGTCATCGGCTGCACGGTGCGCAATGTCGGCGACTTCAGCGGCACGGGCATTGTCGTGCGCGAGGGCACGGACAATGGCGTGATCGGGTGCGACATTTCCGAGACGGGCAGCAGCGGCGTGAGCTTGAGTGGCGGCGATATTCCGACGCTCACCGCGGCCGGCAACTTCGTGGACAACTGTTACATCCACCACGTGGGCGTCTTCTATAAACAAGGCGTGGGCGTGGCGCTGAGCGGTGTGGGCCAGCGCGTATCGCATTGCCTCATTCACGATACACCGCGCTTCGCCATTCAGTTCAACGGGAACAATCACATCCTCGAGTACAACCACCTTCGCCATCTCGCGCTCGAGACCGAGGATGTCGGCGCGACCTACTGCGGTGGGCGCGATTGGATCAGCCCGCGCGGCACGGTCATCCGCTACAATTTCATCCACGACGTCCTCGGCTTCGGCTGGAACGGCAAGTGGACCTCGCCCTATTTCGCCTGGGGCATCTATCTCGATGACAACTCGGGCGGCGTGGATGTGATCGGCAATATCGTGGCGCGCTGCGGGCGTTCCTGCATTCACGGACACAGTGCGCGCGACTGTCGCGTGGAAAACAACATCTTCGTTGAAGGCGGGCTGCGGCAGTGGGAGTTCAATGGATGGACGG
>JBGGMZ010000326.1:0-12357 GCA_041287745.1 Chthoniobacter sp. | reverse complement strand
GAGCCGATGCTGAGGCCGGTGACGGCGTTGTTCGTTCCCGAGAACAGGCCGCTGTAATCGGCGAGATCTCCCGCGCTGAAAAGCACATAGTCACCGCTGGCGAGATGTCCGCCGGTCAGGTCGGTAAAGTCGATGATGTTGCTGTTGAAGAGAAGGTCAGCGACGGAGCCGTTGAGGAGCGAGATGCGGTCGCTGGTCAGGCCTGCGCCAAGATCGAACTGCAAGGTGGCGCCACTTTCCAGGGTGAGGATGTGGGCGGCAGAGCTGATGCCGCTGTCGATGGTCAAGGTGCCAGGGATGCTGGCACCGAAGCTGGAAATGTCACCCGGTGACAGGATGCCGAGGACATCGACGGAATGGCTGGTGGTCACATTGCCGGAACCGCCGCTGCTGATCGTGACGTCGGCCGGGGTGATGCGTCCCGCGCCCCCCAGTGTGCCGTGGATGCCGACGGTGACATTGCCGGAGCCAGTACCGGAGGTGCCTGCGCCGCCCGGATTATTGACGATCAAGCTTCCACCAGTGACCAGGGTGTCGCCCACATTCGTGTTGTTGGCAGTCAGCACGGTGGTGCCGGCGACCACGTTGATCTTGGTGCTGCCCGTGATGGCGACGCCGGTGCCGCTGGAGGCGCCGTTGTTGGTGAAGTAGTAGTTATTCTGGTTGTGGTTGAAGATGATGGTGGAGTCGGCCGCGGGTATGACGGTGTTTCCGCTGAAATATCCTCCCACGCTGGCGGCGTTGACGATGCCGGCGGCAGCACCGGTTCCGATGTAGAGTATACCCACGGATGGCGTGGCGTTATAGGGAGTATCACCCACAACAATGGCACCATCCCCGATACCGGTCGCCTGATGGGTGGTGTCGGTATAAACGCTGAGCGTGCCGCCATTTTTCAGGGTGATCAGCCCCGTGCCACCGCTCCGGCCCGCTATTAGGTTGCCGGTCACATTCCATTGGGAGGTGTTGCCATCGACGGACACGGCGCCTCCGACGGGTTGACCGGCTGTATTATTTTGGGCGAGCGAGGCCAACTGGGTGTTGTTCAACACGCCGCCGTTGCTGATGGTAATCGTGGGGTAAGAGGCAACGCCCGTTATGGAGGAAAGAATGAGCCGACCGGTGGTCATGACGGAGTTCGCGCCGGTAATCGTGATGGTGGAGTCGCCATTGAGGAACAGGTCAGCGAGATTGGCGGTGCCTCCGTTGCGCACGGTGATGGTGGTGGAGCCGGAACCCGTGCTGATGGTGCCGCCGCCGGTGCTGGTGACGTTCCATGCGGAGCCTGGGCCATCGACGAGCACGGTGGCGGAAGAACCGCTGGCATAGGCGAGAGTCAGGTTCTCGTAGTCGGTAAGAGCGCCGACATTGTGAATCGCTGAATTCACGGTGCCGCCCGATTGAATGTTCAGCGTGCCCGCACCGAGATTTCCGATGTAGAAGTTGCCGACGGTTGTCCAAATGGAGCCGGCGCCGCTGACATTGACGGTGCCGCTGGAGCCCGTACTGGAGCCGATCTGCCCGGTGCCGAAATTGCCTCCGGCGAGGTAGGCCGTGTTAAAAATGCCCTGGGCGGTGGCGCCGTTCGTAACGTTGAGGGCGCCGGTCCCCAGGCCTCCGAGGTCGAAATTTCCGCTGGTGTTAAAGGCGGAGCCGGGGCCGGATACGGTGACCGTTCCGGAGCCCCCATAGTTCGCCCCGCCGATCGTAGTGGTCGCCGCGCTCGTGGAGGTTTGGCTGAGAAGGCCGCCGTTGGTGACGTTGATGATTCCCTGCCCGCCGCCACCGACGTAGAGATTTCCCTTGCCGATATAGGAAGAATTCGTTCCGGAGACAAGGACGGTGCCGGTGGAGCCTGCATTCCAACCCAGCACAATGGGGCCGCCGTTGCGGCCCATCGGAGCGACCCCGACAAAACCACCGTCGGTGATATTAAGGGTACCTGATGCGTTGGAACCGTAACCGAAATAGGTCGTGGTTCCCAGAGTGAGAGTGGAGGGGGCGCCGGTGAGCGTGCCATCGGAGGTGCCGGTAACGTTGATCGTGCCGGTCGATGATGCCCCATAAGCGACGTAGCTGACATTGGTCGACGTCGCTACTGTCGCTCCGCTTAAGATGTTGAGTGTGCCTTGGGTGTTGGTAATCGTCGTGCTGCCGAAGCCGAGATACAGCTGCGTCGCGCTGAGCGACGAATTTGTCCCGGTGACAGTCGCGACGCCTAGGGCATTTTGGTTCACCCCCAGCTTGATGATTTGTCCGACAACAGCGCTGCCGCCGTCGATCAGCATGGTCCCGGGATTCGGAACACCGGTGGCATCAATCCCGATATTGTAGTTGCCCGTTCCCAAGGTCGAGGGATCCGCCGTATTACCTGAAAGAGTGACGGCGGCGTGGAGCTCCACCGATAGAGCGAGCAGCGAGACCCCCAAGAGGAAGTTGCGACGAAAGCGAGAGTGGCGGTGGATATCGGTCACGGAAAATGGGGTGCGGTAAAAGAGGCGCACGGTGCCCGATGAAGCCGACGATGAATAGGCCTCTACGTGGAGGAGGCACTGCCGGGAGCGACCTTACTTGCCTGCCAACCAGAGAGAGAGGAGGGCCTGCCGGCTTTTCACGCCATAGCGGGCGTAGAGGGCAGTTACGTATTTGTGCATGGTGGTGACCTTCTGCCCGGTGGACAAGGCGAGGTCTTTCTCCGTCACACCGGTCAGCAAGGCTTGGAGGATCCGTCGCTCCATGGGGCTGAGAAGCTTGTCGGCCATGAGCAGCCCATTGGCCAGAAAGAGGCGGCGGTGCAGCCAGGGCGCGCCCCGCACCGCGTCGCCGGCCAGTGTGGCCTCGCGGAGGTTGAAGAGCCGGGGCTGAGGATTGGACTGGAAGCGGTCGATCAGGAAAAACGACTCGCAGTCGGCCGTGACGGGAAAGGCGACCGTGATGCGATCATGGATTCCGCCGTCGCGGTAGTAGCGCCGGTAATGCGCGGTCTTCTCAAATTCCGCAAAGTTGAGGAAGCCCCGGTCGCGGAGGCGAAAGGCACGGAAGTGACCGCAGCCGGACATTGAGGCGCGACTGTCCATGCCCACATGGTCCTCTTTCTGCGCCTCGTGCGAGCGCTCGTAGTACGTCGGGGTGAGCTTCCCGTAGTGCTCGCTGTCGTAGTACTGGGCGAGTTGCTTCCGGTAAGGTTCGGGATCAGCCCGCAGGGCGACCCGGTCCCGGAGCCGCCAACCGAGAAAGGCATCGCTCTCCGCGGCTGCGCCGCGCAGGACGCGTACGCCACCGATCCAGATAACGTTGTCGGCACCGATGGCTGCTGCGATCCATTCCTGAAGGCATGTCAGCGCGGCATCCGTCTCGCTGGCGGAGAATTCGGCGAGCCTCCGCCAAAGGTCGAAAAGAGTGGGGGACAGGGCGGCGACAGAAGAAGGCATTGAGGCGATGAGTGAAGCGGTCCCGCAGCTTTGAAAGCAACTGCTGTGAAATGAGGGTAGTGAGCGGCGGATCAATAACGCAGGAAAATCACCCACCCCCACAGCGCCAGGTGGGCGACTGTGATGAGCCAGAAGGCGACCTGAAAGGATACCTTCCGGTTTTTGTGGCGGAACAGCCGTTGGGCAATGAGGGCGCCGGGCCAGCCGCCGCAAAGCTCTAGAAAGTGCAGCGTGGCTTCGGCGATGCGCCACTTTTCCTTTATGGCCCGGTATTTGTCCCATCCATAGACGCCCAAGGTAACGAGGCTCGCGCCGCCGTAGAGCCAGCCGATCCATGGCGGGATCTTGCGGAAGTAAGCGGCAGCGCCGACTGCGACCAGAAAGACGAGGGCGAACCCGAGCAGGGTCTTGTCGGCGAGGGAGCGCTGGCGCACCGGTCTTAGTTCCCCGTCTTTACCTCCACGATGTCGTGGGGGGCGCTTTCGCGCTGGCCGGCGGGGCTCACCTGAATGTAGCGGGCTTTGTCCCGGAGACCCGCAAGATGCGCTGCGCCGAGATAGCCCATGCCACTTTGGATGCCGCCAGCGAGTTGGGTGAGGACGATATCCAGCGGGGGATTGACCTCCTTGAGAGCTTCAACTCCTTCGGCCGCCACCTTGCGCACCGAGTCCTTGCTCGAGTGCCCGTATCGGGCGGCACTTCCAGCCTGCATGGCGGCGAGGCTGCCCATGCCACGGTACTGCTTGTAGACCTTGCCGTTGATTTCCAAAAGCTGACCAGGGGCTTCCGGACAGCCGGCGAGCAAACCACCGCAAATGACTCCATGGGCAAGGGTGAGCGCTTTGACGATGTCGCCGCTCTTGGTGATGCCACCATCCGCCAGAATGCGGACACCTTCCTGCTCTGCGGCCTTTGCGCACACATAGAGCGCAGTGAGCTGAGGAATGCCCACGCCCGCGACGACGCGAGTCGTGCAGATGGAGCCGGGACCTTGGCCTACTTTAATTATGTTCGCACCGCATTTACTTAAGTAAGATACTCCTTCTCCGCTTGTTACATTTCCAGCGATAATTGGAAGATCGGGAAAATCCTCTCGAACCAAGCGCACTGTATCGCCTACGCCTTTCGAGAAACCGTGAGCCGTGGAAACCGCAATCGCATCCACTCCGCGCTCCACCAGCGCCCCGACGTGAGCCAGGATGCGATCCCGATCCAGCTCGCCGGTGGAATTGCGAGTCGCAGTGACCGCCGCACCGCAGAGGAGGCGGAATTGATCATCGCGAGCCGGCTTTAGTTGGCTGTGCCGTTCTTGCATGATCCGCTCGATGTCACTGATCGTGAAAAGGCCACGCAGGCGGTCGGCGCTATCGACCACCAGCAGCTTGTGGATTCCAATATGTTCGCTGAAAAACTGATCCGCCTTGGCGATAGGATTGTTACCAAGTTCACTCTCTTGAATGGTTTGGACCTGAGAGCGAGGAGTCATGGCAGCAGCCACTTTCGTAGCCGCATAACGGGGACGCACCGTGTGACCTGGCAAGAGCCCGAGGAGAGTGTCGTTTTCATCCACTACCGGGAAAGTTCGAAAGCCAAAGTTCCTTTCCTCAATAAGCGTAAGAACATCGCCAATGCTTTGATCTGGAGTGACTTTTATCGGCTCCTGAATCAGGCCATGGATGTTGTTTTTCACCCTGCTGACCTGGCTGAGTTGCTCGCGCTCAGGCAGGTTGCAGTGGATCAATCCCAAGCCGCCGTTGAGCGCCATGGCGATAGCCATCGGAGCTTCCGTGACGGTGTCCATGTCGGCGGAGATGATGGGGATGCGCAGCCGAAGCTTGGGATGCAGTTCTGTTTCCAAGTTCGTCTCCCGGGGAAGAATCTCGGAGTAGAGCGTCGCGAGCGTGACGTCATCGTAGGTCAAGGCCAGACCGGCGTGCTCACGGAAGAAGTCGTCGGCAGCCTTATAAAAGGCGTTGTCGATCGAAGAGGACGGAGAAGTTGCTGCCATGTCATGGCATACACGAGGCGTCACCAGTATGGGAAGGGGAAAATCGGGCGGTTGACTTACTACGTTGGGACGATCATGAAGGTTGTTTCACAGTCCCTTATGCTGCGGACCCGGCGAGGCGCAGGCATCCTTCGCCGGGTGGCATCGGTTTTGGCAGGCGGAAAGCGAGCGCCTTCATCTCAGCTTAAGGTTCAAAGCCGTATCTTGAGCACACTATGAGTGGTAAAAACTACCTCCTGTATTGCTATCCAGACGGGAATTGCGTCCTGCACTTGGAAGGCGAAACCTCTATTCGTCATTTCGAAAACGTTTTGGACGCGATCGCCTCCATCGATCGAACGACCGGAGGCCACAAGGCTACGATCACGATCCACGATCATCTGGGAGGAGTCTCTCTCCGGGCTTTCGTATAATTTCGTCATCTGATTGAGGCGAACTCGCTGGTTACCTCCCTGGAGCTTCCCGGCGAGCACCGACAGCGCATTTGCATCAACCGGAAATACGGGGCGCTCTTCCACCCAGCGCGTCCGTTTCAAATCACAATACCTTTACAACCGCGTGGGCCGGTAGCGTTCGTTGAGGCTGCCGCAGCGGGGGCAGCGCGGAAGAAGCGTACTGGTCTGGTCTTCGAACTCAAAACCGCACAAAGAGCAGCGGAGCACATGACGGAAGGCGGCGCGTTCCCGCCGCTGCCGCCGCCATTCGTAAAAAACCCAAGCGAGCAAGATGGGCCCCAGCATGATACTGAGGTAAATGAGGACGAGGTAGTGGAGGCTGACGGGAATCACGGGACGCTTGGGGTGGAGGCGTAAGCATCGGCTCCCCAGGAAAATGTGGCAAATCCCCAAGCCATCGGAGCTTCAGCAGCGGCGAAAGTAACATTGCGCAAGTGGGCGACCGCTACGTCGTCCAAGGCCGGGTCGCCGGAAGAATGCTGGGTGAGGGCAAAGCGAACAGTCCCCTGACTGTCGACTCCGATCAGGAGCGTGGTGGGTTCTGCCGGGGCGGTGGCACGATAGGCCGGGTTCGGCGCCGGGTTTTTCGCCAAGGGGCGGGTACCGAGGCCATCAGTAAAGGACAACGTGGTCGGCGACACTTGCGCGGAGGCAGGGGCAGGGGCGGGCGCTTGGGACGGCGAGGTTGGTAGCAAGCGATCCGCCGCCGGAGGGAACCGCACGACCGAAGTTTTTTCTTCCGGAGCCCCCAGCGGTTCGGTGCGAGGGGTGGTGAAGGAGGGGCGGTAGCGCGCTTGAGCCAGCCCGGGCGGTGCCACAGGATTGTCATTGGCGATGAGGGCAGGATCTTCCGCTTCGATCCACCGGAGGAGTGCGATATTCTCTGGAGACGAAGGGGTGAGCAGGCTCACATGCGGTGCCGGCTGGGGAATGGTGACACGCTGGGGATAGACGACCTGGAAGAGGAAAAAGGTCCCCGCGTGGGCCAGCAGGGATCCGAAGACGCAGAAGAAGAGCACATAAGGAAAATCCGAATCCTCCGATGTCGTGGAAAAGGTCAGCCCTGCTTCCGGCGCGGGCGTCTTCATTTGCGATCTACGTCGGTGGCCAGAATGACCGAGAAGCCCAGCTTGAGCGCCTCGTCGGTGATCCGTACCACCAGATCGTAGGGCGTGCCTTTGTCCGCCTTGATGATGAGGGAACGCTCGCGCACCTTGGTCTCGGCGAGGCGCTGCCGCAGTTCATCCAGATTCACGCGTTGATCGCGGTGATAAATTACCGGCACCGGCGCCGCGGTCACGCTCACGATTTGAGCATCAACCCGGGGCCCGAGGGTGAAGGACGATGCGGGAAGCGTCACAGCCAGACCCGGTTGCAGCACGAAACGCGAGCTCAACGTGAAGAAGAGCACCACGAGGAAAATGACGTTGATCAGCGGAATGACGCCGAACAACGCCGGATTGAACTTCAGCGTACGCGTGAGCTTCATCCAGAAGCGGAGGGGGAAATGGCGAGGGGAGCGCTAGTCTGCCTTTTGGCGGCGCGCGGGTGCAGGGCCAAATTCGATGATCTCTGGTGCGGCCGGATGGCGGTTCTCGGAAATCAGGTTCACGATCTCGATTCCGGCGCGCTCCATGTCGTGCATGAGGGCATTCACCCGGGCGGACAGATAGCTGTAGCCGACGGCGCAGGGGATAGCGACGACCAGCCCGCCGGCGGTGGTGAGCAAGCTCTGGTAGATGCCGCTGGAAATATCCGTGGCACTGGCGAAGCCGCTCTGCGAGGTCACATTGACGAAAGATTCGATAAGGCCGACGACGGTGCCCAGCAGGCCGATAAGGGGCGTAACGAAGGCGAGGGTGGCCAGAAGGCCAAGGCGGCGCTCGAGGCGCGGCACTTCGAGCTGGCCGGCTTCCTGAACGATGTCCTTCAGTTCCGCCCGGCTGGACTGATGCCGGATGATGGCTGCGTGCATGATCCGGGTGATGGGGCTCGGGGTGCTGGCGCATTCCATCTGAGCTTCGGCGAAGCGCCGGTCCTGGATGAGGTTGCTAAGGCCACGCATGAATTCACCTACGCGGATGCTGATGCGGTGGAAGTAGGTAACGCGCTCCAGAAACACCGCCCCGGCCAGCACGCTGCAGAACAAAATGAGCCACATCAGCGGACCACCTTTTTGCATGTAGTCGATCATGCGGAGGTTTATAAGACGGGAAGGCAACCCATGGCAAGGCCCATGGATAGGGGGAGTCGCGTAGCGGAATTTACCCAAGAAACGGCGCAACATGTGCTCTACAGGTGGTAGCCCAACCGTGATTTTCCTTTGACCGACCACTATCGATCCCGTTAAATCCACGTTAGGTGATATGAGGGACTCTTTGATTGCTGACAGCGCCGATATAAAATTCGAATGCTCGCAGTGCGGGCAGCGGATGGTAGTCGAGAGGTCCGCCGCTGGGGAAAAAGCGGATTGTCCGATGTGCAGCACGCCGCTGACGGTCCCGCCGGAACCGCCAGTCGTCGCTGCATTGTCCACCGTAGAAACGCTTGCAGCGGAAACGGCGCCGGTGGTGCCTAAAGTCGACGAGCCGAAATGGAAAACGGCCGAGCAACTCGGAACCGAACTCGCTGAGGCTCACGCCGAGATCGAGCGGCAGCACTCCCTTTTCAAAAAGGCCGTCGAAGAATGCGAGCGGCTGAATGCCAACGGCACGCATATCCAGGTGGAGCTGAAGAGCTTCCAAGCCGATCGCCAGCAGCTGAAGGCTGACCTAGCCCAGACCCGGCAAGCGGCAGCCGCCGCGGAGGCCCGCGCCTCCGAACTGGCGGATACGCTTTCGGCGGCTCAGGAAGAAAACGGTGCCCTTCGCTATCAGGCGGAAGTCGATGTCAATGCGCTGCAGGAGCGGATTTCGGTCGTCGAAACGCAACTCGCTGGCCGCGAGCAGGAATTGCAAAAGACGAAGGCCGAGCATACGGACGCGCTGCGTTCGCTGGCCAGAACTCGGGCAGAATTTACCAAGACCCACACGGAGGCCACCGGCCTGCGAAGTGAGGTGGAGGTGCTGCGAAACGATTTCGAGACCACAACCCAGGAACTGGCTACCACCAGCCAGCAACTTTTTAATGTTAAAGGCAGCCTCGAAATCCTGACCGAAGAGCATCAAGTCGCGACTGCCGAGCGAGATGACTGGCGCCAGCAGGCCGAAGGTTACCGACAGGACCTTTCGCAGATCGATAACGGCCGCGAATTGCTCGAGCTCCGGGCGCAACATACGGAACTGCAAAGCAAACACCAAAGCCTCGAGGTCGCTATGGCCGAGCAGGCGGCAGCCGCAAAGAAAGAAAACGACGTCCTGCGTGGCATCGTGGAACGGCAGAATGCGACGCTCGGGACGCATCACGGCGAACTGCGCAGGCTACGCCGGGCACGCTTCAGCCTGCGCCTCGTCTATGGGATCTTCTCACTAGGGCTGCTAATTCTGGCCTTCCTTGCAGTCTACATCTTCGCTCCACAGCAACTCGCGAAAGTCGTGGAACAGCTTTTCGGCCATCATTAGCGGTTGAAGGGACGCGGCGACCGCCGCTTCGCTTGGCTGCTCCGATGCACGGGAATCTCTTTTCCAGTGGCTATGTGGTGGCGGAGATGGAGGCCTCTGCTTTAGCATGGCTCCTCTTCATGCGCGTTCTCTCCATCGATCCTTCCTTGCGTGGCACCGGCTTTGCCATTCTCGAGGGAGAGGGTCAGAAGGTACGGGCCGTAACCTATGGAGTGGTGAAGAATGCACCGTCGCTGTTGCCGTCGGGATGTCTCGTGGCGATCCATGAGCGGATCAGCGATCTCATTCGCGAACACCGTCCGGAGTGTGCCGCCTTCGAAGGCATCATCTACGTGCAGAGCCATCGGGTGGCGATCACGCTCGGAGCCGCCCGGGGTGCCGCCCTACTGGCGGCGGCGGGCCATGGCCTGCCGATTTATGAATATGCGCCGCGCCGCGTGAAGCAGTCGGTAGTGGGGCGGGGTGGGGCGGATAAGGCGCAGGTCGGATTTATGGTCCGCGCGTTGCTGGGACTGACGGAGACGCCATCGGCGGACGCGGCAGATGCGCTGGCAATCGGGCTGACCCACTTTCAGACCGCAGCTTCCGCAGCCCGTGGCGCGGTAGTGCTGGAGCGGATTTGAGCGATGCGCTGACGCTGGTTCCCGTCTTACACGAACAGCTTCGTCAATTGCGCCACCTCGAGTTCGTCCAGGCGACGCACCACCACGTCAGCCGCCGAGAGTTCCTCCGGCGGATGCGTTGTAGCCACGCCGACGACTTTCATTCCGCCCGCATGCGCAGCGGCGATGCCGACGAGTGCATCCTCGAAAACCACGCAGCGTGCCGGATCTGCTCCGGCCTTGGCCGCAGCCTTCAGAAAAACATCCGGGTGCGGCTTGCCTTGCTTCACGTCTTCGCTCGTGACCGCGCCGGCGAAGAATTCCGCCAGCCCGATCATCCCGAGCGAAAGCTGAATATTCTCCCGGTGTGTGGAGGATCCGATCACGCATGGAATGCCCGCGTCCCGCAAGCGCTCCAGCCACGTGCGCACGCCGGGTAGAGCCTCCACGCCTCGGTCGGCGACGACTTCACGATAGAGTGCCTCTTTGCGCAACGAGAGCCGGTGAATCTCCGGCTGCTCATTGGTCCAGCCGAGAATCTCCGGAATGATCATCTCATTCTTCCGACCGAAGCTCCGCTTGAAATGTCCTTCTGGAAGTGGCTTGCCGACCTCGCGGCCCAGGCGCTCCCAGCTCTCCTCATGATGGGAGGAAGAGTCGATAATGACGCCATCCCAATCAAACAGGGCGGCCCAAGGAAAAGACGAGGTGCTCAAATCTCCGAGTCTCCGGAATCAGTCCAAGCGCTGCAGCGCGGGCAGCCGGTACTTCTGCTGGAAGGCGGCTTCATTGGCCGAGACCTGTGCGGCGTCGAGGTAGATGATGCGCGGCTCTCCGTCGAACTCGATTTTGTGGAGGCCATTGGTCGCCCTGTTCAAGGCCGCTGGAATATCGGCCAGCGATTGAATGTCCATGCCATTCACCTTTTTCACGATCAGCTGGTTCAATTCCTCATATCCCACCGTGATGTCCGACGGCAGTATGCGATTGAGGAAGACGATTTTCTTTGGGCCGTCCTTGAAGAGCTCATTCTGCTGGCGATCGAAATAGACGAACTGCTCCGGCGCCTTCTTCTGCCACTCCGCACCATACTCCTTGAGATACTGCCGAGACAATTCCTCGAGCACCAGACCGCCCAGCACATAGAACTTCGGCGCACGATCGATCACATACGGCTCGATGACATAGCTCTCCACCGGCCGGTGCTTGAGCGTGACGCTCAGTTCCTTCTTCTCGCCCTTGCGGAAGACGATGCATTTCACGACATCGCCATCGTAGTGCCGGGTCGAGAAAAGGTGAGCGAGAGCAAGCTTGCCGTACTCGGGGTCCTTGTAGTTGCCATCCTGGTCCACGGCCTGACCGTCGACCTGCAGGAGCACGTCGCCCTTTTCGAGCCCGCCCTTGGCTGCCGGGCTATCGCTCTGGACATCCGAAACGTAGATGCCACCGACGATGTTGCCATCCAAGCCAAGATATCGGCGGAACTGCGGATCCCGTGTCGGGGACGAGTAAATGCCCACGCGAGCGAAGCCTTCGTAGGGCGCTTTCTTCGCGTCTTGGAGGAAATGCTCGATGACCTGCGCCGGCAGGATTTCCGCGTTGTTCGTCGTGTTGTCGTAACGCATGATCAAGCCGGCGAGCTTCCCGTCTTTCACGACCGGCAGGGTGAAGCTGCTGTCGCGGAATTGCAGCGGTGTCGTCATGCGATAGACGAGCAGGGGAGAATCATCGATCGGGTAGCGGGTCACCTCCGCCGTCGTCATCTGGCCCTTCGTCACCAGCAAGATCCCGGTGCTCTCGAGCTGCCACACCGAAAGCGTGTCGCCGATGAAAGCGTGCGTGAGCTCGAGCGCTTTGAAAGGCTTGAGGAATGCGGGGTCCTCGGCCTTGAGCAGCGCAAGGTTGGCCTCGTAATCCACCACTTCCACCGTCGCGGGAACTTTCAGCCCGCCATCGGGGGCCTCGAGCTCGACGTAATTGGCATTGGCCACCAACTCGGCAGTCACAAGCACGCGATTTTCCGAGAGGACCGTACCGATCGCCCGGCGCGAGTAGGGCGGGCGCTTGCCCCACGGACGCGCGAAATCCCACGGCTGCTGGGTGACATTGACCCGCACCACGGAATACGGCACTTCGGGTTTCACTTCTTCCGACCGTACATCGCGGGCTACGGTGAAGAGAAGGCAGACGAGGAGAAAAACGGCGCGGCGCATTATCGGGAGGCGGAAGAAGCTTCGTTGGTGAGGACGTTTTGCTCGGCAAGCACGTTGTAGCGTTTGCGGATGCGTTCGCGGGACGCCT
>JBGGMZ010000325.1:0-13430 GCA_041287745.1 Chthoniobacter sp. | reverse complement strand
CCACCGGCTTGCCCTCGCCGAGCATCTTGAACTCGGTGAGCACCCAGCTTCCATTCGGCGCGCGACCGGGGCCGCCGCTGGCGAGCGAATCGTCCGCCAGCGCTTCGAGCCGGACGGCAGTCGGGCCACGCAGAGCGGTGCTGGCGATGATGATGAAGTCGTCGGTATCGGGATTTGTGCCACTGACGAGGATGGAACCGTCCGCCTGCTTCGTGAGCGTCGCGCCCTTTTCACTGGTGGCTTCGCTGGGCGTGAGCGTGTGCCACTCGACCTCGGCGAGCTTGGTGTTGTCGCTGCGGATCGATTGCTCCCACGCAACCTGGTCCTTGATCAGATCTTTTTGAAGTTGATCGCGCTCTTTGTTGGCCGCGGTCTCGGTGGCCTTGGCCTCATCGATCTTCGCCTGCTGCTCGGAGGTGGCGAGGCTCACGATGGGCTTCGCGTAACCACCCGCGTCGTTGCCGCCGGTTTCCTCGATGGAATTGAAATACGCGCTGAGCTGATAGTATTCGCGCTGCTTGATCGGGTCGAACTTGTGATCGTGGCAGCGGCAGCAGTTGAAGGTGAGCCCCATCCACACCGTGCCGGTCGTCTCTACGCGGTCCATCACGTAATCGACGCGCGATTCCTCGGGGATGCGGCCGCCCTCGCCGTTGATCATGTGATTGCGGTGGAAGCCGGTGGCAATGAGCTGGTCGCGCGTGGGTTCGGGCAGAAGATCGCCGGCGAGTTGCTCCACCGTGAAGCGGTCGAAAGGCATGTTGTCGTTCAGCGCCTTGATCACCCAATCGCGCCAGTACCACATCGCGCGAGTGGGGTCGCCCTGGTAGCCATTGGTGTCGGCGTAACGGGCGGCGTCGAGCCACTCCCACACCATGCGTTCGCCGTAACGCGGCGAGGCGAGCAGGCGGTCGACGGCTTTCTCGTAAGCATCGGGTGCGGCATCGGCGAGGAAGGCATCGAGCTCCTGCGGAGAGGGCGGGAGGCCGGTGAGATCGAGGGTGACGCGCCGGAGCAGGCGGGCTTTGTCGGCCTCAGGAGCTTGCTTGAGATTTTCCTTCGCGAGTTGCTCGAGGACGAAGGCGTCGATGACGTTGCGGACGGTGCCGAGTGAGGGATCGGGCCTCGGCACCTCGGCTTTTTTCGGCGCGACGAAAGCCCAATGCTCGGCCCAAGTGGCGCCTTGCTCGACCCATTTCTTGAGCAGCGTTTTCTGCGCATCGGTCAACTTGCGATTGGACTTCGGCGTGGGCATCACCTCGTCCTTGTCCGTGCTGAGGATGCGGGAGATCAGCTCGCTGTCATCCGGCTTGCCCGGGGCGACGATGGCGCGGCCGTCCTCGTTTTTGCCGTAAGCGCCTTCCTTGCGATCAAGCCGGAGCTTGGCCTTGCGGGCGTTCCCGTCGGGGCCGTGGCAGTGGTAGCAGTTTTCCGAAAGGATCGGCTGGATGTCCCGGTTGAAATCGACCGTGCCTGGTTCGGCGGCGTGGCCCAAGGTGCTGGCGATGAGCCAGATTACGGTGGGGAGAAAGTGGGGGAGGCGACGGCGGAGCATCGGGGCGCATCTTGGTGCCCGCCCTCCGGGGCCGCAATATACGAGAGCGCGTAACGGTGGGGTGCTGTAGCGGCGCTCTCCGAGCGACGGCCGTTCCCGGATTTGTCAGCTTGAGACAGAGATTGACAGTGGCGTGTGAAATATGTTCAAATGAACAAATTCAGCGCGCGCATCCGTGCCCACCGTTCTTTGATGTCTAAGACGCGGCGCGATGGACGGGGGCGGCGGAACGCTGCGCGTAGTTGGGAAGCTGGCAGCTTCCCTTACAGGAGCGCTGGCTGCTTTGGACGCTGCTCCTGAAAACAGGAAGCGATCCAGGGTGATCGTAGCTGGTCGCACCTGATCGTGCCTAATCGCACTGGAGAATGTTGCTCGCTGGTCCTTGTGGAACAGCGGATTTGGACCGCGGTGCGGAGTTGCCCTGATCGTGGCCGATCCAGCCCAATCCAAGCTGGTCGTGGTGAATCGTAGTCAATCGGGGTGAAAAATTTTCGAGCCAGCTTCGATTTCACCCTCTTTGATGAGCTGGGCTTATCGCTCGAAGACAAATGTTCCACGGTGCGATGATGAGAAATCGCACATGATGCAGCGCACCGGGTGTGTGACACGACCCGAAGAAAACATGGCGACCTTGTCGGGACCGCTGCAGGGGAGCTCTACCGGGCGATGATGCCTTCCTTCAACGCGATCGAGACGGCGGCGGTCATGCCGTTGACGTGAAGCTTTTTGTAGATGCAGCGCATCACGTAATCCGTGGTGTGCTGGTTTAGGTCGAGGCGGTCGGCGATTTGCTTTTTGCCGAGGCCTTCGACCATGAGCTCGAGGACGGAGGTTTCACGCTCCGTAAGGCCGTAATCCTTCTTCTCGGGGTTGAGCTTGGAAAACATCTCGAGCACGCGGCGGGCGACGCGCGGGTTCATTGGCGAGCCACCGGCGAGCGCTTGCTCGATGGCTTCAGCGACGCGAGCCATGGGCTCGGACTTGAGCAGGTAGCCGGAGGCGCCGGCGAGGATTGCGCGGAAGATCTTGTCGTCGTCCTCGAAGACGGTGAGCACGAGCATCGCGGCCTCGGGCAGCACGGCCTTGAATTCGCGGATGCCCTGCAGGCCATCCATGCCGGGAAGGCCGACGTCGAGGAGGATGACCTCCGGTTTTGGATCGGCTGTGGGCAGGGCTTCGAGGGCGTCTTCGCAGCGTTCGAAGGCTCGCACGCCGCAGAAAGTACTGCGCGACGAAAGCGCGCGCGTGGCAGCGCGGCGAAAGGCGGCATTATCTTCTACGATCCAGACGTGTGGCATGAGTGGCGAACAGCGGTTCGCCTACACGTCGCGCATTGGGGAGAGAATGTCATCCTTTTTCAACAGAGGTGACAGGCAGCGGGAGCGCGGTATAGATAGCCTTCCGATTCGTTATGAGCCCTTCGCCCCGGAAATTTTCGACGCCCTCCTGGCTACTGTGCCTGCTCTGCGCCGGGTGTGTTCTCTCCGGTTGCCAGACGACGGAGCAGGAGAACCAGTGGAAGATGCAGGAGGCGGATCGCAATGTGAACAAGGAGGCCAACGGCGAGCTGTCTCCTGCGCTGAAGGCGGCCAATACGGTGGGGGGATTCCTCTCCTCCGGCGCCGGTTTTCAAGGTACGTTCTAGGCGATCCGTTTAGATCGGTGCTCGTAGGGTCACTGTGGTGCCGGCTTCCGCGGTGGATTCAATGGTGAAATGCCCGTCGAGGTCGCGTGCCCGCTCGCGCAGGTTTTTCAAGCCGATGCCTTCGCGCACGTGAGACGGATCGAAGCCCACGCCGTCGTCGTGCACGGTGAGCACAAATTCACGGCTCTCGATCCGGGCGCCCAGCTCCACGCGCTTGGCGCGGGAATGGCGCACGATATTGGCGAGGGTTTCCTTATAAAAGAGGAAGACTTCGCGCCGGGCCTCGGCAGGCCAATCGGCGGGCGGATTTGCTGGTGGTGCCTGCCAATGGATTTCCTGCCGGGCGAGCATGCGCTGGGCAGTGCGCTGGAGACGGGTGGCCAGGTCGACGCCAGCCTCCTCGCGGGCGCCGAGCACCCACAGCACTTCACGCATGGCCTCCATGCTTTCTCGGCTCACGCGCTGCACTTCGCGCCAGTCCTCGCGCGTGTCGTCAGTCGCTTCCTCAGCCGCGATCTCACCGGTCACGGCTAGGCTGGCGAGATTGCTCCCGATTTCATCATGCAAATCTCGGGCGATGCGCATGCGCAGTTCCTCGATCTCGTTTTTGCGGCGCTGTCGTGAGCGGATTGAGAGGAGGAAGGCCCCGAGCGCAAGACCGGCGGCGAGGATGCCGAGGATACGCAGGCCGCGATTGAGGGTTCGTTCGCTGAGCTGAGCGCGGCGATTGGCCAGCGTGCCGAGCTCGCTCTGAAGTTCACGTCGTCGGGTCCACATCGCCAGCCAGTCGGGCAGTTCCATGAGCTGTCCGTAGCTGGTGTAGCCATCGATCAGCAGCGAGCGTGGCCACGCTTTGCTCATGGGCGCCGTATCGGGAGTGGCTGTGACCTTGCCCTTGCGCGCGACATTCACGCCCCCGGCGTAGACCTCCATCTCCGAGAGACCAAAGCGTCGCTGCGGGCCGCTGAGAAAAACTATGCGCACGGCGCGCGCTTGACCGCTCACGGGAATGGTCACGGGATTGTTGCCGGGATTGGAAAAGTCGAGGCTTTCGAAAAGCGTGACCGGGGTGGTGAACCTGGCATCCGCGCTGGCCTCGAGACGGAAGGCCTTGGGGAAGGCGAAGCCCGGCATATCGGCGCCAATGCGTGCGTGCACCGGATGCAGGCGGATCTCTTGCAGTTCGTAAGTGCGACCAAGGTCGACTTGCATGACTGGCGCGGAATTGTCGGCGGGCACATCGGTGAACATGCCGTCATAGGCGAGCAACTCACGGCGGATCGGCGGCCCGAGTGGTGTGCGTCCATCCACGAGATTTTGCTGCGACCAGCGCGGCGGTAGCTCATATCGGCCGGAGACGCTCACCGGGCGATTGATCGCGATATTGCGGTTGCCCGAAAGGATCATGAGCTCCGCGAGGGCGAAGAAGTACTGCCCGTTCTCGAGCGCGAACTTTGTGACTGTCACGCGCACGTAGCGCGCGTTTTGCCCGGCGAGCTTTACCGCCACGGGGGCGATTCCGGGGTCGGGGAAATCGGACTCCGTGAAGTTTGCGACCGTCGTGAAAGTGATGAATTCGCGGTCGTCGGAAACATCCACCCGAAAGCGCTTCGGGAAGCCGTAGGCGGTGCGGTCGAAAGACTGGAAATCGAGCTGCGCCGGGACGAGCGCGATCCAGTCGATAGGCTGCGTCGTGCGCAGGTCCACTTGCACCCAGCCGGGATTGAGCGGCGGGGCATCGAGCCGAGGGTGTTGGTAGCCAAACTGCTCCGCGGTCAAGCCCACCACGGGCGTGCCTAGGCGGTTGAGTTCGCGTTCGCCTTTGGTGCGCTCTTGCTCGATGTGGCGCAGCTCCGGGTTCAGTAGTTCAGCGAACCATGAGCTCGACTCCTGTGCATGGAGTCGCGCGCCGCCGAGGACGCCCATGAGCAAGGCCAGCATCGCCAGCGCGAAGCGCGGTGCGTTCATGGGGGAACGAGAGGGCCGCGGTTACTTCAAGCGCTCGGGGTTCAAGGCTTGAAGCGCCTTGGGGATGAAGCGGCCATTTTCGCGAATGAGCTTGCCGTCGAAGTGAATGGTGCCGCCACCGTAGTCGGGGCGCTGGATGTTCACGAGATCCCAGTGGACCTGCGAACGGTTGCCATTCTCCGTCTCTTCATAGCACTGGCCCGGCGTGAAGTGGAACGAGCCGTTGATCTTCTCGTCGAAAAGGATGTCGCGCATCGGATGCAGAACGTAAGGATTGAAGCCGATGGCGAATTCGCCGATGTAGCGCGCGCCGGCATCGCTATCGAGAATGGCGTTCAGCTTCTCGGTGTTGTTAGCCGTGGCGTTGACGATTTTGCCGTCCTTGAACTCGAGCCGCACGTTGTCGAAAGCGGTGCCCTGGTAGATGGTCGGTGCGTTGTACGTGATGACACCTTGCACGGAATTGCGCACCGGAGCGGTGAAGACTTCGCCGTCGGGGATATTGTGCGTGCCGCCGCAGGGGACGGCCTTGATGCCCTTGATTGAGAAGCGCAGGTCGGTGCCGGGGCCATTGAGCTTCACTTCGTCGGTCGATTCCATGGCGGCTTTCAGCGCCTTCATGCCAGGCTGCATCTTGGCGTAGTTGAGCGTGCAGACATCGAAGAAGAATTTCTCGAAGGCCTCCGTGCTCATGCCTGCGCTCTGCGCCATGCTGGCGGAGGGCCAGCGCAGCACACACCAGCGGGTCTTCTTCACACGCCAGTCGAGCACCGGCTTCATCTTCTTGGAAAGGAGCTTCATCTTTTCCGGCGGCACGTCGGAGAGCTCGGTGATATTGTCCCCACCTCGCACGGCGATGTAGGCGTTCATCTTCTTCATCTGCGCGAGCTGGATGTGGGAGACGATGTCGAGCTGCTCTTCCTGCGCGCCGAGGGCCATCTCGCGGGCGACACGGGACTGGTGGACTTGCACGAGGGGCACGGCACCGGCGTCGCGTGCGGCGCGAATCAGCGCAACGGTCATCTCCGGCGGAATATCGAAGGCATCGATCAGGACGGTTTCACCCTTGCCAAGCTTGGTGGAGAAATTGACGAGGCCGTGAGCCAATTTGTCGAAACGGGGGTCGTGCATAAGTTGGGCAAGTTAGCACAGGCGGATTTGCGCTGGCTACGGGGAAAGCGCCGCCTTTATGTTGCGCGCCACATGACCTTGAAATTGCAGACACCCGAAGAATTGGCTGCCCTGCGCGATCGTTTCGCCGCCGAGGGCAAGCGGCTCGTGTTTACCAACGGGTGCTTCGACCTGCTGCATGTGGGGCACGTCCGCTATCTGCAAGCCGCCCGGGCGCTGGGAGATGCGCTGCTGGTGGCGGTAAATGGCGATAGCAGCGTGCGCGCGCTGAAAGGTCCGACCCGGCCGATCAACGACGAACAAGACCGAGCCGAAGTGCTTGGAGCTCTGGGATGTGTCGATTTCCTGACCATTTTTCACAACGAGCGCGTCACCGACCTGGTGCGCACGATTCGTCCGCAGGTGTATGCCAAGGGTGGCGACTACACAGTGGAAAGTCTCGACCCAGGCGAACGGGGTGCATTGCAGGACGTCGGCGCGGAGATTCGCATCCTGTCGCTGGTGCCGGGTAAATCGACGACCAACATCATTGAAAAATGGAAAAGCTGAAACTGGGTGTTCTCGGATCCGGCAAGGGGTCGAATTTTCGCTCGATCGCCGATGCGATCAAAGTCGGCGCGCTGGATGCCGAAGTGAGCATCGTGATCAGTGATGTGGAGAGCGCGGGCATTCTCACCCTGGCGCGGGAGAGGCACATGCGTGCGGAGTACGTCGCGCCGGGCAAGTTCAAGACGAAGCTGGAACCCGAGGCGGAAGATCGTCTCGTGAATCTGCTAAAAGAGGCCGGTGTGGAACTCGTGGTGCTGGCGGGTTGGATGAGGATGATCAAGACGCCGCTGCTGGAAGCTTTTCCCCGGAAGATCATCAATATCCACCCTTCGTTGCTGCCGGCATTCCCTGGCCTGGAAGCATGGAAGCAGGCGCTGGTGGCCGGTGCGCACGAGACCGGTTGCACGGTGCACTACGTGGATTCCGGCATGGATACAGGAGAGGTGATTGCGCAGAGCAGCGTGCCGGTCTTCCCAAGCGATAGCGCGGAGGAATTGCACGCCCGGATTCAGGTCGCCGAGCACAAGCTTTACCCGGCGGTGATCGGGGAGTTTGCACGAAGTGTGAGATAGTTTGAGAGCGCGAGACGGGCGCTCGTCAGCGGGTCGCTAAGCAAGCGAAAAGTGGGGCTGGAAAACTTTTGTGAGGGCGCACTTGCGCGAGGCGCAGGCGGGGGCAATCTGTGCGCGCTTTATGTCCGGCTTCTCGCTTTTTGATCTCAACCCCGAACAGGAACAGGCAGTCCGCACGACGGAAGGCCCGTTGCTGATCCTCGCCGGGGCGGGCACGGGCAAGACGCGCGTGATCACCATGCGCGTGGCGTTTCTGATTTCGCAGGGAGTGGATCCCGCACATATCCTCGCAGTGACGTTTACGAACAAGGCCGCGGATGAAATGCGCGAGCGTCTGGCGAAGATGATCGAGCCAGCTCGGGCGAAGAAGGTGACCATGTCGACTTTCCACGCGCTCTGCGTGCGCATCCTGCGGCAGGACATCGAGAAGCTCGGCTGGAAAAAGAATTTCTCCATCTACGACGAAGGCGACCAGATGGGCTTGATCAAAAAGATCATCACCCGCACAGCGGCGAAGGACGAGAAGCTCGACCCGAATGTCGCGAAGAACCTGATTTCCAAGGCGAAGAACAACGGCTGGCGGGAGTCGACGCCGGGCGATGAGAAGTCGCTGGCCGGAGCGGTCTTCGCGCGCTATCAGGCGGAATTGAAGACGCTGAACGCAGTGGATTTCGACGACTTGCTGTTGCTCGCCGTGAAGCTGCTCTCGGAGCATGCGGATGTACGCGACCGCTGGCACCGGCGATTCCGCTATCTCATGGTCGACGAGTTTCAGGATACGAACCGCTTGCAGCTCGAACTCGTGACCATGCTCGCGAAGCCTTCCGCAGATCAGCCCGGCCATCGGCCAAACATAGCGGTGGTAGGCGACGACGATCAGTCGATCTACGGCTGGCGCGGTGCTGAGGTGAGCAATATTCTCGAGTTCGAGGCGCACTTCCCGGACCCGGTGGTCGTAAAGCTGGAGCAAAATTACCGCTCTACGAACGCGATCCTGAATACGGCGAACCATCTCATTAAAAACAACCCGCGGCGTCGTCCGAAGAAGCTCTGGAGCGCGGCGGGCGATGGAGAGAAGGTCCGCATCGTGGGGATGAGTGACGATCGCCAGGAGGCGGAATTTATTACCAATGAGATTGCCCAGCGCGCGGTCACGGAAAGCGCCGGGCACGAAGACTTCGCGATCCTCTTCCGCATGAACGCGCAGTCGCGTTTGATCGAGACGAACCTGCGCCAGCTCAACATCCCGTATCGCATCATCGGTGGGAAAAGCTTCTTCGACCGGCGCGAAGTGAAGGATCTCCTCGCCTACGCGAACTGCCTCGTGAATACGGACGACGACGTTTCGCTGCTGCGCATCATCAATACGCCGGCGCGCGGTATTAGTTCGACCACGGTGGAGAACGCCACGGAATTCAGTGCCAAAAACAAGTGCAGCGTCTTTGACGCACTGCGCAATGAGGAATTCCGCTCGACGCTGATGAAGCGGACGGTGGACTCGATCGATCGTTTCACCGAGTTGCTCGACGGCTTCGAAACGAAGCTGAACACGCCGCTTTCCGATCACGCAGTGGTCCTGCGCGAACTGATCAAGGAGACCGGTTACATGGAAGATTTGCGCCGCACTTGCAAGACGCCCGAGGAGGCCTTGAGCCGCGAGACGAACCTGGTGGAAATGATGAAGTCGTTTGAAGTTTACCAAGGGCGCTCGACCGAGGGTCTGCGAGGCTTCCTCGACGAGATGAGCCTGCGTCAGGAGCGCGAAGACGACGATGACGATGCGAAAGGTTCCGGCGTGACGCTCATTACGCTGCATGCGGCGAAGGGCCTGGAGTATCCGCACGTTTACCTCATCGGACTTGAGGAGGGCTTGATCCCGCACGATCGCTCGAAACTCGAGGGCACAGTGGATGAAGAGCGCCGGTTGCTTTACGTGGGGATCACCCGCGCGCGGAAGACGCTGGCCATGTCTTGGTGCCGGAATCGCATCAAATACGGCAGCGCCATGCCGTGCATGGCGAGCTCGTTCATCAAGGAATTGCCGCCGGAATGGATCAACCATCGCGACGCCACGCAGATCTTGAGCGCCCCAGTGAGCGAAGCCGCGGCGAAGAGCAAATTTGGGGCACTGCGCGCGGCGGTCGAGCGAGCGGCAGGATAGGATTTTGGCCGCCCTTGCGCCGGCCGCCTTAGTTATCGGCTGGAGCGATCAGGAAGAGGAAACCGGGGACGGGATTGACGACGAAATGCTCGACGGTGATTTCCACTTCGCCGGCAGTCGGCGTCTCGAAATCGCCAAATTTTTCGGTCGGTGCGTCTGGGGTCCAGTTCTCGAGCGCGACTTTGCCGTCGATCAGCACCCGGACGCCACCGGCACCCGAGACATGAAAGCGCCACTTGCCGATCGGCAACTTAAACTTGGCGGTGGCGATCATGCCGAAGTGATCTGCCACGGGACCGCGTTCGTTCAGGTCGTTGTTCAGGTTCAACGCCTTGGGGCCGCCATTCAGATACGGGAAAGCAAGCGCACGCACATTGGCCTTCACGGCCTCCGAATCGCGAGCGAGCGCGCGCCATGCGGTGAGATCGCCGAGAGGATCAGTCCGGGAAGTAAACCAGGTGGCCGTCCACCGCGCGCGGCTGATGTAGCTCGATGCGTAGGGCAACAGCGTTACTGCACTCGGAATACGGAGAAGGTCCCGATAAGCGCGGAGGGCGACTTCGGGCTGATTAGCCTCCCAGCTATCCTGGACTATGCCGAGTAGCTCGAGCGCGCGGCGCTTTTCTCCAAGCAGCGCGGGCGATGACATCCAGTCGGCAGAGGGCGTATCCAGCGCCCGGGCGAAGGCGGCTTCTGCATCCGCGGCCGCGGTGCGCGAACTGGCGTCGTCTGGCGCGATGCTATGCACAAGGCCGAAGGTGAGACGCGCGTTGTCCACCCACCCGAGCTGAGCGTAGGTCTGGGCGAGTTTGCGCAGGGTTTCCAAGTCCTTGGGATAGCTATTCCGGTAGGCGGTGAGATGGTCGATCGCATCGATGTGCACGCCGCGCTGTGCGTCGCGAATCCGCACAACAGTGTCGTATCCGCCGCTGAGCATTTGCTGTCCATCGGGGCTCCAGTCGAGCGCTTCCAGTTCGGAGTTCCCCAAGCCGTGAGCGATCTGCGCCACCTGTCCGCCGCTATCCGTGGCAAAGATGCGCACCGTGCCATCCTGCCCAGCAGTAGCCAGGCGCTGGCCGCTCGGGCTCCAAGCGATGCGCCAGACACCGCTACTGTGCCCGGGAAGCGTGCGGACCAACTTGCCCGTTTCGCCGTCGAGGATGTTGGCGAGGCCATCCTGCGTACCAAAGGCGAGGTAACGCCCCCCGGTGCTCCATCGCAGATCGAAGACGGCGTGCGGCGGCTCAAATTCCGAGACGATAGTGCCGGGGGCGACAGGCGAGGCCTCTTTCCATGTGGCAAGAATAGTACCGGCAAAAGCATCCCACACTTGGATGGCTCCGTCGGTGCCGCCGAGCGCGATACGATGCTCGTCCGGAAACCACGCGAGAGACTTCGTCGGCCGCAGGATAGTGGTTACGAGCGAGCCGTTGCGCGTGTCCCAAATCCGCGTCGATTCCAGGCCGGCAGCTGCGAGGTAACGGCCGGTGGCGCTCCATGCCACCCGGACGGCCTTGGTCAGCGAATACGAGCCCACAGGGCAGCCGGTAGCGGCATCGAAGACCTCGATCAACCCTGCGCCACGCGAGGCGGTGGCAAAGCGGGATCCATCCGGCGACCACGCCACGTCGAAAAGATTGCTGCGCGTGGCATAGACCGGAAAATTCAGGCCGGTGACGGGATCGGCAATATAGACGCGGTCCTTGAAATTCACCATCGCCACGCGGGAACCGCTCGGGTCCCATTGTGCGCCGGCCACCCAGTTGCCGGATTTCACGCTGAGCACGGTGTCTTCCGCGGAGGCAGGCAGCCATGCGCGCAACGTGCCATCGGCTCCGCCGGAAAAGAGTGCCGTCGTTCCAGTCGCGCCATCCTGCGGGGGAAGTTTGATCCATGCGAGCGCATTCACCTCGCCATCGTGACCATTGATTACTTGGGAGACTTCGGAACCGTTCTTCGGCGAGCAGATGCGGATGGTGCCGTCGTGGCTGGCACTCGCTAGTTGGGAACCATCCGGCCGCCAGGCGAGGGCGCTGACGAAGCCGTGATGCATCGGCGAGAAAAATTTACGTGTCTTGCTGCTGACCTCGAAGACGGAGACGGCCAGGTTTTTGGAGCCGGCCGCGGCATACTTCCCATCGGGACTCAGCGCGGCGGCGTAGACGTCATTGCCCGCACCGGCTGAGGTCGAAAGCAACTTCTGGCGTGTGGCAAAGTCGAAGACCTCAAGCGTCGTATCCGCATCGGTCTCGCCGGCGGTGATCCGCGAGCCATCCCCGGACCAGTGGAGCGAGGCGATGCCTTGCGTCGTCGTGGCGAGAGCTTCGGGCACGCCGGCGTCGCCATCGGCGAAGGGGTGCCAGATGAGCAGGTCTTTTTCGAGGCTGCCAATCGCCAGCGTGGGCTGGCTGTCGCTGCCCGGCCGCCACGCCACGCTGCGTACGGGGTTTCCCACGCCGATCCGCCTTTCGGCGACGGTTTTGTGATCTTTGATACTCCAGATCCGCACGTAACCGTCCGCGCCGCCGGAGGCGATGTAGTTGTCGTCCGTGCTCAGGGAGATCGTCAGCACACTGCCGGAATGGGCCTGCGTGCGCCACTGCGGCACGAGGCCCCGTGTCTTCCAAAGGGCGATCTGGCCATCTGCGCCTCCGGTGGCGAGGCGCGCCCCATCCGCGCTGGCCGCGAGCGCGAGCACACCGCCAGGGTGGGCATTCACGCGCAGTCGATCCTGGCTCGCCTGACCCGCGAGATAGAACCATTCCCAATCCCGCAGGTCGCGACCGCTGGGTTCCCTTTGGTGACGCTCCAGAAGACGGTGGGCCGCCTCGGGACGGCCATCCACCAACTGGCGTCCGGCCTGCAACATATCCGAGAGATAGAGCTGATTTTCCGCGACGTCGCGCTGCTTGTCCGCCACGTCCTTGGCGATGCGCGCCTGGTGCGAGGCTTCCTCCGCCTTGTTTCGCGCACGGTAAAGGTAGACGGAGAAGACGACACCGGAAAGCAGCACCAGCGCAGCCGCCACCGAGGCAGTACGATGGCGGCGGAAGAAAAGATGGATGACCTTCCATGCGCCTGCATTTTCCGCGAGCGTTGCGAAGCCGTTTTGATACGCGCGGATTTCGACCTGCAGCGCCTGGACAGTGGGGTAGCGATCCGCCTTTTCAAACGACATCGCTTTCAGGGCCACGGCAGTCAGCGACTCAGGCAGGCGCGCGTCCGGCCAGTGCGGCAGGCGTCTTTTCCCACACGCCTCGGCGAAAGGCACGATGCGGCCGGCGCGCACATTCTGCACGACATCCGCATTGCTTCGCCCGTGGAAAGGCGGGCGCAAGGCGAGGATGTAGTAAAGGATCGCACCGAGAGCGTAGATATCGGTGCGCTCATCCATCATCTCTACTTCGCCATTGGCCTGCTCGGGCGGCATGTACTGTGGTGTGCCCATGACAGTTCCGGAGATGGTCGGGCCGATGGTGGTGGCGTCGGCATCGGTGGGTTCGTGGGCTTCTACTTCTTCGATGGGGTCCAGCTTGATCTTTCCCGTCCGGTGCTGCTCGCGCCCGATCAGCTTCGCCAGCCCCCAATCCATGACCAGCGCCTCGCCGTACTCGCCGAGCATGATATTCGCCGGCTTGAGGTCGCGATGAATGACTCCCTTGGAATGAGCAAAGGCCAGCGCGTCGCAGATCTTTTGAAAGACCGTGAGCAGCGCGCTCAAGGGCCACTGCCGCACCGTCTCTGGATCACTGGAGCCGAGAAACTCGAGGACCCGCTTGAGCGAGTTTCCCCGGACGAATTTCATCGTGTAAAAGATTTCGCCCTGCTCATCGATGCCCAGCTCGTAGA